>JAJUII010000130.1 GCA_029265505.1 Aeromicrobium choanae
GCTGACGCGCTCGGTGCGCGACACCGCGGCCTTCCTGGCCGCCGCCGAGCGGTTCCGTCCGGTCGCCCGACTCCCCCGCGTCGGCCTCGTCGAGGGTCCCTCGGCCCGACGGCTGCGGATCGGCCTGGTCACCGAGACGCTCCACGGAGAACAGCTCGACGCCGACACCGCGGCCGAGCTCTCCCGCGTCGCCGAGCTCGTCGCCTCGCTCGGGCACGACGTCGTGCCGATGCCGGTCCCGGTCGACGAGACGTTCGAGCAGCACTTCGTCCAGTACTGGCGGATGCTGGCGTTCTCCCTCGAGTACGGCGGACGACGTCTCATCTCCCCGAACTTCGACCGCAGCAAGATCGATCCCTTCACGCACGGGCTCGCCCGCGCCTTCGTGCGCAACCTGTGGCGCACTCCGGCCGCGATCGTGGCCCTGCGCAAGTCCGCCCGACGGTACGCCGAGATCGCCGCCGAGTGGGACGCGGTGATGAGCCCGACGCTCGGCCACACGACGCCCGAGATCGGCTGGCTCGACCCGGCGGTCCCCTTCGAGGAGGCGTTCGACCGGCTGCGCCGGTACGTCGCCTTCACCCCGTTGAACAACGCGGCCGGCAGCCCCGCGATCAGCCTCCCATTGGGACGGACCTCCCAGGGCCTTCCTCTGGGTATCCACTTCTCGGCCGCCCACGGCGACGAGCGCACCCTGCTGGAGCTGGCCTTCGAGCTCGAGGCCGCCGCGCCCTTCGCCCGGATCCAGGACTGAGGCCGTCCGGCGGCGACTTCACGAGGTCTTCTGTCACTTCGCGAGGGAAGTTTCCCTCGCGAAGTGACGGTTTCCCCGGTTAACCGGGGAAACTTCAGGTCCAGTGCCGGTGGCCGGGGTCGCCCTCGAAGGGGGCGCCGGCGACGGTGACGCCCGAGCCCTCGCGGACGGTGCCGACGCGGGTCCAGCCCTCGGGCAGGTCGACGTCGGCACCGAACGTGGCAGCCAGGGCGTAGTCGTCCCCGCCGGTCAGCACGAACCGCAGGGGATCGACTCCGCCGAGGGCCCCGGCGACGGTGCGCACCGCATCCAGGATCGGGAACGCCTCCGGGTCGAGGTCGATCGCGACCCCGCTGGCCTTCGCGACGTGACCGAGGTCGGCCAACAGGCCGTCGCTGACGTCGATCATGGCGGTGGCGCCCGCTGCGGCCGCCGCGGGACCGGCGGCATAGGGCGGGTGCGGGGCCCGATGCTCGTCCACGGCCACCTTGGGCGACCGGAAGCCGCGGCTCAGCGCTCCGTACCCCGCGGCGGCGAGCCCGAGGGTGCCGGCGAACGCGACCTGGTCGCCGACCTGCGCGCCGGACCGCGTCACGGGACGCTCGGCGTCTCCGAAGGCGGTGATCGAGATGATGATCTGGTCGGCGGCGGACATGTCCCCTCCGACGATCTGCGCACCCACCTCGGTGCACTCGCGGACCATCCCGTCGACGAGGTCGCGGACCCAGTCGACCGGAAGGTCGCCCGGCGCCGCGAACGAGACGACCAGCGCCGTGGCGACGCCGCCCATCGCATTGATGTCGGAGAGGTTGGCCGCGACGGCCTTGCGGCCGATGTCCGCGGCGGTGGACCAGTCCCGACGGAAGTGCCGACCCTCGATGAGGATGTCCGTCGCGGTGACGTAGGTGCCGTCGGCGGTGGCGACGTGCGCCGCATCGTCGCCGGGGCCGATCAGCACGTAGTCACTGGTCCCCAGCGCCTCGCGCACCATGTCGATCAGCGCGAACTCACCGACCTGCGCGATGGTCTTCTCGCTCACCATGGCGTCATTGTCGCAGTCGACGAGCCGGGGAGCGGTGACTGAGTTAGCGTGTCATGACCGGGACGAAAGGACAGCGCCATGGCCGTACACGCCTACATCCTGGTCCAGACCCAGGTCGGCAAGGCCGCCGAGGTCGCCGCGGCGATCGCCGCCGTGGAGGGGGTCGAGACCGCCGAGGACGTGACCGGACCCTACGACGTCATCGCCCGCGTCCAAGGCCCCTCGGTGGACGAGCTCGGCTCGCTCGTGGTGTCGAGGATCCAGACCATCGACGGGATCACTCGGACCCTGACCTGTCCGGTCGTGCGGATCTGAGTCAGCGCAGGCCGATCGGACGGTTCAACGCGAGCTGGATGAGCCGCTCGACCAGCTCGGGGTAGGACACGCCCGAGGCCTCCCACAGTCGCGGGAACATCGAAATCGGCGTGAAGCCCGGCATCGTGTTGATCTCGTTGATCACCAGCCCGCCGTCGACGCTGTCGGTGAGGAAGAAGTCCACCCGCGCCAGGCCCTCGCAGCCGATCGCGTCGAAGGCCTGCAGGGCGTACCTCCGAATCCGCTGGCGCATCGTCTCGGACAGATCGGCCGGCACCACGTTGGTGCTCGTGCCGTCGAGGTACTTCGCCTCGAAGTCGTAGTACTCGTGGTCCGAGTCGTCCCGCACCACGATCTCGCCGACCTCGCTCGCGATCGGCATGCCCTTCTCGGTCTGGATGACGGCGCACTCGACCTCGCGCTTGCCGCCCGCCGAGGACTCGACGATGACCTTCGGGTCGAAGGTCCGAGCCGTCTGGACCGCGGCCTCCAGGTCGTCCCAGGAGTGCACGGGGGTGACGCCGGAGCTGGAGCCGGCGCGGGCCGGCTTGACGAAGACCGGCAGTCCGAGCGCGTGGACGCGGGCGACCGCGCGCTCACGGAAGGCGTCCCACTCCCACGGCAGGATGGTCACGTGCGGCAGCTGCGGCAATCCGGCGGCCGCGAACACGGTCTTGGTGAACGGCTTGTCCATCGCGACCGCGCTGGCCAGCACGCCGGCACCGACATAGCGCACGCCTGCCATCTCGAACAGGCCCTGGATCGTGCCGTCCTCGCCCCACGGTCCGTGCAGAAGCGGGAAGACCGCGTCCAGGTCGCGCACCTCGTCCCACGAGTAGGGCGGCATCGAGTCGCGGACCATCGGCAGACTCCCCGGCTCGAGGTCGTCCCATCGCGCGGTCTCACGGACCCACCGGCCGTCCGTCGTGATGCCGATCGGCACCACGTCGTACTTCTCCCGGTCGATGACGGCCAGAACCTCGCGTGCGGTGAGGCAGGAGACTCCGTGTTCGCTGGACTGTCCTCCGAAGACGACGGCGATCGTGGTGCGCATCGGCACGAGCCTACCGGCTGTGACACTGGTACCCATGCAACCCGAAACCGTGACCGTCGCCTCAGGCCGTCCGGCGCGCACCCCCGGTGCGCCGCTCAACGCGCCCATCACCCTCGCCAGCGCCTTCGTCCCCGGGGGCGAGTCGGAGTACGGCAGATTCGGCAATCCCGCCTACGACGCGTTCGAGCGCGTGGTCGGTGACCTGGAGGGCGGCCGGGCCCTGGGGTTCGCGTCGGGCATCGCGACCGCCGCCGCCACACTCTCGCTGGTCCGGCACGACGCCACCGTCGTGATCCCCCGACACGGCTACAACGGCACGACGAGCCTGGTGACCTCCGGCGCCTACGAGGTGCGCCTCATCGACCCGTCCGACACCGCCGCCAGCGTGGCGGCCTTCGACGGCGCCGACCTCGTCTGGCTCGAGTCGCCCACCAATCCGGCGATGGAGGTCGGCGACTTGCCCACGCTCGTCGCCGCGGCCCGAGAGTCCGGGGCCCTCGTGGCGGTGGACAACACCTTCCGCACTCCCCTGCGCGACCGACCCCTGAGCTACGGCGCGGACATCGTGGTCCACTCGGCGTCGAAGCTCCTCTGCGGTCACAGCGACCTCGTGCTCGGCGTGCTGGCCACCCGCGACGACACGCTGTACGAGCGGCTCCGTCGCCACCGCACGCTGCACGGGGCGCTTCCGGGGGCGCTGGAGTCGTTCCTGGCGACGCGCGGCATCCGCACGCTGGCCGTCCGGCTCGAGCGCGCCGAGGCGAACGCCGCCGCCCTGGCCGAGCGGCTCGCCGGGCATCCGGCCGTGTCCGAGGTGCGGTATCCCGGATTCGGGACCATGGTGTGTTTCGTGGTCGACGACGCCGAGCGGGCCCAGCGGGCCACCGAGAGCAGCCGCCTGGTCACCTACGCGACCAGCCTGGGCGGAGTCGAGACCACGTGGGAGCGGCGTCGCCGGATGGCCGCCGAACCGGACACCATCCCCGCGGGCCTCATCCGGCTCAGCGTCGGCATCGAGGCGCTGGAGGACCTGTGGGACGACATCACCGAGGCACTCCAATGACCGACTACGGCCACGACCTGCTGTTCGGCACCTTCGTCACGCCGCGCAATCGCCCTCCACACCACGCGGTCGAGCAGGCACTCGTCGCCGAGGAGGCGGGCCTGGACCTGGTGACCTTCCAGGACCATCCGTACCAAGCCGCGTTCCACGACACCTGGACCCTCATGTCGTGGGTGGCAGCGCGCACCGAGCGGATCCGGATCTCGGCGAACGTCCACTGTCTGCCGTTGCGTCCGCCGGCCGTGCTCGCCCGGGCCGCGGCCTCCCTGGACCTGCTGAGCGGCGGACGGATCGAGCTCGCGCTCGGCGCGGGCGCCTTCTGGGACGCGATCGAGGCGATGGGCACCGACCGGCTCACGCCCGGCGAGTCCGTCACCGCACTGGAGGAGGCGGTCCGGATCATCCGCGGCATCTGGGCCGCCGACGAGCGTGAACGGCTCGTCGTGGACGGGGAGCACCATCGGGTCTCGGGCGCCAAGCGCGGGCCCGCGCCGGCTCACCGCATGGAGATCTGGCTCGGCGCGTACAAGCCGCGGATCCTGCGGCTGACGGGTCGACTCGCCGACGGCTGGCTGCCCTCGCTGTCCTACCTGCCCGGTGGGGCGGCCGACCTGGCCGAGCTCAACGCCCGGATCGACGAGGGAGCCGAGCTGGCCGGCCGCGACCCGCGATCGGTGCGACGCCTGCTGAACGTCGGGCCGGAGCTCGGCGCGGCGCAGCTGGCCGAGATCGCCCTCGAGCACGGGACGAGCGGATTCATCATCGCCTCGGACGACGGCGACACCACCCGGAGGTTCGCCGCCGAGGTGGCGCCGGCCGTCCGGGAGGCGGTCGCAGCCGCTCGGTCCTGACGGCCTCAGCGCATCTCGGGCTTCGTCGATCGACTGATCAGCGCCTCGACCAGTTCGGTCGGGGTCATCTCACCGTCGACCAAGGCCCGCACGTGCGCCACGATCGGCATGTCGACGCCGTGCATCTGGGCGAGCTCGGCGACCGAGACGCAGGACTTGACGCCCTCGGCGACCTGCCGCGTCTGCGAGGTGATCTCGTCGACCGTCATCCCGCGGCCGAGCTTCTCGCCGAAGGTGCGGTTCCGCGAGAGCGGCGAGGAGCAGGTGGCCACCAGGTCGCCGAGGCCCGCCAGGCCCATGAAGGTCATCGGGTCGGCGCCCATCGCCAGCCCGAGGCGCGCCGTCTCGGCCAGGCCTCGGGTGATGACCGAGGCCTTCGTGTTGTCGCCGTAGCCGAGACCGTCGCAGACGCCCACGGCGAGGCCGATGACGTTCTTGACCGTGCCACCCAGCTCGCAGCCGATCACGTCGGCGTTGGTGTACGGGCGGAAGGCCGGCGTGTGGAAGTACTTCTGCAACTGCAGGGCGACGGCGTCGTCGGCGCAGGCGACGACGCTGGCGGCCGGCTCACGTCGGGCGATCTCCTTGGCGAGATTCGGCCCGCTGACGACCGCGATGCGCTCGGGACCGGCGCCGGTGATCTGGGCGATCACCTCGCTCATGCGCAGGTGGGTCCCCAGCTCGATCCCCTTCATGAGGCTCACCATCACGGCGGTGGGCTCGATCAGGCTCCCCCAGCTCTCGAGGTTCTGGCGGAGGGTCTGCGACGGCACGGCGAGCACGACGATCGCGGCGTCGGCGAGCGCCTCCAGCGGGTCGGTGGTGGCACGGATCGCGGCGGGCAGGTCGATCCCCGGCAGGTACTCGGTGTTCTCGTGGACGTCGTTGACGTTCCGGCAGGTCTGCTCGCGGCGCCCCCAGAGTCGGACGTCGTGACCGGCGTCGGCCAGCACCACCGAGAAGGCGGTCCCCCAGGACCCGGCTCCCATGACTGCGACGGCGACCATCACTTCTCCTTGTATCGGGTCTTGGGCTTGCTCAGGGTGCGCACGTCGATCCGAGGCCGGGTCGGCCGCTCGCCGCGGATCTGCGCCTGCAGCTCGGTGATCGCGTCCATGAGTCGGTTGCTCGCCGCCTGGAGCTGCTCCTCGGTGGGGTCGTCTCCCAGGTCGGACAGGTCGAGCGGCTCGCCGGCCCACACGTGCATCGTCTTGCGCGGGAAGATACGGAACTCGCGGCGGTACGGCCAGATGATCTCCTGGGGCCCCCACTGGGCGACCGGCACCAGCGGAGCGCCGGTGGCGTGCGCGATGCGCACCGCACCGAGCCGGGCGCTCATCGGCCAGCCGTCCGGATCGCGCGTCATCGTGCCCTCGGGGTAGATCGCGATGATCGACCCCTCACGCACCGCCTCGATCGCCGCGCGCAGCGACTCGGCGGCGGCGCCGGTCCCCCGGTAGACGGGGATCTGACGCGCCGCCCGCAGCATGCGGCCGATGATCGGCACGGCGAACAGTGGGTCCTTGACCAGGAACCGCGGCGGGATGTCGTGGTCGACCAGCCAATGCCCGAAGGTGAACGGATCGATGTACGACAGATGGTTGGCCGCGATCACGTACCCACCCGAGGTGGGCAGGTTCTCGGAGCCCCGCCAATCCCGCTTCGTGATGATCATGAACACCGGCCGCAACAGGAACACCACGACCCGCAGGATCGGCGGCAGTGGACGGGTGCGAGTCATGGATCGACCCTAGTACCCGACTGCCCGACGGGAGCGACGAGTCAGAGTGTCGCGGGCTTGAACGAGGGCCGACGCGCCTCGTAAGCCGCGATGTCCGCCTCGTGTCCGAGCGTGATGCCGATGTCGTCGAGTCCCTCCAGCAGCCGCCAGCGGGTGTAGTCATCGATCTGGAACGACTCCTCGATGCGGTCGGCACCCTCGCCCGCGCTGATCGTGCGCGACTCGAGGTCGACCGAGATCGTCGCGCCCGGGTTCGCCTCCAGGTGCTCCCACAGCGCCGTGACGACCTTCTCGTCGGTCTGCGCCGCAAGCAGTCCGGCCTTGCCCGCGTTGCCGCGGAAGATGTCACCGAACCGGGGGCTGATGATCACCTTGAACCCGTAGTTCTGCAGGGCCCAGACGGCATGCTCACGCGAGGATCCGGTGCCGAAGTCCGGTCCGGCCACCAGCACGGTCGCGTCGCGGTAGGCGTCCTGGTTGAGGACGAACTCCGGGTCGTTGCGCCAGGCGGCGAACAGGCCGTCCTCGAAGCCGGTGCGCGTCACCCGCTTGAGATAGACCGCCGGGATGATCTGGTCGGTGTCGACGTTGCTGCGGCGCAAGGGCACGCCGACGCCGGTGTGCTGGGTGATCTTCTCCA
>JAJUII010000057.1 GCA_029265505.1 Aeromicrobium choanae
AGACGCAGGAACGTCTGTCTGCTGAGGGTGCTGTCGGCCATGGTTCCTCCTCCGCCCCGGTGGGCTTTCGTGGCGCGTGCCGCGCCGGTCAGGCTCGACCCGGCCTCGGTGCCGGGCGCCGTCGTTGGTGGCTGCGCACGGCGTGGGCCGTGCGGTCCAGCAGCTCGGTCGTGCGCGCGACGCTCGCCTGGCTGACGGCGAGGTACAGCAGCTCGACGACCGTGAGCTCGGAGAACCGGGCCGCGAGCGGGCCCTCGCGGAACGTCGTCTCCTCGGTGACCGTGACCAGCACGTGGTCGGCTGCGCGGGCGAGGGTGGAGTCGGCGCCGCCGGTGACGGCCGCCGTCAGGGCGCCGCGCTCGGCGGCGGTACGCAGCATCTCGACCGTCTCGACGGTCTCGCCGGTGAAGGAGACCGCGATCGCGACGTCGCCCGGCTCGAGCAGGGCAGCGCCCGTGAGGCCCTCGTGCACGTCGGTGAACGACCAGGTCGGCACGCCGATGCGGTGCAGCCGCAGCTGCAGCTCCATCGTCATGACGGCGGAGCCGCTGACCGCGTAGAGCTGCACGCGGCGCGCGGCGGCGATCGCGTCGGCGAGGGCGCGGACGGCGTCGAGGTCGAGCCCCGCGAGGGTGTCCATGACCGCGTAGGTCTGCGCCGCCCCGAGGGTGCGCGCGACGTCCTCGAGCGGGTCGGTGGGGGAGATGGTGCGGGAGATGTCGAGCTCCCACGGCGAGCCGGTGCCGGCCGCCGCGTCGGCGATGACGGACAGCCGCAGCGCGGGGTAGCCGTCGACGCCGAGCCGCCGGCACAGCCGCGACACCGCCGACGGCGAGGTCCCGCTCGTCGCCGCCAGCTCCTGCAGCGTCCCCGCGACCGCCCCGGCCGGGTCCGCGAGCACGGTGTCCGCCACCTTCCGCACCGACGCCGGCAGCTCCGGGCGGAGCCTCCGCAGGTCGGTGAGGACCCCGGAGGAGCGCAGCGACGACGCAGGCATGACAGGAAGTGTCAGTGAGATCACGTGTCGTGTCAATGATCTGACAAGAACTGTCAGTGGTCGGTGTGACCGCACGCGACGGCGGGTGCCGCAGTCCAGGCCGCGACACCCGCCGTCGGATCAGGCCGTCAGGCGCCTACTCCCGCCGAGGTGTGGTCATGAGCCCGAGGCCGATCAGCAGCACGCCCAACGTCAGAAGAGCGGCGGGGCGGTGATCGGGCTGTGCGGCTTCGTCGAGCTGAGAGGAGATGAGGTCGAGGAGCTCGTTCCCGGTCCAGCCGTTCACCACCGCCTGCTGCGGAGCGCCCTGGGTCCGGTCCTGGTTGGCGGCGTCGTCGGCCCAGATGAGGATGCGCTCGGCGGCGTGGTTCTCGGTGCTCGGGCCGAGCAGGGCGAACGAGAGGACTGCGAGCGCTCCGATCAGCAGAGATCCGACCAGGCGGATCCGCGCCTTGAGCGACTCTCGCCTCGCCACGCGCGGATCGATGCCCGGGATCGGGTGCATTGCGTGCTCGAGCGGCGGGGTGCCGCCCGACCCCCACTGCTGGGGGTCGGGCATCGTCGCGGTCACGCTGCGCTCCACCACAGCGGGTCGCTCCAGTTGTACGAGACACCCCAGAGGCCGCCGGGGACCTGGGCGACGGGCAGCTCGAACAGGATGTTGCCTGTCGCCGTGCCGCCGTCATAGATGTCGTTGACGTCCTGGAGGTCATCGGGGATGACCGCCCACGCGCTCTCGTACGACCGCCCGTCGTCTGCCAGGAACGTCACGTCGATGTCGATCCAGGGGAGCATCGACTCCGGTCCGTGGTAGCTGACCGTGACCGGAAGCAGCACATAGACCATGCCGTCGGCCGGCGGGTCGTTGAACTGGTTCTCGAGCGCCACGATCTCGTCGGCGTCCCAGGTCGCGGTGCCCAGCTCCACCTCGACCTCCTCGGCGCCGGTCGTGAAGCTGGCGACGTCGACGCCAGGCGTCGCAGGGTTGTCGCGGGTACCGCGCTCAGCAGTCGTGGTCGTCGGCTCCGGGTCCGGCGAGGCCTCCGGCTGCTCGTCCGTGTCTGCCGCGGGCTCGGCGTCCGCCTCGTCCTGCTGCACCGCGGACGGCTGCTCGCTGACCTCGGCCAGCCGCTTCGGCAGGACCTCGCCGCCGGTGCACCCCGCGAGGGTGACGATCATGACGGCGGCCGTGGCGGCCGCCCAGCGTGTCTTGCGCATCGCTCTGCTCCTTTCGGTCGGTTGTCGGAGCAGCGTCGGCCACGAGGGCATCTCGTGACGACCGTGTGAGTGATAACCCGGGTTATCGCACAGACTGGCCGCGTAGGAGACAATCGCCAGTACGGTGGCGCCAGCACCGCAGACGAGTCGAGAGGAGGCAGGACATGGCCGACGGGCTCGATCACCCCGCGATGATGCGTGCCCTCATCGTCACTGGTGACACCGGCGCCCACGGCGTCACCGTGACGCCGCCTGGCTCCGGTCGTCAGTCGTCTCGTGCCAGCAGTCACAGGGCGTCGCACTCCATTCGTGTGCAGCTCACGCCCGTTCAGGAGGGGCTATGACGCTCCTGATCAGCCGAGCGGGCATCGCCGCGGCCGCTCGGGTGCAACGGCCTGTGGTGACGATGTGGCAGAAGCGCACCTCCGTTCGGGGGGAGCTGATCCCGTTCCCAGCGCCGGTCGTCGGGGAGGAGCTGTTCGACCTCGACCAGGTGATCGCCTGGCAGGCCGCGACCGGCCGCGGCAACAACGCGAGCTTCGCCGAGGACGCACCGTTGCACGCCGCCGTGCCCGGTGGTGGCGATGCGCTGGATGCGATGCTCACGCTGGCCGCCGTCACCGACGTCACGCTGACCGAGTCCGACCCCGACGAGCTCATGACGGCTGCGATCGAGGTCGACCCGAGCGATACGACGCTGCTCCGAGAGATCCGTGCCACGGCGCAGGACGCCGAGCTGCGCGAGCTCGCGGACCGCATGATCGACGCCGCGTACGGCGCCAGTGCGGCCGTCGAGAAGCTCGCCGCCGAGCGTGCCCGCGCCGGCGAGGAGCGGCGCTGGTCACTGGGAGACCCAGTGGTGGACCTCGTCCGCCTGCTGGGTGAGAGCGTCAGTCCCTCCTCGTTCTCGGTGAGCGACGGCGATCCGGGCTCACCTGGCGACCTCGCCCTGCGCGTGGCTCTGGCCGACGCCGAGCGCGCGACCGCATGGGCTCCGCCGTCCGGGGATGGGACGGGCCGACGGTTGCGGCGTCGAGCGCTTGCGGCACGGCTGCCGGTTCCCGACCTCGAGGCGCGGCCTCTGCGTGTGGTGCAGGTGCCTAGTCGCGGGCACTCGAGCGATCCGACGGCCGTGCTGCGGCCCGTCGATGAGCTGGTGCTGTCCCTGGCGCCCGGTGAGGTCGCCGTTGTCGTGGGTCCCGCTGGCGTCCTGTGCGACGAGCTGACGGGTCGGGACGATCGACTGGCTCGAGCGGACGTGCTCCGCACAGGGCGGCTCCGTGCCGCCGTTCGGCTTCCTGCTGGCCTGGTGGTCGACAAGCCCCGGGCCGAGCTGGGTCTGTGGCTGCTCGGCGACGCCGATGAGCAGGCAGCGGTGGGTGAGCGGCTGCTCGTCACCGGTGAGATCTCCCGGACCGATCTGACCGGGTCGGCGATGCACGGCCTGGTCGCCGACCTCGTGGCTGCTCTGGGCGGCGTCGCGCAGATTCGAGCGCGGGCGTTCGCGCACTGCCACCCGGAGCGCACGGCGCGGCTCCTTGCGACGGATGCCGCCCTGGTCCCCAGACCAGCGGCTCGCGTCGGCAACGAGCCCGCGGGCGCGACCGCGGTGACAGCACTGACGACCTGGGAGCGTGCCACCGAGCGTGGGCTCGCGGGCGCGTTCACGGTGATGGCCGCAGAGACCCCCGACCCGGGTCACCACCTGACGCTCGAGCAGCTCGTCGCCTCGGGCGCAGCCAGGGTCCTGCCGGGGTCTCGTGTGCCGGCCGAGCAGCGGGGGGAGGGGCCCGTGCGTGTGATCGGACCCGATGAGGTGCTCGGTCGCGGTCCGGGAGCTGCGCTCGACGCGTTGACGGCGCACGCGGTCTATCGGCTGACGGAACCGGGCGACGTCGTGTTCGTGACCCGGCCGCGGCCCCGTGCGGTCGTCGACGAGGAAGGCGGGAGCGTCGTTGCGGCGCCTGCCCGCGTGTTGCGGCTGCGCACGGGATCGCCGTTCGCGGTGGTGGCCGCGATCAACGCACTACCGGCGGATGCGGACCGACCACATGCCTGGAGCGTGCCGATCCCGGCTTCATCGGCGACGGCGACCTTGGACTCAGCGCTGCGCTCGCTCGACGAGCGTCGCCGTGCGCTGCAGGAGGAGCTCGCCCTGCTGGGCGAGCTGGAGATCGACCTGGTCGAGGGCGTCACCGCCGGTGCGCTCATCGTCCGAACGAGAGAGAAGGAGTAGCGGGTGGCACGTGCGAGATCGGCGAGCAGTACGCCGTCGACGATGAAGGAGCTGAAGGACACGCTGTGGAAGGCAGCCGACCGCCTGCGGGGCTCGATGGATGCCTCGCAGTACAAGGACGTGGTCCTGGGTCTGGTGTTCCTGCGCTACACCTCGGACGCCTTTGCCGAGCGGCGCGCGCAGATCGAGGCGGAGCTCAGGGCGGACGGCTGGGACGACGCAGCGATCGCGCAGCAGGTCGACGACGTCGACGAGTACACCGGGCACGGTGTGTTCTGGGTGCCGGAAGCGGCGCGCTGGGAGTACCTCGCGCAGCACGCGAAGGGGCTGCCCGCTGCGGACGGGCGACCTGCGAAGAGCATCGGTGAGCTGGTCGACGACGCGATCACGCTGCTGATCGGTGCCAATCCAGGCCTGCGCGGCACGATGCAGCCGCTGTACAACCGCGACAACGTGGACCAGCGGCGTCTGGGCGAGGTCGTGGACCTGTTCAACGCACTGAAGTTCGTGGGTGACGGGTCGACGAGAGCTCGTGACCTGCTGGGCGAGGTGTACGAGTACTTCCTCGCCAACTTCGCCGCGGCGGAGGGGAAGCGGGGCGGTGAGTTCTTCACGCCGCCCGTGGTGGTGCGCACGCTCGTCGAGGTGCTCGAGCCGACGAAGGGCCGCATCTACGACCCGGCCTGCGGCTCGGGCGGCATGTTCGTGCAGGCGGAGAAGTTTCTCGAGGCGCACGACCGCGACCGCGCCGCCTTGTCCATCTACGGGCAGGAGCTGAACGAGCGCACCTGGCGGCTGGCGCGGATGAACCTCGCCGTGCACGGGCTCAACGGCAACCTGGGGTCGCGCTGGCAGGACTCGTTCGCGCGGGACCTGCACGACGGCGTCGAGATGGACTACGTGCTGTCCAACCCGCCCTTCAACGTCAAGGCGTGGGCGCGCAACGAGGACGACCCGCGGTGGCGCTTCGGTGTGCCGCCGGCGGGCAACGCCAACTACGCCTGGCTGCAACTCGTGCTGTCCAAACTCGCTCCGGGAGGGCAAGCAGGAGTGGTGATGGCGAACGGGTCGATGTCATCGAACTCCGGCGGTGAGGGTCAGATCCGGGCGCAGATCGTCGAGGCCGACCTCGTCAGCTGCATGCTGGCGCTGCCCACGCAGATGTTCCGCTCCACCGGCATCCCGGTGTGCGGGTGGTTCTTCGCCAAGGACAAGACCGCTGGTGCGCAGGGCTCGATCGACCGCACCGGCCAGGTCCTGTTCATCGACGCCCGCGAGTTGGGTTACATGGTCGATCGTGCCGAGCGATCCTTCACCGACGAGGACATCGCCAAGATCGCCGGGACGTATCGCGCGTGGCGCGGCACCGAGTCCGCTGATCGGGAGTATGAGGACGTGCCCGGGTTCTGCCGGAGTGTGAGTCTCGCCGAGATCAAGGAAGCCGACTACGCGCTCACGCCCGGCCGGTACGTCGGGTCCGCTGAAGTCGAGGACGACGGCGAGCCGCTGGACGAGAAGATCGCCCGGCTGACAGGTGAGCTGCTTGCGCAGTTCGATGAGTCTGCTCGGCTCGAGGCTGCCGTGCGGGAGCAGTTGGGGAGAGTGTCGTGACCGTGTGGCGTGAGTTAACCCTCGCTGATCTGGTCGCTGAGGCGGGTGGCGACATCCAGACAGGCCCATTCGGCTCTCAGCTGCATGCGGCTGACTATGTGCTGGACGGTACGCCTGTTGTCATGCCGCAGAACATCGGGGCCAACCGGATCGATCCTGCAGGAATCGCCCGCGTGTCCCAGGAGGACATGGACAGGCTTCGCCGCTACTGGTTGACGACTGGCGACATTGTGTACTCGCGCAGGGGAGACGTCGAGCGCCGCGCCCTGGTGCGCCCCGAGAATGACGGATGGCTGTGCGGTACCGGGTGCTTGCGTGTGCGAATCGCGGACCACGATGTGCACGATCCGACCTTTATCTCGTACGCACTGGGCGAATCGGAGACACGCGCATGGATCACGCGCCACGCAGTGGGGGCGACCATGCTCAACCTGAACACGTCGATTCTGGGCGCCGTGCCGCTTCGGATCCCCACGATCGATGAGCAGCGGGCGATTGCGGAGGTGTTGGGGGCGCTCGACGACAAGATCGCCGCCAACGACCGCCTCGCGCTCGAACTTACCCGTCTCGACGACCTGGAGGTCGACCGTATTGCTCAGGCTGCGGTCCACAGCCGACCGCTAGAAGAAATCGCTGAGATCACGACCGGCATTTCGTATCGCTCAGTAGACCTCGGGCCGTCTGACGTGGCCCTGGCGACTCTCAAGTGCGTCGCGCGAGACGGATCGTTCACCGCTGCCGGATACAAGGAGTACCAGGGAGATCGCAAAGCCGCCCAAGTTCTTCGCCCGGGGGAAACCGTCGTGGCGATGACTGATCTGACGCAGAAGGCCGAGGTCATCGGGTGGTGTGCTCGAGTCCCAGACGGATCGGGGTATCGGGAACTCGTCGCAAGCCTTGACCTTGGCATCATTCGGGCCCGGGATGGCGTACCGGATGGTTACCTGCTCGGGGTGCTGCGGCGACGGCAATTTCGTGCGTACTGTCGATCGCGGACAACTGGCACCACGGTGCTGCACCTGTCGCGAAAGGCGATCAAGTCGTACCCGGTCCCGCTAGCGACTGACGACGTCATGCATCGGTACGCCGAGCGGACCGCGATGAGAAGCGCATTGGCCGACAGTCGGTCACGCGAGAGCCAGATCCTTGTGCAGCTTCGCGATTTACTCCTCCCCGCACTCATGTCGGGGCGACTCACCGTCAAGGAAGCAGAAGCGACAGTCTCGGAGGCGATCTGACATGGCTCTCTCGGAAGCGGAGTGGGAAGGGCTCGCGCTCGAGGAGCTCGCTGAGTACGGCTGGCAGCCGCTGCATGGCAGCACGATCGCGCCGGGCTCGGGCGAGCGGGAGTCGTGGGCCGATCTGCACATCCCGTCGCGCATCCTTGCAGCGATGCGGCGGCTCAACCCTTCGGTGCCCGCCAACTACCTCCAGCAGGCGCTCGCGGAGATCCTGACGCCGTCATCGGCCGACGCCATCACCGAGAACCACCGCATCCACACCTTCTTGACCGAGGGATACCGCGGCGTCTCCTGGATCGACAGCGACGGCACCGAGCAGCACCCCACGATCCGGCTGCTGTCCCACGAGCCGAGCGAGAACGACTGGCTCGCCGTCAACCAGGTCCGCGTCGTCTCCGGCGACGTCGAGCGCCGCTTCGACGTCGTGCTCTACGTCAACGGGATGCCCCTGTCGATCATCGAGCTGAAGAAGGCAGGGTCCGCCTCGGCGGACGTCGCGGCTGGCCACGCGCAGCTCGCGACCTACCTGCGCGAGCTGCCGATGGTGTTCCGGTTCGCTGCGTTCACGGTCGCCTCCGACGGCATCTTCGCCCGCTACGGCACGCCCTTCACCCCTCTGGAGCACTTCTCGCCCTGGAACGTCGACGACGACGGCCACCCCCTCGAGCTGGGGACCACCGTCGAGGGCGAGGCCGCCACCGGTCTCGACCTCCTCATCGCTGGCGTGTACAACCAGGAGCGCTTCGGCCAGCTGCTGCGCAACTTCATCGCGTTCGACCAAGGTGAGCACGGCCTCGGCAAGCGCATCGCGAAGCCGCACCAGTACTTCGCCGTCACCAAGGCCGTGGCGAGCACGGTCGAAGCCGTGCGCAGCAACGGGAAGGCCGGCGTGGTCTGGCACACCCAGGGCTCGGGCAAGTCGATGGAGATGGAGCTCTACGCCCACCTCGTCCACACCCGGCCCGAGCTGCTCAACCCGACCATCGTCGTGGTGACGGATCGCAATGAGCTCGATGGTCAGCTCTTCGACTCCTTCAGCCACTCGCTGCTGCTGCCTGAGAAGCCCGTCCAGATCACCGGCCGCGACGATCTGCGCACCGCGCTCTCGTCGCGCAAGACCGGCGGCATCTACTTCACCACCCTCCAGAAGTTCGGTCGGACGAAGGCCGAGAAGGACGCGGGTCTGCACACGCCGCTGCTGTCGGATCGGCGGAACGTGATCGTCGTCGTCGACGAGGCGCACCGCAGCCACTACGACGACATCGACGGCTACGCCCGGGACCTGCGCGAGGCGCTGCCCAAGGCCACGCTCATCGCGTTCACCGGCACCCCGATCTCCTTCGCCGACCGCAACACCCGCGAGACCTTCGGTGACTACATCGACGTCTACGACCTCACCCGTGCCGTCTCCGACGGCGCCACCGTGCCGGTCTACTTCGAGCCGCGCCTGATCGCCGTCGAACGGACCGCCGACCTGTCCGAAGAGGACATCGACGCCACGGCCGACGAGGTCACCGCGGGGCTCGACGACGTCGACCGCGAACGGATCGAGGCGTCGGTCGCGGTCGTCAACGCGATCTACGGTGCCCCGGCACGGATCGAGGCTCTCGCGCAGGACATCGTCACCCACTGGGAGGCGCGCAAGGAGGCGATGAGCAGCTTCATCGGTGTGCCCGGCAAGGCGATGATCGTGGGGGCCACCCGAGAGATCTGTGCCCACCTGTACGACGCGATCGTCGCGATCAAGCCCGAGTGGCACTCCGACAACGACGCCGAGGGCAAGATCAAGGTCGTCTACTCCGGGACGCCGTCCGACACGCCGCCGGTGGTGCAGCACGTGCGTCGTCCGAGCCAGGAGAAGGCCGTCAAGCAGCGGGTGCGTGACCCCGAGGACGAGCTCGAGATCGTCATCGTCAAGGACATGCTGCTCACCGGCTTCGACGCGCCGCCGCTGCACACGCTGTACCTCGACCGGCCGCTCAAGGGCGCTCTGCTCATGCAGACGCTCGCCCGTGTCAACCGCACCTTCCGGGGAAAGTCGGACGGCCTCCTGGTCGCGTACGCGCCGCTCGCGGAGAATCTCGACAAGGCGCTCGCCGAGTACACGGCCACCGATCAGAAGACCAAGCCGGTCGGCAAGAACATCGCGGAGTCGATCGAGCTCGCCGAGACGCTGGTCGCTCAGCTCGACGCGCTCATGGCCGGCTACGACTGGCGGGGGCAGCTCCACGGCGGGCCGAAGGACTGGGTGAAGGCCGCCATCGGGGCGACGAACTACCTGCGGAGCCCGCAGACGCCTGGCAACCAGGCGGAGGATCCGAACGACCGGCCCAAGGTGCGGTTCCGCAAGCTTGCCAACCAGCTCGCGCGCGCGTGGGCGCTGTGCTCCGGGGCCGAGAACCTCGGCCACCTCAAGCTGCCCGTGCGGTTCTACGAAGAGGTGCGGGTATGGCTCGCCAAGTTCGACGCGGAGGAGGCACGAAGCAACGGCCAGCCGATCCCCGAGGAGGTGCAGCGCCTGCTTGCCTCGCTGATCGCGACGAGCACCGCGACCGGCGAGATCGTCGACATCTACGCGGCCGCTGGTATCGAGAAGCCCAGCCTTGCCGACCTCGGCCCGGAGCTGGCGAAGCGGGCCACGGACTCGCCCCATCCGCACCTGGCGATCGAGGCACTGCGCGCGGTGCTGGTGGAGGAGGCGCGCCGGGCTACGGCGAGCAACCCGATCCGGGCGCGCGCGTTCTCGGAGCGGATCGCCGAGCTGATGCGCAAGTACACCAACTCCCAGCTCAGCTCTGCGGAGGTCATCGCCGAGCTGGTCGCGATGGCGAAGGAGGTCGCCGCCGAGGCCGACCGCGGCCAACGGTTCGACCCAGCCCTGACGGACGACGAGCTCGCCTTCTACGACGCCGTCGCACAGAACGAGTCCGCGGTGACCGGGATGGGCGACGACGTCCTCGCGGTCATCGCACGCGACCTGGTCGCGGTGATGCGACGCGACATACGTACGGACTGGACCGTGCGCGACGACGTCCGTGCCAAACTGCGCGCATCCATCAAGCGGCTGCTCACCAAGCATGGGTACCCGCCTGACAAGCAGCCTGGCGCCATCAAGCTCGTGATCGAGCAGATGGAGGCGATGGCTCCACGATTTGCCGAAGGGGAATGAGCGATGGCGGACCGGGCCGACCCGTCTGCGGAGGCGTCTGACAGGGATGGGCGCTCCGACAAGGAATCGATCAAGGACGCCCTGCGTCAGGATCTCGGCTCGGACGAGGACCGGATAGTCGTCGAGGCCGACCGAGACGAGATCAAGGAGTTCGTCAAGAAGCTGACCGCGGATGACATTCGATCTGGTGGTTGGTTCACGAAGCTGCTGGAGCAGGGAGTCCGTACCTACGCGGACAGGGTCGACTGGCGCTACTTCCAGGAGCGGTATGCGGGCGTACCGCCGGACGCCGTCGTCGATCAGCGAATCAAGATGGCGGTCAGGTACGCCGGCATCGAGGGGGCTCTGTCAGCATCGGCCTACACGGCGGCGATCGCTCTCACGCTTACCAGCGGCGGTGGGGCCTCGCCCGCGACGGTACCGGCGGCAGCTGCCACCGTCCTTGTCGATGTCGTGTACCTCTCGCAGCTCCAGATACGACTCGCATACGACATCGCCGTCCTGTACCGCATCGAGATCGACCTCTCGGACCCCGAGGACCTGTGGCACCTCATCGGGGTCGCGTTCACGATCCGGTCTGGCGAAGCCGTGCGGGAGAGCGTCATCAAGATCGTTCCGCCGCTTGTGCGGCCCCTGATCAGGATGTTCTACAAGGGCGCAGTCCTCCAAGCCGCACGAGGGCTGCCGGTGGTCGGCCGCTACCTGCTGCAGCGCAACGTCATCAAGGTCGGTATCCCGCTCGTCGGCGTACCGCTGGCCTACCTCATCAACCGTTACTCCACGAAGGTCGTTGGACGGCATGCGCGCGCGGTGTACCGAAACCAGGCCCGTGTAGCCGAGGTCGCGCGGCAGCTGGTCGATCGCACGGCGCATCCGCGCCTCATGCTGTGGGTGTCCTGGCTGGTGATCAACGCCGACAGACACCTCGGCGACGATGAGGCCCTGCTCTTCCGCCACCTGGTTCGCCTGGTACGCGAGCGCCACGGGATCGTCGACGACGAGCTTCAGTCGATCGTTGACATCACACCCGACGATGTGTGGCAGATGATCGCTGACGAGGACAGCGACCTCAGCGATGTGGTCGACGCCGCGAAGCGAGTCGCGATGATCGACGGTGAGATCAACAAGCACGAGAGGGTGGTGCTCGACGTGATTTCTCAACGCTGCCAGCGGGCTCCGGGCTGATCGCGTCGTCATCGGCTCCGGGCAGCGTGCACGCGGGTGCGACGAACTCGCACCCAGATCCCGTGTGAACGCTCACAAAGTCCGGTTTCCGCGATCTGGCAGCCGTTATGTTGCAGGCGAGGGGCGGAGCGTGCGCTCGGTACCCTGCGACGACCGGTCGAGGCGGAGGGGGCGGTGTGGAGGGCGGCAAGCGGCCCGGGATGACCGACGTGGCGCGGCTCGCGGGCGTCTCCCACCAGACGGTGAGCCGGGTGCTCAACGACCACCCCTCGGTGCGGCCGGAGACGCGCGAGCGGGTGCTCGCCGCGGTCGAGCAGCTCGGGTACCGGCGCAACCTGTCGGCCCGCGCCCTGGTGACGCGCCGCTCCGGGCTGCTGGGCATCGTCTCCAGCGGGTCGTGGCGATCCGGGCCCGCGGGCACGCTCGGCGCGCTCGAGCAGGCCGCGCGGTCGGCCGGCTACTTCGTCACCGTCGCCATCGCCCCCGAGCCCGACCCGGCCCGGCACGCGGAGATCGCCAACGCGTTCGTCGAGCAGGGGGTGGAGGGCGTCGTCGTCATCGCGCCGACGCCCGGGGTCGCCGAGGTCGCGCAGGCGCTCAGCACCCAGGTGCCCGTGCTCGTCGTCTCGGCCTGGGACCCGCCCGACGACGTCGCCACCATCTCCGTGGACCAGCGCGGCGGCGCCCGGCTGGCCGCCGAGCACCTGCTCGGGCTCGGCCACACCGACGTCGTCCACGTCTCCGGCCCCACCGACTGGTTCGACGCCGCCGCACGCGTCGAGGGCTGGCACGCCGCGCTCGCGGACGCGGGCGTCCGGCCTCGGCCCGACGTCGTCGGCGACTGGAGCTCCGATCGCGGCTACGCGATCGGCCGCGAGCTCCTCGACGACCTGCCGACCGCGGTGTTCGCCGCCAACGACCTCATGGCGCTCGGCATGCTCCGCGCCTTCGCCGAGGCCGGTGTGCGGGTGCCC
>JAJUII010000052.1 GCA_029265505.1 Aeromicrobium choanae
CTGGAGCGGGCCCAGTCGAAGGCCGACGCGGAGGTCGAGCAGGTCAAGGCGCGACGTGAGCGCGACGAGCAGCGGCTCGCCTCCGGCGCGATCACCAACCCGAAGGACCTGACCGGTCTGCAGAGCGAGCTGGAGGCCTTGGCCCGCCGCATCGCCACCCTCGAGGACGAGGAGCTGGTGATCATGGAGGAGCTCGAGAGCGCCCAGGGCGAGCTCGAGGAGATCCTGCGTGCGATCGAGGTCGAGCGTGCGGCCCAGGTCGAGCTCGGCCTGGCCCGGGACCGGAAGCTCGCCGAGCTTGACGCCGAGGCCGCCGAGGCGAAGGCCGCACGCGAGCGGATCCTGCCACAGATCGACCCCGACCTGCTGCAGCTGTACCGCAAGGTCGCCGAGCAGCGAGGGGGACTGGGTGTGGCCCCGCTCGTCGCGGGACGCTGCCAGGGCTGCCATCTGGAGATCAACAGCGCCGACCTGCGCGAGATCCAGGCCGAGCCGGCCGACGCGGTCGTTCGATGCCCCGAATGCGGACGGATCCTCGTCCGCGGCGGGGCCGACGTCTGATGGGCTGGGTCGCCGAGGCCGACGGCGGATCGCGCGGCAACCCCGGGCCCGCCGCCTACGGCGCGGCGCTGTTCCACGACGGCGTGCTGATCGCCGACCGCGGCGAGGCGATCGGTCACGCCACCAACAACGTGGCCGAGTATCGCGGCCTGATCTGTGCCCTCGAGCTCGCCCGGGAGCACGCCGGAGGAGCTCCCGTCGAGGTCCGGATGGACTCCAAGCTCGTCATCGAGCAGATGGCGGGCCGGTGGAAGATCAAGCACCCCGACATGAAGCCGCTCGCCCTGCGGGCCCAGGCCATCGTCCGTGAGCTGGGGCCGGTGACCTGGACCTGGGTGCCGCGCGCGCAGAACGCACACGCCGACTCCCTGGTCAACGCCGCCCTGGACGCCGAGCGTGAGGGACGCACGGGGCCGGTGACGACGCTGGCGGCGACGCCGGAGGACGCGGTGACGAGCGCCGCCGACGAGGAGCCGGTCCAGCTCGGCGACGAGCCTCCCGAGCCGCCTGCGCTGTTCACCGAGCCTCGAGACCGTCCCGAGGCTCCCAAGGTCGGCTGGCGCGGCACCATGAGCGGCGACCCGACGACGGTGATCCTGCTGCGGCACGGCGTCACCGCCCTCACCCAGCGCAAGCTGTTCAGCGGCAGCGGCGGAGTCGACGCTCCCCTCGTCGACGAGGGCGTCGACCAGGCCCGACGGGCGGCCGAGTGGATCGCCGAGCGGGGCGGCGCGGACGCGATCGTCGCCTCGCCGCTGCTGCGCACCCGCCAGACGGCCGACCAGGTCGCCGGACGGCTCGGCCTCCCGGTCGAGATCGAGGAGGGGTTCGCCGAGGCCGACTTCGGCCAGTGGGACGGCCACTCGTTCGCCGAGATCATGAAGCGGTGGCCCGCCGAGCTCGATGCGTGGCTCGGGTCGACGGCCGTGCCGCCGCCGGGTGGCGAGTCCTTCGACGCCGTCGCGCGCCGCGTCCGGAACGCCCGGGAGCGGCTGCTGGCGAGCCACCCGGGACGCACGGTCGTCGTGGTCAGCCACGTGACGCCGATCAAGCTCATGGTGCGCGACGCGCTGGACTCGGACATGGGGGTCATCCACCGGATGGAGCTGTCACCGGCCTCGATCACCACGATCGCGTGGTGGCCGGACGGAACGCCCAGTCTGCGCAACTTCTCGGTCACGCCCTGATCGCGTCCCGCCCGACGACTCCGGACGTCGGGCCCCACGGCGGGCACCCTACGGTGGAGCCGTGAACGTCGACCTGTTCCACGCCGCCGAATTCGTCGGCATCGTGGCCTTCGCGGTGTCGGGTGGCTACGCCGCCGTCCGCGCCGGCATGGACTGGCTCGGTGTCCTGGTGCTCGGCGTCGTGGTCGCCGTCGGCGGCGGCACCCTGCGCGACGTGCTGCTCGGTGAGCAGCCGGTGTGGTGGGTCCGCGACCCCCAGCAGATGATCGTGGCGCTCGTGACCGCGGCCGTCGTCATCGTCGTCGCGACCCTGCGACCGCAGACGAAACCGGACTCGTGGCGTACCGTGCTCTACGCCGACGCCGTCGGGCTGGCGGCGTTCACGATCACCGGCACGTCGATCGCCCTCGTCCACGGCGTTCCGGGCTGGATCGCCGTCGGCTTCGGCGTGATCACCGGTACCGGGGGTGGCGTCATCCGGGACGTGCTCGTCCGCCGCAAGCCGTTGATCCTCGTCGGGGAGATCTACGCGCTCGCCGCCGTCGCCGGTGGTGCTCTCTATGTCCTGTTGCGCGAGACGACGCTCGACAGCGGCGTCGCGGCCGCCGCGGCGATGGCCGTGGTGCTGGCGATCCGCGCTGGGGCGATGCGTTGGCACTGGCAGTTGCCGCACTTCCCCGAGCGTCACGTCTGAGCAGTGGCGCCGACCGAGGAGACCGTGATGACCGATCGCGCGCAGCGTGCGCCGTTGGAGGAGCTGTGGCGCCGGTACGACCGCTACCGCGGCCGGTTCGTGCTGGCGATCGTGCTCTCGACGATCAACAAGATCGCCGACGTGGTCCCCGAACTGCTCATCGGGGCCGCGGTCGACGTGGTGGTGCGCGGGGACGGCTCGTTCGTCGCCGACGTCCTGGGCGTGGAGTCCCGGTTCGCCCAGTTGGGATGGCTCGCCGCGATCAACGCCCTCGTGTGGGTCGTCGAGTCGCTCTCGCAGTATCTGGCCGCCGTCGCGTGGCGCGGCTTGGCCCAGTCGGTGGAGCACGACCTGCGTGTCGAGGCCTATGACCATGCCCAGCGGCTGTCGACGACCTGGCACGAGAGCCGGCCCCAGGGAGCGACCCTCGCCACGATCAACGACGACGTCAATCAGCTCGAGCGCTTCCTCGACCTCGGTGCGCCGGCGCTGCTCCAGACCGTTCTCAACGTCCTACTGGTCGGCGCGGTGTTCGCCGCGGCGTCGTGGCAGCTGCTCGTGCTCGCCTTCCTGCCGATCCCGCTCATCGTCCTGGGGTCGCTGTGGTTCCAACGCCGGCTGGAGCCGCTCTACGCGGCCGTCCGGCAGCGGGTCGCCGACCTGTCCGGTCTGATCGCGGCGAATCTCGGCGGGATCAGCACGATCAAGGCGTTCACCGCCGAGTGCCGCGAGCGCGCCCGCGTGGAGGCCGCGTCGGTCGCGTATCGGCAGGCGAACGTCGACGCGATCCGCACCTCGGCGGCGTTCGTCCCCCTGGTGCGGATGGCGATCCTCGCCGGCTTCACCTGCACGCTGCTGTTCGGTGGCTGGGCGACGCTCGAGGGAGAGCTCGAGGTCGGCCTGTACTCGGTGCTCGTGTTCATGACGCAGCGCCTGCTGTGGCCGCTGACGGAGGTCGCCGAGATGCTCGACCTCTACCAGCGCGGTCGGGCCTCGACGGCACGCATCCTGGCGCTGCTCGACGAGCCGGTCACCGTGCCGGCCGGCCGAGTCCGGCTGGCTGGGCCCGTCGCGGGGCGGCTGGAGCTGACCGGGGTGCGAGCCGGCTATGCCGACGGGCCGGACGTGTTGCACGACGTCGACCTGGTCGTCCCGGCCGGCGAGACCCACGCGATCGTCGGTCCGACGGGGGCCGGCAAGTCGACGCTGCTGCGACTCATGCTGCGGTTCGACGATCCGCGGTCCGGGCGGGTCAGCCTCGACGGGACGGACCTGCGGGAGCTGCGCTGGGAGTCGCTGCGAGGGTCGATCGGCTACGTCGCGCAAGAGGTGTTCCTGTTCGCCGGGACGATCGCGGAGAACATCGCCTACGGCCGCCCCGGCGCCTCGGCCGAGCAGATCCGCCGGGCGGCGCGGCACGCCGCCGCGGACGACTTCATCGAGGCCCTTCCGGACGGCTACGACACGTGGGTCGGCGAGCGCGGCGTCACGCTCTCGGGAGGTCAGCGGCAGCGGCTCGCGCTCGCCCGGGCCCTGCTGCGTGATCCGGCCGTCCTCATCTTGGACGAGGCCACGAGCGCGGTCGACAACGAGACCGAGGCCGCGATCCAGCGCTCCCTGCGGATCGCGACCCGAGACCGGACGGCGATCATGGTCGCCCACCGGCTGTCGACGGTGCGCCACGCCGATCGGATCTGGGTCCTGGACGCGGGCCGGATCGTCGAGTCCGGGACGCACGACGAGCTCGTCGCCGCCGACGGCGCCTACGCCTCGCTGTGGCGGGTCCAGACGGGGGAGTCGCGGCCGGGCACGCCCGATGCCTGAGGACTTCAACAGGTCGACGTCGAGGGCCTCGAGGCGAAGCGGTCGGCCGTCCAGTCGAGCAGCTCGGCGACGAACGGACTGCCGTCGCGCAGCAGGTCGCCGTGGCCGCGGCCGTCGAAGGTGCGATAGTCCAGCGACTGCCCCGCGACGCAGCGGTCGCGAACGTACGTGTCCTGGAGTCGGCGGGTCACGACGCGGTCCGACGTCCCCTGGGCGACGAGCAGGGGCGCCCGGATCACCCCGGTCGCGTCGTTCTCGCTCAGACGTCGGCCCAGCCCGCCCTCGAACAGCGACTCCTTGACGAATCGGTCGGCCATGATGCGGGCCTGGGCCAGGGAGAGCTCCGAGGTCGCCGCGCGCAGGCAGCGATCGGCGATCCGGGCGAGCGGGGTCCGCGCGGCGGCTCGCACATGGGCCGAGGCGGTGACGTCGTCGTACGTCGCGTCGTAGGCGGCCAGGGCGTACGCGACGAAGATCGTGCCCACGGGGCGACGCTGCAGGTCCCGCAGGAACACGGCGGGTCGGCTCACCGGGGCGACGGCGGCGACCCCGGACAGCCGTACGTCGGGGGCGTACTCGGGTTGGGTCATCCCGGTCCACAGGGCGGCGTGACCGCCCTGGGAGTGGCCCCACACCGTCGTCCGTCGCCCCAGGTCCACGTCGGGGAGACGCCGCGCCGCGCGCACCGCGTCGAGCACCGAGCGGGCCTCGCCCGAGCCGATGAGGTACGGGTGGACGCCGCCGGTCCCCAGCCCGGGGTAGTCCGGGGCGACGACGGCCCAGCCGCGGGCCAGGGCACCGTGCACCGCCGCGATCCCACCCGCACCGACGGTGTGGCGTGAGCGCAGGCTCGGGGCGCAGTGGCGGCGGAGTCCCGTCGTGCCGTGGGCCCAGGCGACGACCGGGGGTCGCGCGGTGAGTCGATCCGCCGGCACGGCGACGATCGCGCTCGCGACCGTGGGACGTTCCGGCATCAGTGTCGTGCTGTAGAGGATCCGCCAGGCGCGGACGCCCGCAGGGACGTCGGTCTCGAAGGGCTCGGCGCGCAGCAGCAGTCCCGGGGAGTGCACCGTCCGAGTTGGCGCGGAGTAGAAGCCGTCGGGACGGGGCGCCTCGACGGCGACGTAGGCCGTGTACCCGAGCGCGGCGATCCCCAGGACCGCGACGAGTACGGCGGTCACGTCCGGTGGGGGAGTCGGCACGATCGGGCGGAGGCCGACGACCAGCAGGACCAGCCCGACCGCGACGGGGATCACGATCTGGGCGACGTCGGGCCAGAGGACCGCCGCCACGCCGAGGAGGGCCGAGCCGACGCCTGTCGCGCGGGGAGCCCAGCCTCGGCGGGTCAGCAGGAACGCCCCTGCGGCGGCCGAGGCCGTCGCCGCAGTCGCGACCAGCGCGCGGACACCCCACACGGGCTCGAGCGCGAGCACGCCCGCGACGGTCACCAGCAGTGCGCCCGCGACGCGCTCCCGCGCCCGGCGACTCGCGACCGCCCGATGGGCGCCACCCAGTGCGAGCGCGGCGATCGTGACGACCAGCAGGACGTCGACACCGGTCAGCGGTCGGACCACGAACAGGAGCCCGAGCGCGATCGACGCGGCACGGAGCGCCGCCCGACGGCGGCCGGGGTTCGCGGCGCGCATGATCCTCCACCGTAGACGGCACGTGCGATCATCACGGCATGACACGTGCGGTCGTGGTCGGTAGTGGACCGAACGGGCTCGCGGCGGCGATCCGACTCGCCCAGCGCGGGCTCGACGTGACGGTCCTCGAACGCGCCGACGTGCCCGGGGGAGGCACGCGCACGAGCCAGGCCACCGTGCCGGGGCTGTGGCACGACGACTGCTCGGCGGTCCACCCGCTCGGAGTGCTGTCACCGTTCTTCGCCTCGCTCGGCCTGCAGCGACTCGGCCTGCGATGGGAGTGGCCCGACATCGACCTGGCGCACCCGCTCGACGACGGTCGGGTCGGCCTGCTCAGCCGTGACCTCGACCGCACGGTCGAGAGCCTCGGGGTCGACGGCCGGTCTTGGCGTCGGACCTTCGCGCCCTTGGCGCGGGACTTCGACGCGACGCTGCTCGACGTGCTCCGGCCGATCCAGCACGTCCCGCGGCATCCGTGGGCCCTCGCGCGGTTCGGGGCGCATGCGGCCTGGCCCGCCACGACGTACGTGCGCCGGTGGTCCGACGAGCCGGCCCGCGCGCTGTTCACCGGATCGGCCGCGCACGCCTTCGCGCGCCTCGACCGACCGCTCAGCGCCTCGGTCGGCGTCCTGCTCACCACGGCGGGCCATCGTGCGGGCTGGCCGGTCGCACGCGGTGGTTCGCACAGCATCGCCACCGCGCTGGTCGCCGTGCTGGAGGGGCTCGGCGGCCGGGTGCTGACCGGGGTCGAGGTGGACGACCTCGATCGGCTCCCGGTGCCGCCGCCGGACCTGGTGATGCTGGACGTCACGCCCGCGGCCGCGCTGCGCCTCGCCGGTGACCGGATCGCGCCGCCGGTGCGACGGGCGCTGCGGCGCTACCGACACGGCCCGGCCGCGTTCAAGGTCGACTTCGCCCTCGACGGCCCGGTTCCGTGGACGAACCTCGACGTGGGGCGTGCCGGAACCGTCCACCTCGGAGGGACCGCCGACGAGATCGCCCACGCCGAGGAGCAGGTCGTCAGGGGTCGGATGCCGGAGCGGCCGTTCGTGCTGGTCTCGCAGCCGTTCGTCGCCGATCCCACGCGCAGCGCGGGTGGGCGGTTGCCGCTGTGGGCGTACGCGCACGTGCCCCACGGATGGACCGAGGACGTCACCGAGACGGTCATCGCCCAGATCGAGCGCTTCGCCCCGGGGTTTCGGGACCGGATCGTCGGTGTGGCGGCGCGGGGCCCGGAGCAGCTCGAGGCCGACAACCCGAACTACGTCGGCGGCGACATCGGGGCGGGGGCCAACGGGGGCCTCCAACTGCTGGTGCGACCGCGGCCGGCCCGCGACCCGTATCGTCTCGCCGCGCGACTGTTCCTGTGCTCGGCGGCCACGCCACCGGGGGCGGGCGTCCACGGCATGTGCGGCGTCAACGCCGCCGAGTCGGCGATCCGCGGCCTGTGACTCACTCGCCCGGAAGGACCATCCCGATCTGGGCCCGCACGCGATCCATCAGCTCCATGACCCGCAGCGTCTCCGCCCACGGCAGCAAGGCCGACTCGGCGCGGCCCGCGCCCACACAGCGCGCCAGCTCGACCGCCTCGTGACGCAGACCGATCGCGGTGTCTCCGGGGGTCTCGCGCCAGACGTCGATCTCCTCGCCGTCGAGGCCGACCAGACGCACCCAGGTGGGGCGGTAGAACACGTCGCCGATCTCGAGACGCGCCCGCGTCCCGGAGATCACGGCGCGCGTCGGCGTGCGGGCCGTCATCGTCGCGCTCACGGCGGCCACGACACCGGACGCGTCCCGCAGGCCGACGACCTCCTGCTCGTCGACGCCGAGGTCGGTGAGCGTGCCGACGGCGGTCAGCTGATCGACGCGGGGCATCAGCATGGCCGCGAGGTGGATCGGATAGACCCCCAGGTCCAGCAGGGCGCCGCCGGCCAGCTCGGGCCGGGCGAGCCGGGCCGGCCCGTCGGGGTGGAGTCGCTGGCCGTGATCGGCCACGATCGTGCGCAGTCGGCCGATCACGTCCTCCTCGACCGCGCGACGGATGACGTCGTACCCGGGCAGGAACCGCGACCACATGGCCTCCACGCAGGTGACACCGGCGGCCCGCGCCGCGTCGAGCACGTCGCGAGCCTCGGCGGCGTTGCGGGTGAACGCCTTCTCCACGAGCACGTGCTTGCCGGCGCCGATCGCGAGCAGCGCGTGGGCGTGATGCTCCGAGTGCGGTGTCGCCACGTAGATCGCGTCGACCTCCTCGTCGGCGACGAGATCGGCGTACGAGCCGTGGGCGCGCCCGATGGAGAAGCGCTCGGCGAACCGGCGTGCGCGGGCCAGGTCCCGCGAGCCGACCGCGACGACTCGCTGGTCCGTGCCCTCGCGCAGGGCGGTGACCATCGACGCCGCGATGCGGCCGCAGCCGAGCACCCCCCATCGCAGCACGGGGGCGTCGCGGGCGTCGAGGGTGCGCGGGGAGGGGAGCATGGTCGTCATCGTAGGGCGGTGGCAGGATCGGAGCATGGATCTGACGCTCACCGAAGACCAGCGCTCGTTCCGCGCCCTCGCGCGCGAGTTCCTCGACCGGGAGGTCGTCCCGTACCGGGCGGAGTGGGACCGGGTGGAGTCCGTCGACACGGCGATCATCCCCAAGCTCGGTGAGATCGGGTTCTTCGGTCTGACCGTTCCGGAGGAGTACGGCGGCATCGGCGGCGACTACGTCACCTACGTCCTGGCAATGGAGGAGCTCGGCCGGGCCGACTCGGCGATCCGCGGCATCGTCTCGGTCTCGACGGGTCTGTTCGGCAAGTCGGTGCTGGCCTTCGGGACCGAGGAGCAGAAGCAGCGGTGGCTGCCGCGCATCTGCTCGGGGGAGTCCTTGGGATGCTTCGGTCTGACCGAGCCGGGGCATGGCTCGGACGCGGGCAATCTGACCACCCGCGCGGTGCGCGACGGTGACGAGTGGGTCATCGACGGCGGCAAGATCTTCATCACGAACGGCACCTGGGCCGACGTCGTGCTGGTGTTCGCGCGGACCGGCGGCCCCGGGCCGAAGGGCGTCTCGGCGTTCCTCGTGCCGACCGACACGCCTGGCTTCGTCGCGACCGAGGTCAAGGGCAAGCTGGGCCTGCGCGGTCAGGCGACCGCCGCGCTGTCCTTCGACGGCGTCCGCGTCCCGGCCGACGCCCTGCTGGGCGAGGAGGGGCAGGGCTTCCGGATCGCGATGACCGCGCTCGACAAGGGCCGGGTCGGCATCGCCGCGAGCTGCGTCGGCATCGTGCAGGGCTGTCTGGAGGCGGTGGTGGACTACGCCACGACGCGCGAGCAGTTCGGCAAGCCGATCGCGTCTTACCAGATGATCCAGGACATGATCGCCGAGATGTCGGTCGACGTCGACGCCGCACGCCTGCTCACGTGGCGGGCCGCCGATCTCATCGAGCGGGGCGAGCGGTTCAGCGTGGAGGCGTCGAAGGCGAAGCTGTTCGCCTCCGAGGCCGCGGTGAAGGCGGCGAACCTCGCGATCCAGGCCTTCGGTGGCTACGGGTATGTCGACGAGTTCCCGGTGCAGAAGTACATGCGTGACGCGCGGGTCATGACGCTCTACGAGGGCACCAGCCAGATCCAGAAGCTCATCATCGGTCGCGCCGAGACCGGGATCAGCGCCTTCTCGTGACCGCTCTCGACCTGGTCGTCGCGCTGGCGATCCTGCTCGGACTGGTCGGCGCCGTCGTCCAGGTCGTGCCCGGCGGGCTGGTCGTCGGGGGAGCCGTCGCGGTGTGGGGCGGCGCGGTCGGTGGTCTCGTCGGGTGGACGCTCGCAGGCGTCGCGGTGGTCCTCACCCTGGCGGCCGCGGTGCTCAAGTACGTCCTCGCCGGTCGCCACCTGAGCCGCCACCGGATCCCGCAGCGCAGCATCCTGATCGGCGCCGTCGCCGGCGTCGTCGGCTTCTTCGTGCTGCCGGTCGTCGGTCTGTTCGTCGGATTCGTCGGCGGCATCCATCTGGCCGAGCTGCACAGGCTGCGAGACGACGCGGCCGCGCGACGGGCGACCGTGCTGGCGCTCAAGGCGGTCGGGATCTCCATCCTGGTGGAGCTCGGCGCCGCGCTGGCGACCGCAGGCTGCTGGCTCGCGGCGCTGATCGCCACGCGCTGGTGATCGCGCCACCGGCGACCCCGGCGGTGCCCTAGCCTTGGTCCATGAGCGTTCCGGAGCAGAACGTCTCGCAGCAGAAGCTGAACTGGCTGCGGGCCGGCGTGTTGGGGGCCAACGACGGCATCGTCTCCGAGGCGGCGCTGGTGGTCGGTGTCGCGGGCGCGACGAGCGACACCGGCGCGATCGCCACGGCCGGAGTGGCGGCCCTCGTCGGCGGCGCGGTGTCGATGGCGCTGGGCGAGTACGTCTCGGTCAGCAGCCAACGTGACAGCGAGCGGCACCTCATCGCCACGGAGCGTCGTGAGCTGCGGGAGGATCCCGAAGGCGAGCTGCAGGAGCTCACCGCGCTCCTGCAGGAGCGCGGACTGTCGGAGGCCACGGCCCGGCAGGCTGCCCGGGAGATGACCGAGCACGACGCGCTCGCGGCTCACCTGGAGGTGGAGCTGTGGCTGGACCAGCACGACATCGTCAGCCCCTGGCACGCCGCCGGCTCCTCGGCGGTCGCGTTCACGCTCGGCGCGCTCCTGCCGCTGCTGGCGATGCTGCTGTCGCCCACCGACGTACGGGTGCCGATCACCTTCGCGGCGGTGCTCGTCGCGCTGGCGTCGACCGGTGCGATCGCCGCCTGGATCGGGGGCGGCGCCAAGTCGCGAGCCGCGGTGCGCCTCGTCCTCGGGGGCGCGCTCGCCCTCGCCCTGACGTACGTCATCGGACGTCTGCTCGGGACGTCGGGCGTGGTCTGAGGCGGCCGTCAGACGGTGTCGTCGTCGGCGTCACCGAGCGGCACCGGACGTTCCTCGTCCGGCAGGATCTCGTCGACGTCCTCGGCGTCGTCCCAGGCGTCCCGCTCCTGGTCCGCGGCGTCGGCGGGCTCCATGTCGGGGACGAGGTCCACGTCGACCAGGGCCTCGGGATCGTTCGCGTCGGTGGTCATGGCGCCTCCTTCGGTCCGGTGGTCGGTCTCCTTCGATCCTGCCCCAGGAGCCGCGCGGAAGCCAGTGAAGCGGTTGTCCGGTCAGGTCACACCCCGCACACTGGTCAAATGCGTCACATCCTCGTCGCCGTGCTGATCGGCCTCACCCTGGTCGTGGCGCCGTCGTCTCCGGCCGAGGCGATCTCCGTGACGAGCTTCGACAAGAAGCTCCACAAGCAGACCAACAAGGTCCGCAAGGCCCACGGTCGCAAGGCGCTGAAGAACGGCAGGTGCCTGGATCGGTACGCGCGCCGACAGGCCAAGCGGATGGCCCGCCAGCAGCGGATGTTCCACCAGGACCTGGGCGTCGTGCTGCGCGGGTGCAAGGCGCGCGCCGTCGCCGAGAACGTGGCTGTGGGCTTCTCCCGTCCGGGCCCGAACGTCCGCGCGTGGCTCCGCTCGCCGGGCCACCGCAAGAACATGCTCAACCGGCGCTACACGCGTCTGGGCATCGGCGTCGCCAAGGGCGCGGACGGTCGCTTCTACACCGTGCAGGTGTTCGGACGACCGGCCTGAGTCACTGCAGGGTCGCCGTCAGCCGCATCGCGTTGTCGAGATAACGCGCCCGCGCCGATCGCGCGGACCACTCCCGAAGCGTGAGCTCACGCGAGACGGCTCGGTAGGAGTCCTCGACCTCGCGCATCCGGGCCACCACACCACGGTCGGGGATCATCAGGCTCATCTCGTAGTTGAGTGCGAACGAGCGCATGTCCATGTTGCTCGTGCCGAGGACCGCGACGTCGTCGTCGATCGTGAAGTGCTTCGCGTGCAGGATGTACGGCTTGGGGTACAGCCAGATCCTGACCCCGGCCTCGAGGAGCTCTCGGTAGTAGGACGCCTGAGCGTGACCGACCATGAACTGGTCCGCCTGCTCGCTGACGAACAGCTCGACCTCGATGCCGCGGAGCGCGGCGGTCGTCACGGCGTACAGCAGGGTCTCGTCCGGGACGAAGTACGGACTGGTCAGGCTGATCCGTCGGCGTGCGTTGTAGATGAGCGACGTGAACAGCCGCAGGTTGCTCTCGGTCTGGAATCCGGGACCGCTCGGCACCAGCTGGGCGGCGACCCCGACCGCGTCGCGGTCGGAGTGGGGGACCTGATCGACCTCATGGGTCGTCACGTCGAGGATCTCGGAGGTCTCCAGCGCCCAGTCGGCGGCGAAGAGCGCATCGACGGTCGCGACCACCGGTCCCTCCAGACGCGCCCACAGCTCGACCCACTCGCGACCCATCCGGCGATGCTTCGGCTTGTTGTACGACGGGTGCGTCAGGTTGAGCGAGCCGGTGAAGCCGACGATGTCGTCGACGACGAGCAGCTTGCGATGATTGCGCAGGTCGGGTCGACGGAAGCGGAACCGCCACGGCAGCAGCGGCATCATGAGGTGCCACGCGATGTCGGACCGCGCCAGCCGCCGCTTGAGCGCCCGGTACCCCCGGATGCGGCGCGTGCCGAGGTGGTCGAACAGCAGGCGCACGGTGACGCCACGTGCGGCGGCGCGGTCGAGGGCGTCGAAGAACGGCGCGGTCATCTCGTCGAGCGCCACGATGTAGAACTCCACGTGCACGTGGCGCTCGGCCCGGTCGATCGCGGCGATCATCTCGGCGATCGACTCCCGGTAGTCCGGCAGCAGGGTCACGTGGTTCCCCGAGGTCAGGGGCATCGAGGCGAGTCGGTGGTTCAGGTGGACGATCGAGGCGACGTAGACGGGAGCGTCCTCGGGAACGGGCGCCGCGAGCGCGCTCGTCTCACGGGCGATGACCTCGTTGGCGGCGGTCAGTCTGCGGTGGCGGTGATGCCCGATCCGGGCGCTGCCGAAGAAGAAGAACGCCAGCAGGCCGATGAAGGGTGCGAACACGATCAGGATGAGCCACGCCATCGCGGTCTGGGGGCGTCGGCCCTCAGGGATCACCCCGATCGCGGCGATGTTGATC
>JAJUII010000098.1 GCA_029265505.1 Aeromicrobium choanae
ACTTCAACATCCCACCGTGTGATTGCCTGCTGGTCGATGGCGATCGCCGGCCGGGTGCCGAGTGCGGCCTGCACGTTCACATCGTCAAGTTTGACCCGATCGCGGCGGACGGCGCCTCCGTGGACTCGTCCATCACGCTGACCTCCGGCGGCAAGACTCAGACGGTCCACATCCCTAGGCTCGCGGCGCCGAAGACAGCGATCCCCCAGGAGGAGAACGCGCCGTGGACGATCCCGGCGTCGGGTACCGTTCCGGCGATCAAGGTTCCTGCCGATGCGGGTCGCAGCGTCACGGTCGGCATGCCGGCCGCCTTCACCATCGACGCGACGATCTACAAGAAGGACGGCACCACGGTGCCATCCGACCTCACCTGCACCGGTCCCAGCGCCCGGACCCTCGGCACGATCGGCGTCAACTACAAGCCCACGGCGAAGAAGAAGATCACCGTCTCGACCAAGAAGGGCAAGGCGAAGAAGATCAAGCTCGCCGCGCTCAAGGCCAAGGACCGCGACGGCGACTCGCTGACGTACTCGCTCGCCAAGAAGCCGAAGAAGAAGGCCGGCACCGCCAAGATCAAGGGCAAGAAGATCGTCTTCAAGCCCAAGAAGAAGTTCACCGGCAAGGCCACCTTCGTCGTGAAGGTCGCCGACGGCCACGGTGGCGTCGCCAAGACCAAGGTGACGGTCAAGGTCAAGAAGAAGTGACCCGGCCGTCGACCTGACACCGCTCGAGAGGGGCGGGAGCCGCGGCTCCCGCCCCTCTCGCTCGTCCGCCCGGCTCGGTGTCCACGACCGGACCGGGCGGCGGGCGGTCACTTGAGGAAGCGAGAGGTGCTTCGATCCTTGAGCGGTGTGCCGCCGGTCTGGCAGGTCGGGCAGTACTGCAGCGACGAGTCCGCGAAGACGACCTCGGCGATCGTGTCGCCGCACACGTCGCAGGCCTCGCCGGTGCGGCCGTGGACCCGCATCCGCTCGCGCTTGGCGTCCTTGAGGCGATCGGCCGGCTTGCCGTCGGCGGCGGCGACCGCCTCGGTGAGCACCGACCTGACCGCCTGCTCCAGCCGCGCGACCTCCTCGGCGTCCAGACTCTCGGCGATGGCGAACGGCGACAGCCGCGCGGCGTGGAGGATCTCGTCGCTGTAGGCGTTGCCGATGCCGGCGATGATCGACTGGTCACGCAGCAGGCGCTTGACCTGCATGCGTCGCGCCAGCAGCGGACGCAGCTCGAAGCCCGGGGCCAGTGGATCGGGGCCGAGGCGCGCGATGCCCGGGACCTCCTGCGGATCGCGCACCGTGTACACCGCCAGACCCTTGCGGGTTCCGGCCTCGGTGAGGTCGAAGCCCTCGTGGGGGCCGTCCCCGCGATCGACTCGGAGCCGCAGCGCGATCGGTCCGCCCATCCTGACCCGTGAGTCCTTCAGGCGGTCGGACCAGCGCAGCCAGCCGGCCTTGGCCAGGTGGATCACCAGGTGGAGCCCGTCGACCTCGATGTCGATGAACTTCCCGTGGCGGTGGACCCCGGTGACCGTCAGGCCCGAGAACGCCGCCACGGGCGGGTCGTAGGTCTTGAGCACCGCGAACGACGCCGGCTCGATCTCGGCCACGACCGCGCCGACGAGGCGGTCGCCCAGCCAGTGCACCAGCGCCTGGACCTCGGGCATCTCGGGCATGGCGTCAGACTAGGCCGATCAGACGACGGTCAGCCAGAGCAGCACGAGGTTCAGCGCCACGATCGCCGCCGCCGCGAGCACCGCCGCCACCGTCGTCGCGGGCGCGTTGACGAACTCCCCCATGACGGAGCGCCGCGAGGTCAGCCAGACGAGCGGGATCACCGCGAACGGGATGCCCATCGAGAGCACGACCTGGGACAGCACCAGCGCCCAGGTCGGGTCGACCCCGGTGAGCAGGACGGCGACGGCCGGGACCAGGGTCACGAGCCGTCGCGTGACGGGGTGCAGGTTCCACGGCGTCAGGCTGCGCATGACCTCGGCGCCGGCGGCACTGCCGACCGAGGTCGAGGAGATCCCCGAGCCGAGCAGGGCGACCGCGAACAGCAAGGCGACGCCCGCGCCGACCTCACTGCTGATGAGCGCGTGCGCGCCGTCGATCGTGTCGGTGCCCGGCATACCGTACAGATTGGCCGCAGCGAGCAGAAGCAGCCCGAGGTTGAGCAGGCCTGCCAACAGCAGGGCCAGCACGACGTCGGTGCGCGTCGCGGCGACCAGCTCGCGCACCGACACCCCGGCGCCGCGGGTGCCGAGCCGCCCGGAGGTGAGGCCCGAGTGCAGGTAGACGGCGTGGGGCATCACGGTGGCGCCGACGATGCCGGAGGCCAGCAGGACGCTCTCGGTTCCCCGGAACGAGGGCACCAGGCCGGACGCCACCCCGGACGCCGACGGTGGCCCGACGACGAGTCCGGCCAGGAACCCAACCGCGATCAGGAGCAGGAAGCCGACGATGACCCGCTCCAGCGCGCCCTGACCGCGACGATCGCCGACACCCAGCACGACCATCGCCACCCCGGCCGTCAGCAGCGCACCGACGGGCAGCGGGACCCCGAACAGCAGGTGGAACGCGATCGCCCCGCCGATCACCTCGGCCAGGTCGGTCGCGATCGCGATCCCCTCGGCCTGCAGCCAGTAGGCGTACCGGACCCGGGTCGGGACCCGGTCGCCGACCTGGGCCGCGAGCGACCGCTGGGTCACGAGGCCGAGCTTGGCCGAGAGGTACTGCACGAGCACTGCCATGAGGTTGGCCAGCACGATCACCCAGACCAGGGTGTACCCGAATTGGGCGCCGGCCGTCAGGTTGGTCGCGACGTTGCCCGGATCGACGTAGGCGACGGCAGCGACGAACGCCGGGCCGAGCAGGGCGACCCGGCAGCGGACCGAGACGATCACTCGACGCGCAGGTCGTGGTACTCGGGCCGCTTCTCGATGAACCGCTTCACGTACGGGCAGTGGGCGGCCACCTTCTTCCCCCCGGCCCGCACGTCGTCGAGCGCGTGACCGACGAGTCTTGCGGCCAGCCCTCGACCCTCGAACCGCTCGTCGATCTCGGTGTGGGGAAAGACCACGACGTCGCCGGACTCGCGCGCCTCGACGAATCCGGCGCGCTCACCGTCGACGGTGATCACGTACCGCTGCTCGGCGGGGATGTGGGTGATCTCGACCGTCATGGTCCGACTGTCCCACATCCCCGACCGGAGCGGTCAGTCGATCTCGCGCTTGAGGATCTTGCCGGTCGCGGTCATCGGCAGCTCGTCACGGAACTCGACGATGCGCGGGTACTTGTACTGCGCGAACTGGCCCTTGGCCCACTCGCGGATCTCGTCCTCGGTGGTCGGATCGCCGGGCTTCTTGACGATGACGGCCTTGATCTCCTCGCCGTGCGACTCGTGCGGGACGCCGATCACGGCGACCAGCGAGACCGCCGGGTGGGTCATCAGGACCTCTTCGAGCTCGCGCGGGTACACGTTGTAGCCGCCGCGGATGATCATGTCCTTCGCGCGATCGACGATGTAGTAGTAGCCGTCCTCGTCCTTGCGGGCCAGGTCGCCGGTGCGGAACCACTCGCCACGGATCGCCTCGGCGGTGGCGGCCGGACGCTTGTAGTAGCCCTTCATGATGCCGTGGCCCTTGATCGCGATCTCGCCGATCGCCTCCGGGTCGTCGGGCACGTCGCTCCAGTCGTCGTTGATCAGCTTCATCTCGACGCCCTGGACCGGCTTGCCGATCGAGCCGACACGGACCTTCTCGCCGCGCACGCCGAACGAGGCGACCGGCGAGGTCTCCGACAGGCCGTAGCCCTCCTGGATGACGATGCCGAACTTCTCCTCGAACTCGCGGTGCAGCTCGGCCGGCAGCGCGGCGCCGCCGGAGGCCGCCGTGCGCATGTTCTTGGCGATCGTCTCCACGTCGACCGAGTCGCCCGCGGCCTCGAGGGCCTGCAGCAGGCCCCAGTACATCGTCGGCACTCCGGCGAAGAACGTGATCTTCTCCTTGAGCAGGAGGTTCAGCGCGGCCTCGGGCTCGAAGCGCGGCAGGTAGACGATCGTGCCGCCGTACAGGATCGCCCCGTTCTGGATGACGGTCTGGCCGAAGATGTGGAACAGCGGCAGCACCGCGAGGTAGGTGTCCGGGTCCTCCGGGTCGGCGCCGAACAGGGACTCGCCGAGGCCGGCGTTCGCGCGCAGGTTGCGGTGCATCAGCTCGGCACCCTTGGGCTGGCCGGTCGTGCCCGAGGTGTACAGGATGACCGCGGTGTCGTCGTCGTCGCGCTCGACGGTCTCGAACTGCGGGGACTGCTCCGCCACCAGCGGCGCGTAGTACTCCGGGCCCTCGACGGGCTTCGGCGCGGCCGAGTCGAGCTTGATGAGGAAGAACTCCGTGCAGCCCTCGACCTGCTCGTAGCCGGCCCAGGCGCGCTCGCCGATCGGCAGGTCCGGGGTGCCCTCGAAGGCGAAGAACGCCTTCGCGTCGGAGTCGTCGAGGTGGTACGCGACCTCGCGCTCGCTCAGCAGCACGTTGAGCGGCACGACGCTCGCGCCGGCCTTGAGGATGCCGAAGTAGACGATCGTGAAGTACGGCAGGTTCGGGATCGAGACGGCGACCTTGTCACCGGGCTGGATTCCTCGCGACACCAACAGGTTGGCGACCTGGTTGGCGGCGCCGGTGAGCTGGGCGTACGTCAGGCGCGTGTCGCCGAACACGATGGCCGTGCGCTCGGGGTACTTCGCGGTGGTGTCGTCGAGGATCGCGGCGAGGTTGGTCACGGTGCTCTTCTTTCCGGGGAGTGTGGCCTCAATTACATCGTCACTGTAAACGATGGCCGGACCGCATTCGTTTCGCGCCGCCCCTGTAGGAAGCGCGTCGGTCCGACCCTGCCGGGCGGGGTGGCGATCGACGAGGTGAGGGGTGCCCGAACCGTCTCGGTCGGACACCCCTCATCGGCACTCGCCCTCAGTGACGTCGTGCGCGGCGGGTCAGTGCCGCACCACCGAGCAGCGCCAGCGCGCCGGCGATCAGCACGCCCATCGCGGGTCCACCCGCGTCCGGGAGCGGACCGCCGGAGTCCTCGCGATCGGAGTCCGGCTCGTCGTCGTCCTGCGGATCGTCACCGGTCGCGGTCTGCGACGAGACCACCGGCACCTCGACCTGGTCGGCCGGGGGCGGAGTGACCGGGGAGCCCGAGGGATCCTCACCGTTGACGGTCGCCACGTTGCGCACGCGTCCACGGCGCTCGTCCGCGGCCGTGACGGTGTAGGCCTGCGAGGTGCACACGACCGACTCGCCCGGGGCGAGACGCCCCGGCGTGCACGTCACGGCGACACCGGCGTCCGCCAGCAGCGGATCATCGATCTGGATGCCGCTGATCGTCACGTTGCCGACGTTGGCCACCTCGAACTCGAAGTGGACCTTCTCCCCGGCGTTGAGTCGCCCGTCGCCGTTGGTGTCGACGATGCGACCCAGACGCTTGTCGATCGTCATCGCGGGCTTGGGATCGCCGGTGACGTCGACGTCGTCGGTGTCGGTGACCGGACCGGACGGGGTCGAGCCGGTGACCTGTGCGGTGTTCGCGAGCGAGCCGCGATCGACGTCGGCCTGGGTGACCCGGTAGGTCGCCTCACACTCGAGCGTCTGACCCGGCAGGAGGACCGCCGGCTGGCCGGGCGTGCAGTCCAGCGCCGACACCGAGCCCGACCCGGTGAACGCGGTCTCCTCGATCCGCACGTCGGTCAGTCGGGTGTTGCCGGTGTTGGTCGCCACGAAGGTGTAGGTGACCTCCTCGCCGACCACCAGTTCGGCGGCGTCGACGCTCTTGACCAGCGCGATGCCCGGCTCGGCGTCGACCGGGGTGTCCACCGTCGACGGCGGCGTGTCGATCGGCGTCCCGTTGGGCGGGACCGACGTGCCGAAGGCGGTGTTGGTCACCTCGCCGGCGTCGAGATCGTCGAGCGTCACGAGGTACGGCCCGTCGGCGAGGCACGTGACCGACTCACCCGGCGGGATCCGGGTGGGGCAGTCGACGCCGATCCCGGCGGCCGCGAGCATCGGGTCGGTCACCACCGGATCGGTCAGCGTGACGTTGCCGGTGTTCTCGAACTCGAACTTGTACCAGATCTCGTCACCGGCGTCGAGCAGCTCGTTGCCGTTGACGTCGACCGTCTCGTTGACGGACTTGGTCAGCACCGAGGACGGTGCCACGTCGGCCGGGACGGTCGCCGCGGCCTCGTCGGTCACCGGCGTGCCGGACGGCGGCACGCCGCTGCCGCTCGCCGTGTTCTCGATGACGCTGAGGTCGACGTCGTCCTGGGTCACCCTGTAGGTGGCCGTGCAGGTCATGACCTCGCCCGGGTCGAGGACGGCCGGCGCCGCCGGGGTGCAGTCGAGCGGGCTCAGCGAGCCCGACCCGGTGAACTCATCATCGGAGATCGACACGTCCTCGAGCGTCACGTTGCCGCTGTTGGTGGCGGTGATCGTGTAGGTCAGCTCCTCGTCGAGGACCAGCTCGGTCGCGTCGACCGACTTGCTGACGCTCAGCCCCGGGGCCTGATCGGTCGGGGTGGTCGCCTCGGCCGGCGGGATCGTCGGCACCGGCGCACCCGGCGGGGGCGTCACGGAGGCGGTCGCGGTGTTGACGATCTCGCCGTCGTTCGTATCCGCGAGGGTCACCACGTAGGGCGCTTCGGCGGCGCAGGTGACCGAGCGGCCCGGCGCGACAGGGCCGGTCGGGCAGCTGACGGTCACGCCGGCGGCGGCCAACATCGGGTCGGTCACGACCGGATCGGTCAGGGTGACGTTGCCGTCGTTCGTGATCGTGAACCGATACCAGATCTCGTCGCCGGTGTCGGTCAGGTCGTTGTCGTTGACGTCGACGACCTCGGAGACCTCCTTGACGAGGGAGGCGGCCGGATCACGGTCCGACTCGGTCGTCGCCTCGTCGGTCACGGTCAGCGGCGGGCCCTGGGGCGGGACGCCGGTGGCCCGGACCTCGTTGTCGATGCTGCCGCGATCGACGTCGGCTTGCGTCGCGGTGTAGCTGACGGTGCACTCGAGCGTCTCACCCGGCGCCAGCGTGGCCGGCTGGGCAGGCGTGCAGTCGAGCGTGCCGAGCGTCCCCGAGCCGGTGAACTCGGTCTCGACGATCGAGACGTCGGTCAGCTTGACGGTGCCGTCGTTCTCGGCCCTGATCGTGTACTCGATCACGTCGCCGAGCTCGAACGTCGTGGAGTCGACGTCCTTGGTGACGGTCAGGCTGGGCGCCTGGGCGATCGGCGTGGTCGTGGTGCTCGGCGGGCTGGGCGGCACCGTCGAGCCGGCCGGGGGCTCCATCGTGCCAGTGGCCGAGTTGGTCACCGATCCGGCGTCGACGTTCGCCTGGGTGATCTCCACCCCGGCGTCCGCGGTGCAGGTGACGCTCTCGGTCGGCGCGACGGGGCCCGTGGGGCAGGTGACGGCGATGCCGAGCAGGGTGAGCTTGGGATCGAAGACCACGGGATCGCGCAGCGTGGTGTTGCCGGTGTTGGTGAACACGAAGCGGTACCAGATCAGGTCGCCCAAGTCGTTCTCGCCGGAGGCGTTCACGTCGTCGATCTGCGCGACCTCCTTGACGAAGCTGAACGCGGGCTCGAGCTCACCGGGCAGCTCGGCGTCGTCGCGGTCCTCGACGGGGGTGCCGTCACGGGTGGTGGCCTCGACGACGGCCTCATTCACGATCTGACCGGCGTCGACGTCGGCCTGGACCGGCGTGTACGTGGCGGTGCAGGTCAGCGAGGCACCGGGAGCCAGCGTCGCGGGCTGGGCCGGGGTGCAGTCCAGCGCCGACATGGTCCCGGCTCCGTCGAAGCTCTCCTCGGAGATCTCGACGTTCTCCAGTGTCACATCGCCCGTGTTGGTCGCGGTGAAGGAGTAGGTGACCTGCTCGCCCTCGATGAGCTCGACGCTGCTGACGGTCTTGCGGAGCGTGATGCCGGGGTGCTGATCGACCGGAGTGGTCGTCGTGCTCGGCGGGGGCGTGGGCGGCGCGGGAACGCCCGGGGGCGGCTCCATCGTGCCGGTCGCGCTGTTGGCGACCTCGCCGGCGTCGACGTCCGCCGCGGTCACGGCGTATCCGGCGTCCGCGGGGCACATGACCGTGGCGCCCGGCGCCACCGGCCCGGCCGGACAGGTGATCGTGATCCCCGCCGCCGACAGCATCGGGTCGTTCACGCTCGGCGAGGAGAGCTCGACGTTGCCGGTGTTCTCGAACTCGAACTCGTACCAGATGAGGTCGCCGATGCCGCGCTCACCGTCGGAGTCGACGTCCTCGACGTTCGCGACCGACTTGGTGAACGCGAAGGACGGCTCGTTCTTGTCGGCACTCGTGTCGTCCGTGTCGTTGTCCGGGTTCGGGTCCTCCTCGTTGCCCAGCACGCGGGCCGAGTTCACCAGGGTGCCTGAGACGCCGGCCCCGACCGTGCCGGTGACGGTGATCTCCACCGAGTCCCCGGCCATGATCGGGGGGAGGTTGCAGGACAGGACGCTGCCGGACACCGAGCAAGCGCCGGCGGACGGGGTGGCGGTGATGCCGGAGATCCCGGCCGGGAGCGTGTCGGTGACGAGCGCACCGGAGGAGTACCGCTCGGAGTGGTTCGTGACGGTCAGGGTGTACTCGATGGGCCGACCGGCCGAGTAGCGCGCCGGCCCCTCCTTGACGATGCCCAGGTCGACCGGGGCGCCCGGGAAGTTGGTGCCGTCGTTCCACGAGGAGGACGGTCCGTCGAAGGTGCCGATGATGGTGAGGGTCGGGTTGGGCCCGGTGGGGTCCTGGATCGAGACCTGGTACCCGTCTCCCGCGTTCGACAGCACGCCGAGATTG
>JAJUII010000175.1 GCA_029265505.1 Aeromicrobium choanae
AACAGAAGCACCGCCGTCGGAGGTTTCATCCGGAGCGCACGCTGCCAACCCGAGCAGGCCGGCGACCACCCCCAGGGCGGCCACCGGCCTCCGCCGATCAGTCATCGTGGTCGTGACCCTCATCTTCGTGGTCGTGACCCTCGTGGTCCTCCTCTGTGGCTGGCTCCTCGGCGGCGTCGGTCGCGTCGTCGCTCGGCGCCTCGGTTCCGTCGTCGACCGGAGCCTCGGTCGTCTCCTCGTCGACAGGCGCCTCCGACGTCGGAGTCTCGTCCGACGGCGAATCGACCGGCTCGTCGGTGACCGGCTCCTCGGTCGTGGGCTCGTCCGTGACGGCGAGCGAAGTCATCGCGCTGCTGGTCGTCGCGGTCGCGCTCTGGCTCTGAACCTCGTCGGTCGACTCGGTCCCGTCGGCCTCATCCGCCTCGTCCGACCCCTCCGACTCGCCGGCCTCGCCGTCCGGCGTCGCCGATTCCGCCTCATCGGTCGGCGTCGCCGGCTCCGGCTCGCTCGACTCGGACTCGGTGGTGGTCTCCCGCTCCTGGGCCTCGACCGCCTCCGGCGTCCCCTCGGCGGGCTCGGTCCCGAACGCGACCAGCTCGACCTCGGTCTCGACCGGGTGGGCGTCCTCCGAGACCGGGGCGACCACCGCCTCGGCACTGTCGACGTCAGCCGGCGCGCGCAGCACGGGCTGCCGCACGCGGCCGAGGTCGTCGGCGGCGGCGGGCGTCGCGGTCAGCAGCGTCGCGACGAGCGCAACAGCGGAGGCAACAGAAAGCGAACGGCGCATTGTTCAACCTTCATGTAGGAGCGGGGTGCGGCCACTATGTCACATCAATCACACTGGTAACACCAGTAACTCGGCCGTGCGGCGCCGTCGTCGGGTGAACCGGTGCCGGGCTCCACGCTGCCACAATGTCGCCATGCCGAACGAGGACGTCGCGATCCTCGTGCCCGTCTACAACGAGGCACGCGTCCTCGGGGACGTCATCGCCGGGCTGGTCGGCCACGTCGGTCACGTCGTGTGCGTCGACGACGGATCCACCGACTCCTCGGCCGAGGCCGCTCGGCACGCCGGCGCGACGGTGCTGCGGCACGCCACCAATCTCGGCCAGGGCGCGGCGCTGCAGACCGCGATCGAGCACGCGCTGACCCTGCCTGGCGTGTGCTATCTCGTCACCTTCGACGCCGACGGGCAGCACCAGCTCAGCGACGCCCTCGCGATGGTCGATCTGGCCCGGGCGGAGGATCTCGGCGTCGTCTTCGGCTCCCGCTTCCTCGACGAGCGCACGAAGGCGGGGTTCCTCAAGAAGCTCGTCCTCAAGACCGCCGTCTGGGTGACGAACCAGAGCACCGGTATGCGGCTGACCGACGCCCACAACGGCCTGCGCGTCATCCGCGTCGACGCCGCCCGAGCCGTGCACCTCACCCAGAACCGCATGGCTCACGCGAGCGAGATCGTGCTCCAGCTCGGGCGCACCAACCTCCCCTGGCGCGAGTACCCCGTGCACGTCCTCTACACCGACTACTCCAGGGCGAAGGGGCAGTCCCTGCTCAACGCCATCAACATCCTCTTCGAGCTCACCTTCCGCTGAATCGACAAGGAGCAGCCGATGGACCCCCAGGACCAGCAGCTGGTCATCAAGATCGTTCTGCTCGTCGGCGTGCTGATCGCGACGGCGCTGCTCACCCGCTCCTCCAGCGGTGCGCGGCACCAGGCGATCCGGCGCGTGCTGCTGGTGCTGTTCGCCGTCGCGACGGCGGCGGTGATCATCGCCCCACAGCTTCTCTCCGGCCTTGCGCAGCTGATGGGTGTCGGCCGCGGCACCGATCTCCTTCTCTATGGCCTGGCCGTCGCGTTCGTCTGCTTCCTTGCGACCTACTACGGCCGCATGCGGATGCTCAACCGGCAGATCACCGAGCTCACCCGCGCCCTGGCGCTCGCCGAAGGGCGCCGGGAGGGGACGTCGTGAGCGTCGATGCCTGAGACCTCGCCAGCGCTCGCGCTGGCCACGGCACTGGTGGCGCTCGTGCTGCTGCTCGTGCCAGGTTGGCTGGTGCTGCAGCTGGTTCGCGTGCGCGGATTGCTTGCCCTGGCTCTCGCACCAGCCTGCTCGACGGCGGTGCTCGCGTGCGGCGCAATACTCGCCCAGCTCGTCGGGGTGCGCTGGTCGGTCCTCGTGGTCGCCGTGAGCACGCTGATCGCCCTGGTGGTCGCCCTCGTGGTCCGTCGATCGACCACCGCCGGTCCGGACTCGCCTCGCACAAGTCGGGCAGACAGCCTCTTGCTCGGCGTGGGGGTGCTGCTGGCAGCGGTTCCGACGCTCGCCGCCATGCCGTCGATCGACGCCTACCTGCAGCGCTGGGACGCGGTGTTCCATCTGGCTGCGCTGCGGCTCGTCGACGAGACCGGCTCGGCATCCACGCTCACGCTCGGCGCGCTGTCTTACGGCGACGGCCGGGCGTCGATCTATCCGGCCGGCTGGCACGCGCTCGGCTCGCTCCTGCCCGGTTCGCCGACGGCGGCGCTCGCCATCGGCGCGACCGTCACGGCCGCGCTGCCGTGGGTCCTCGGCTGCGGCGTCCTGGCCGCCGAGCTCGCCCGGACGTCCGCGCGGCCGTTCCTGGGCTCCGGAGTCGTTGGTCTCGCAGGCGTGCTCGCGGGGCTCGTGACCGCCTCGCCGATGAGCCTGTGGACCGGTTGGGGCCACGTGCCCAACGCCGCCGCGCTGGCGATGCTGCCGGCGGCGCTCGCGCTGGGGTTGCGGCTGCTGCGTGACCCCACCGGCCGGCCGGTCGGCGTGGTCGCGCTGCTGGTGACGCTGCTCGGGATGGCGCTGGCACACCCCAACGCCGTGCTTGCCACCGCCGTGCTGGTGCTGCCGGCCTGCCTCGGCGCGTCCGTGCGGGCGTTGCGATCACCGGCCAGCGCCCACCGGCGGGTCCGGCGCGTGATCGCACCTGGACTGGCGACCGTGGCGGCCATCGGGGTGCTGCTGGTGTTCCTGATGACCCCGCTCGCGGCAACGGTGACCGGCTACACCTCCGGCCAGGTCGACTCGGTGGGGAACGCGGTGGTCGAGGTGGTGACAGGCGAGTACCGGTTGTGGCCGTCGGCGACCGGCATCGTCGTCGGAGTACTCGCGATAGTCGGGGGTGGGATCGCACTGGTGCAGAAGCGCCGGCTACCCACCGTGATGCTGCTGGTCGCGTGGGTGCTCTACGTCGACGCCGCGACCGGCGGGCCGCTGAAGATCTCGGGCCTCTGGTACACCTCGCCAGCACGGCTGTCGGTCGTGGTGAGCGCGGTGGCGGTCCCCTTGGCTGCCGGGGCGCTGGTGGCCACGGCAGCGCGGTGGCGGGCGAGGCTCGGTACCGTCGCCGTGAGTGCGGCGGCGGCCGTGCTGGTCATCGCTATCGCCTTCCCCAGCTTCAGCGGCCGAACCCAGCGCACCAGCAACGTCTTCGACTCCGAGCCCGGCCACCCGCCCCAGTTCGTGACGACCGGCGAGCTCGAGATGATCGCCGGGCTACCCGGCAAGCTCGACGGAGCAGTCCTCGGCAGCCCGTTCTCGGGGGCTGCGAGCGCCTACGGCCTGGTCGGTCTCCCCGCCACTTTCCCGGTCGCTGGGCAGGTGTGGTCGGGCGAGCAACAGCTCGTGATGGATCATCTCGGAGCGCTCGAGTCGGGCGATGTCCGCGTTGAGGTGTGCGAGGCCATCGAGCGCCTGCAGATCCGTTACCTCTACCAGGACGCCCAGCCCTACCAGGTGGACAACCGCTACGCACCGTTGGATCGCCTGGAGCCGGTGGGCGCGCGCCTGGTCGCCGAGGCCGACACCGCCCGTGTGCTCGAGCTCGAGCTGGAGTCCTGTCGCCGCTAGCTCACGGCCGCGCTGTGATCGGCTCGGCGGGTGGGGGCGGCTCGGCTGACTCGCGTCTCTCGCCGCCGGGCGCGGTGAAGAACCACGCGAGCTTGGTCCCGGCGACGAGGTCGGCCAGCCAGGTTGAGATCGCCACCATCGCCACCACTGTGAGCGGGAGCGCAACAAGCACGGCAAGGTCGTTCGGACCATCGGTCAGCTGAACGAGCCAACCCTGCTCATACGCGATCAACCGGATCCCGTACACCAGGACGGCGTGAACCACGTAGATCGGAAGCGTCCTGGCCGCGAGGTAGAGACCGAGCCGGACCGCTGCCGGCCACCGCGCCAGGAGAACGCTCACTGACAACAACAGTGCAACACCAGTAACGCTCAACGGCTTGCTCATGGGGATTCCGTTGAAGGACTCGCTGTCTCGGAGTCGGTCAGTGAGCCAGACGCAGAGTCCGAAGCTCAGAACGGCGGGCGCAATCAAATCCCATGAAGGGCGCGCGCCGATCCTGAGGACGACGGCACGGCCGAAGGCGCCGATCACGAACCACATCCCGAAGGTGGCCCACCGGTAGACGTTCGCGGCCAACGCCTCAGGCGTGGCATCAGGCAGCACGGACGGTACCAGCGAGGCGAAGAACCACAGGATGAACGATCCGAGGAGCAACCACCCCGGGAACCTTCTGCAGAGCCGGCAGATCGTGAAGAACAGCACCAGCGTCGACAAGTACCAGTACCCGTCGCCCCCTTGAAGGATTCTCGGCAGCCGTTCGAGAATCGCCAACCACGGGTTGTCAGCACCACGTAACGCGATCACCACGGTCAGCACGACCGACCACAAGAGGTACGGCCAGAGGATCGCTGCGTATCTGGGACGAGCGAGGGCGCGCCACGGTCTGTTGAGCGCGTTGGCCGCCAACACCCCGGAGACCAGAAAGAACGCAGGCATCCGCACCGGGATCAGCAACTGGGACAAACCAGACCAGATCTCCCACGCCCACCCGGACAAACCAGCGAACACCGCAGAGGCGTGGGTCGCTACGTGGTATTGCACGACGAGAACGATCGCCAGCGCCTTCGCGATGTCGATCCAGACAATGCGGCCAGTGCCCGCACCCGCGGGCTCCTCCCGCGCGTGCCGGGCGCGCGCACCGAGGGTCGCGGTCATGCCATGCGCGGCTGTTCTGGAGCGAGGTGCTCGACCGGGGTTTGGTGGCGGCCCTCCCGGAGGTACCAGCGCACCATCTCGGCGAGCCCCTCCTGCAGCGAGACCGGCTGCTCGTAGCCGGTCTCGCGGATCCGGTCGGAGGCGAAGGACGTCTCGTCGGCGGAGAGCTTGCGGATGCGGTCGCTCGTGATCGGCAGGTTCCGCCCCGTCAGCCGCGCGA
>JAJUII010000105.1 GCA_029265505.1 Aeromicrobium choanae
GACCGGAAGGCCGGAGCCGGGCACGGTCCGGGACGTGATGACCCCGATGCTGCCGCCCCTGCTCGCCGCGCTCGGCGCCCGGGTCGCTCGCCGCGAGCGTCTGCGCGACGACCCGATCGAGGACGCCTGGCACGAGCTCGACGCGCGGATCGTCTTCCGCGGCGTGGACATGCGGCCCGGCCACCCCGCGTCGCTGGCGGTGCTCCCCGACGGCCGACCGTGGCTCGCCCTGCCGGGCAACCCGCTCGCCGCGGCGATGACCGCCCTGTCGTTCGTCCCCGCACTGTCGGCCGGGTACCGCTGTGACGACGTGCCCCCGCTCGACTCGGCCGAAGTCGCCGAACCGTTCACCTCCCGGGCCGGCACGACGCTCGTGCCGGCGATCCGGACGGAGGCCGGCCTGGTCGCGGCGTCCGCGGCTCGCTCTCACATGCTGCGCGGTCTCGCCGAGGCCGATGTGGTCGCGGTGGTCCCGTCGGAGGGCGTGACCGCGGGCGGGTCGGTGCGCGTCCTGCCACGGGTCTGGTGATCGGAGCGCGGCGCAGTACCGTGGACGCCGTGGACGCGACGATCTATCACCACCCTCGCTGCACGACCTCGCGCAAGGCCCTCGACCGCCTGCGGGAGGCCGGGATCGAGCCGACCGTCGTGCGGTACCTCGACGATGGTTGGACCGCCGAGCAGTTGCGCGAGCTGTTCGCGGCGGCCGGGCTCACCCCCGCCCGGGCCGTGCGCAAGCGCGAGCCGCTGTATCGCGAGCTGGGGCTCGCCGAGGCGAGCGACGAGGAGGTCCTCGCCGCGATGGTCGAGCACCCGGTCCTGGTCGAGCGCCCGTTCGTCGTCACCAGCCGCGGCACCCGGCTCGCCCGTCCCGTCGAGACCCTCGACGAGATCCTCTGAGGCCCGCCGCACCGCTGCACCACCGAATCGGCGCAAGCACTAGTGTTCGAGGCATGACCGACTACCGCATCGAGCACGACACCATGGGCGAGGTCAAGGTCCCCGCCGACGCCCTCTGGCGGGCCCAGACCCAGCGCGCCGTCGAGAACTTCCCGATCTCCGGGACGCCGATCGAATCGGCACAGATCCGGGCCCTGGCCCAGATCAAGGCTGCCTGCGCGACGGCGAACGCCGAGCTGGGCATCCTCGACCAGGCGATGGCCGACGCGATCGTCGCGGCCGCCGACGAGGTCGCCGCCGGCAAGCACGACGCGCACTTCCCGATCGACGTCTTCCAGACCGGGTCGGGCACGTCGAGCAACATGAACACCAACGAGGTCATCGCGACGCTCGCCTCGCGCGCCTCGGGTCTGGAGATCCACCCGAACGACCACGTCAACGCCTCGCAGTCGAGCAACGACGTGTTCCCCACGTCGATCCACGTGGCCGCCACGGAGTCGGCGCTGCGGACGCTGATCCCCGCCCTCGACCACCTGGCGACGAGCCTGGAGCGCAAGGCCGAGGAGTTCGCCGAGGTCGTCAAGTCGGGCCGCACCCACCTCATGGACGCCACGCCGGTCACGCTCGGTCAGGAGTTCGCCGGCTACGCCGCGCAGATCCGCCGCGGCATCGAGCGCGTCGAGGCGGCCCTGCCCCGCACCGCCGAGGTCCCGCTGGGCGGCACCGCCGTCGGCACCGGGATCAACACGCCGAAGGGCTTCCCGCAACGCGTCATCGAGATCCTCGCCGAGCGCACGGGCCTGCCGCTGACCGAGGCGCGCGACCACTTCGAGGCCCAGGGCGCCCGCGACGGGCTGGTGGAGATGTCCGGGCAGCTGCGCACCATCGCGGTCAGCCTGACCAAGATCAACAACGACCTGCGCTGGATGGGCTCGGGGCCGCGGACTGGCCTGGGCGAGATTCACCTCCCCGACCTGCAGCCCGGCTCGAGCATCATGCCGGGCAAGGTCAACCCGGTCCTGCCGGAGGCCACCTTGATGGTGTGCGCCCAAGTCATCGGCAACGACGCGGCGATCGCCTTCGCCGGCTCGTCGGGCTCGTTCGAGCTCAACGTCATGCTCCCGGTCATCGGCCGCAACATCCTGGAGTCGATGCGCCTGCTGGCGAACGCCTCGACGACGCTGGCCGATCGCTGCATCGACGGCATCAGCGCCGACGTCGAGCGCTGCCGCGAGCTGGCCGAGTCCAGCCCGTCGGTCGTCACGCCGCTCAACCGCTACATCGGCTACGAGAATGCCGCCGCGATCGCCAAGAAGGCGGTCAAGGAGCGCAAGACGATCCGCCAGGTCGTCCTCGAGGAGGGCTACGTCGAGCGTGGCGAGATCAGCGAGGCCGATCTGGACTCCGCGCTGGACGTCATGCGCATGACGCACCCCTGATCGACCCCGTCGCGACGCCCGTCCCGAGCCTTCGGGGCGGGCGTCGTCGTTCCGGGCCGTCCCGTGGGCTCAGCCCACGCGTCGGGCCACGACGTAGCCGTCGCGGTCGAACACCACCCGGTAGTCGCCGCCGTGCTCCTGCGCGCCGTGATCGGCCGGGTCGAACCCGGTCAGTCGGCGATCGACGACGATGTAATCGGGCACGACGTCCCCGATCGTCCCGACCCAGTACACCTCGTCGTGACTGCCGGTGAGGTATTTGAGCACGCTGATGTCGGCCTCGACCACGGCGTCCTCGGCGATGAGGTCGATCGCCTCACGCATCGCCTCGCGGTGCGGCGGCGCCTGCCACGTCTCGGTCTCGGCGAGGGCGACGATCGGCCCGCCGGCGAGCAGGTATCCGCCCACGGCGGCGCCGACCACGACCGCCGGCCACTCGAGGCGCGGCCGACGCTCCAGCGCCTGGATCATCGCCACGAACACGATGGGCATCAGCACGACCGAGTAGTGCCACTCGGTCCCCCAGTACCAATGCACGTCGCCGAGGAAGCGCCACACGAACGTCGGTGCGGCCACCACCGCCCACGGCGACCACAGAGCCGCGAACCCGGTGACGGCGAACGTCAGCGCGAGGGTCGCCAGCTTGCGGTCCCATTCGGTGACGAGGCTCTGCCACAGTCCCGCCTCGCCGCCGAGGTTCTCGGTGTAGTCGTAGGCGCCGCCGGCGTTGAAGGCGGGGATGATCACCCACACCACCAGCACCAGCGCGACGGCCCCGACGAGCGCCAGGATCAGCCCCCGCCGCCGCTCGCGCGCCAGCCAGAGGGCCACGCCGATCGCGGCGACGGTGACGCCCATGTCCTCCTTGACGAGGATCAGCGCCGACGACCACAGCATGACGGCGCGGTAGCGCTCCTCGACGAAGGCTGCCCCGGCCATCGCAAGGATCGGCACCGCGAACGCCACCTCGTGGAAGTCGACGATCGCGGCCTGGGCCAGACCGAACGACGACCCGTACATCACCGCGATCGTCCAGCCGGTGCGCGCCCCGAGCCGCTCCACCGCAAGCCGGGTGATCGGCACGACGGACGCGCCGAACAGCACCGCCTGGGCCACCAGGAGCGTCCGACCGTCCGGGAAGACTCGGTAGAACGGCGCGATCAGCGCGTCGATCGGCGAGAAGTGGTCGCCGAGGATGTTGAAGCCCGGCCCCTTGACCGGCACGATCGGAGCCTCGAGACGCGAGTACGCCTTGATCGCCTGCTCGAAGATCGCGTTGTCCCACGAGTTGATGGTCAGCCGCCGCCACGACAGCAGGGAGATCAGGGCGTACAGCGCCGCCACGCAGGCCCCCCACAGCCACGGAGTCCATCGCTTCACTCCGACACCGTAACGGTCCGTGACCGGCCGGGCGCGAGATCCGGCGGTCAGAGGGTGACGTCCTCCAGCATCTCGGTGACCAGGGCGGCGACCGGCGATCGCTCCGAGCGGGTCAACGTCACGTGCGCGAACAGCGGGTGACCCTTGAGCTTCTCGACCACCGCGACGATGCCGTCGTAGCGGCCGACGCGCAGGTTGTCCCGCTGGGCCACGTCGTGGGTCAGCACGACCTTGGAGTTCGCGCCGATCCGCGACAGCACCGTGAGCAGGACGTTGCGCTCCAAGGACTGGGCCTCGTCGACGATGACGAACGCGTCGTGCAGTGAGCGGCCGCGGATGTGGGTCAGAGGAAGGACCTCGAGCATCTGTCGATCGAGGATCTCCTCGACCACGTGCGGCGAGGCGACGGCGCCGAGAGTGTCGAAGACGGCCTGCGCCCACGGTCCCATCTTCTCGTCGGAGCTGCCCGGCAGGTAGCCGAGCTCCTGACCGCCGACCGCGTACAGCGGGCGGAACACGACGACCTTCTGGTGCCGGCGGTGCTCCATCACCGCCTCCAGCCCGGCGCAGACGGCCAGCGCGGACTTGCCGGTGCCGGCCCGGCCACCGAGCGAGACGATCCCCACCTCGGGGTCGAGCAGCAGGTCCAGGGCGATCCGCTGCTCGGCGGACCGGCCGTGGATGCCGAACGCCTCCCGGTCGCCGCGGACGAGCCGCACCTGCTTGTCGGCCGTCACGCGGCCCAGGGCGCTGCCCTGGTCCGAGAGCATCACCAGCCCGGTGTGACAGGGCAGCTCGCGAGCGACCTCGTGGTCGATCGTGCCGAGCTCGTAGAGGTCGTCCAGATCGGTCGCGTCGACCTCGATCTCCTCCATCCCGGTCCAGCCCGTCTCCAGCGCCCACTCGGCCCGGTACTCCTCGGCGGTCAAGCCGACGGCGGACGCCTTGACCCGCATCGGCAGGTCCTTGGAGACCAGCACGACGTCGAACCCCTCGTCGGCCAAATTACGGGCCACCGACAGGATCCGCGTGTCGTTGTCGCCCTGCCGGAAGCCGGAGGGCAGCGACTGCGGATCGGTGTGGTTCAGCTCGACGCGCAGGGTGCCGCCGTCGCCGCCGACCGGCATCGGGACGTCGAGGGTGCCGTGCTCGACCCGCAGGTCGTCGAGGTAGCGCAGCGCGTTGCGGGCGAAGTAGCCCAGCTCCGGGTGGTGGCGCTTGGCCTCCAGCTCGGTGATGACCACGATCGGGATGACCACCTCGTGCTCCCCGAAGCGCTGCATGGCGGCCGGGTCGGCCAGCAGGACGCTCGTGTCGAGGACGTAGGTGCGGCGATCGGTGCGGGGCGGAGTGCTCATCGTTGCAGCCACGGCTGTCTCCTCGAGAGCCACGCGCGCGCCCGAACGCCCGGCCCTCATCTAGTGGGTGGGGCCTGAGCCTTTCGGTGACCGAAGGGCCCGTGGGTCGAGCTTGGGCACATCTCGAACGTAGGACCGGCCTCACCCGGTTCGCGGCATTGCGATGCGCGTGTCGCCGGGTGTCGTGTGAACTTCCCGTGAACCCGGTCAGGCGCCGAAGCGCCGGTCGCGGGCGGCGTAGGAGCGCATCGCGCGAAGGAAGTCGACGCGCCGGAACGCCGGCCAGAGCGCGTCGCTGAAGTAGAATTCCGAGTGCACGCTCTGCCACAGCAGGAATCCGCTGAGTCGCTGCTCCCCCGATGTGCGGATGACCAGGTCCGGATCGGGTTGGCCCTTGGTGTAGAGGTGCTCTGCGATGTGGTCCACCTCGAGCGTCTCGGCGACCTCCTGGAGGGTGCGCCCCTGGGCCGCCTGCTCGAGCAGCAGCGAGCGCATGGCGTCGGTGAGCTCCTGCCGACCGCCGTAGCCGACGCAGATGTTCACGTCGAGCGCATGCTCGGTCTCGGCGGCGAGGTCGACGGCCCGCTTCAGCCGCGCGGCGGACTCGCTCGGCAGCATGTCGAGGTTGCCGATGAGGCGCAGCCGGTAGCCGCCGACCGCGAGGTCCTCGACGAGGCGCTCGATCACCGTCAGCAGGGCGGCGAGCTCCTCGGCCGGGCGCCGCAGGTTGTCGGTCGACAGCAGCCAGAGGGTGACGATCTCGACCCCGAGCTCCTCGCACCAGCCCAGGAACTCGGCGATCTTGTCCGCACCGGCCTGGTAGCCGTGGTCGATCCCGGTGCCGGCGCCGCGCGCCCAACGCCGATTGCCGTCGACGATCGCTCCGACGTGGCACGGGAGCCGCTCGGGGTCGAGCCCCTTGGCGAGACGGCGCTCGTACAGGCCATAGAGCAGGTCACTGAACGGCATGCGCACAGAGTACGCCCGGCACCGAGCCGATGGGACGACTGTCACGTCTCTCACCGCGACGGTGTGCCGCGGTCAGGACTATCCTTGCGACATGCCGGTCCCCCAGCACGATTCGTTCGTCGACGAGGTCGGTGAGCGCCTGCGCGATCGGGTCGAGGAGATCAAGCCGCGGCTGCGAGGCTGGCTGCACGCGGCGACCGCTCCCCTGGCGCTCATCTCGTTCCTGGTGATGCTGGTCCTGGCCGAGAGCCGCACGGCGCGGATCGGGATCGCGGTCTTCATGATCAGCGCTCTGCTGCTGTTCGGGGTCAGCGCCGTCTACCACACGGTGCCGTGGCGCGAACGCGTCAAGCAGGTCCTGCGCCGGCTGGACCACTCGAACATCTTCGTGATGATCGCCGGTTCCTACACGCCCTTCTCCCTGCTGCTGCTGGAGCCACGACAGGCGACGATCCTGCTGACGCTCGTCTGGGGCGGCGCCCTGCTCGGCGTGCTGTTCAAGGTGTTCTGGCTGTCGGCGCCGCGTTGGGTGTACGTGCCGCTGTATCTCGCGCTCGGCTGGGCCGCGCTGATCTACCTGCCGGACTTCCTGGCCGCCGCCACCACCGCCGAGTTCGCGATGCTGTCGGCAGGTGGCCTGCTCTACACGCTCGGCGCCTTGGTCTACGGCTTCCAGTGGCCCGACCCGAACCCCCGCTGGTTCGGCTACCACGAGGTGTTCCACGCCTTGACGATCGCCGCCTTCGTCGTGCACTACATCGGCGTCAGCCTGCTCGTCTACTCCCACCCGGCCTGACCCACCCCGGGCGGTGACCTGTCAACCCCTCCAGCCTCGGGGGCGGTGACCTGTCAACCCCTCCTCGGTCGTCGCGGTGAGATGGCAACCGTATGACCCCTCGAATCGGTTGAGGGGTCACCGCCCCCTCAGGGCGCGGGGTCGCCGCTCGCAGCACCGGCCAGGGCCGCCGGATCGGTGACCGGCAGCCGGCAGACGAAGTTCCGGCACACGTAGGCGGTGTCCCGGCCGTCCACGCGGGGTCGGTCGGCCGCGAGCGGCACGGCCGAGCCCGGCTCCGCGGCGATCACCACGGCTCCGGGGGTCTCCAGAGCGAGTGCCGCACGGTGGAGCGGACCGCCGGGCTCGCCCACGACGACGATCTCCGCCGGCCCGTCGTGGAGCGCCTCCGCGGCGGCCAGGGTCCAGCCGGCGAACCGGGGCGCCCCGGTGGCCACGGCGGAGGCCGAGGCGACCGCGTCGACGGCGGCGCCCCGGTACTCGTGGTCGCCGGTCACCGCGGCGAGGGCGATGAGGCCGTGCGCGAGCGAGGAGACCCCCGAGGGGGTCGCGTCGTCGGTGACGTCGCGCGGGCGGACCAGAAGCCGCTCGGCGTCGTCGGCGGTGTCGTACCAGCCGCCGTCCTCGGCCCGGAAGCGACGCAGCGCCCGCGCGGCGACGTGACGGGCACGATCCAGCCATCGGTCGTCGCCGGTCGCACCCAGGGTCGCCACGAACGCCTCGAGGACCGCGCCGTGGTCCTCCAGCACCGCCGCGTGGTCGGACCGGACGCCGCCGAGCGAGGTCCGCACGAATCCGGGCTCGACGTGCACGGTCCACACCAGATCGGCGGCCGTCGTCGCCGCCTCGACGAGATCAGGCCGCTCGAGGAGGATCCCGGCTTCGGCGAGTGCCGTGATCGCATGCCCGTTCCATGCGGCGACGACCTTGTCGTCGCGCTCGGGCCGGACACGTGTCGACCTGGCCCCCAGCAGGCGGGCACGGACGCGCTCCCATCGGTCCGCGTCGTCGGGATCGCGAGTCAGCCGCAAGGTCGAGAGCCCGCGCTCGAAGGTGCCCTGCGCGGTCACCCCCAGCAGCTCGACGGCCCACGCGGCGTCCGCGCCGAGGACCTTCATGAGCTGGTGCGGGCTCCAGACGTAGTAGGTACCCTCGTGGCCCTCACTGTCGGCGTCGAGCGCGGAGGCGAATCCGCCCTCGTCGGTGCGCAGCTCGGCGAGCAGGAAGTCGGCCGTCTCACGGCAGATCCGTGCGGCCAGGGCGGCGCGCCGATCGCCGCGTCGAGCCAAGGCGCGCCACCAGTGCAGGTAGGCACGCAGCAGGAGCGCGTTGTCGTAGAGCATCTTCTCGAAGTGCGGCACCCGCCAGAACCGATCGACGCTGTAGCGGGCGAAGCCGCCGCCGAGCTGGTCGTAGAGGCCGCCGCGCGCCATCGCCTCGAAGGTCCGGCAGACGACGTCCCACACGCGCGGGTCCCCTGTCCGGGCGTGCTGACGCAGCAGGAACTCCAGCACCATGGACGGCGGGAACTTCGGCGCGCCACCGAAGCCGCCCGCCTCGTGGTCGGCCTGGGTCAGCAGAGCGGCGGCCGCGGCGTCGAGCGCGTCGATCCCGAGGGCCTCTCCGCCGAGATCCTCC
>JAJUII010000006.1 GCA_029265505.1 Aeromicrobium choanae
CGCGCACGTCGAGCACCTCGGCGTGGCCGACCGCCTCGTCGATGCTGCGGAAGCCCAGCTCGGCGAGCAGCTCGCGCACCTCCTGCGCGATGAACTCGAAGAAGTTCACGACGTACTCGGCCTTGCCCGAGTACATCTCGCGCAGCGACTTGTTCTGCGTCGCGACGCCCACCGGGCAGGTGTCCAGGTGGCAGACCCGCATCATGATGCATCCCGAGACCACCAGCGGGGCGGTCGCGAAGCCGAACTCCTCGGCTCCGAGCAGCGCGGCGATCACGACGTCTCGACCGGTCTTGAGCTGGCCGTCCACCTGGACGACGATCCGGTCGCGCAGACCGTTGAGCAGCAGGGTCTGCTGGGTCTCGGCCAGACCGAGCTCCCACGGACCGCCGGCGTGCTTGAGGCTGGTCAGCGGCGAGGCGCCGGTGCCACCGTCGTGGCCGGAGATCAGCACGACGTCGGCCTTGGCCTTCGAGACGCCCGCAGCGACGGTGCCGACACCGTCCTCGGCCACGAGCTTGACGTGGATCCGAGCCCGGGGGTTGGCGTTCTTCAGGTCGTGGATCAGCTGCTTGAGATCCTCGATCGAGTAGATGTCGTGGTGCGGCGGCGGCGAGATCAGGCCGACGCCGGGCGTCGAGTGCCGCGTCTTGGCCACCCACGGGTAGACCTTGGGTCCGGGCAGCTGACCGCCCTCGCCGGGCTTGGCGCCCTGGGCCATCTTGATCTGGATGTCGTCGGCGTTGGTCAGGTACTCGCTGGTGACGCCGAAGCGGCCCGACGCGACCTGCTTGATCGCCGAGCGGCGCTCGGGGTCGTACAGACGCTCGGGGTCCTCGCCGCCCTCACCGGTGTTGGACTTCCCGCCCAGCCGGTTCATCGCGATCGCGAGGGTCTCGTGCGCCTCCTGGCTGATGGAGCCGTACGACATCGCGCCGGTGGAGAACCGCTTGACGATCTCCGAGACCGGCTCGACCTCCTCGATCGGCACCGGGGGGCGGTCGGACTTGAACTTCAGCAGCCCGCGCAGGGTCATCAGTCGCTCGGACTGGTCGTCCACGCGCTGGGTGTACTTCTTGAAGATGTCGTAGCGCCCGGTCCGGGTCGAGTGCTGGAGTCGGAACACCGTGTCGGGGTCGAACAGGTGCTCCGGACCCTGACGGCGCCACTGGTACTCGCCGCCGACCTCGAGCTGGCGCGATCCGACGATGCCGTTGAGCGGGTAGGCGATGTCGTGACGCGAGCGCACCTCGGCGGCCAGCACGTCGAGGTCCACTCCCCCGAGCTTGCTGGTGGTGCCGGTGAAGTAGCGGTCCACGACCTCCTGCGACAGGCCGACGCACTCGAAGATCTGCGCGCCGGTGTACGAGGCGACCGTCGAGACGCCCATCTTGCTCATGACCTTGAGCACGCCCTTGCCCAGGCCGTACACGACGTTGCGCGCCGCCTGTGCGGGGTCGACGCCCTCGACGTGGATGCCCTCGCGGGCGAGGTCCTCGGCCGTCTCGAGCGCGAGGTAGGGGTTGACCGCGGTGGCGCCGTAGCCGATGAGCAGAGCCACGTGATGGACCTCGCGCACGTCGCCGGCCTCGACGACGAGCCCGGCCTGGGTGCGCAGCTTCTCGCGGACCATGTGGTGGTGGACCGCGCCGGTCAGCAGCAGCGACGGGATCGGCGCCAGATCGACGTCGGCGTGGCGGTCCGAGAGCACGATGATGCGCGCGCCCTTCTCGACGATCGCCTCGGAGACCTCGGCGCAGATCTCGTCGAGTCGCGCGGCCATCGCCTCGCCGCCGCCGTTGAGCGGGTACAGGCCGCGCACGACGTGGACCGCGAACCCTGGCATGTCGCCGTCGCGATTGATGTGCCGGATCTTGGCGAGCTCGTCGCTGTCGATGACCGGGAACGGCAGCTGCAGCATGCGACAGGAGGCCGGACTGGGGTCGAGCAGGTTGCGCTCGGGGCCGATCGTGCCGGCGAGCGAGGTGACGACCTCCTCGCGGATCGCGTCCAACGGCGGGTTCGTGACCTGGGCGAACTGCTGGCTGAAGTAGTCGAACAGCTGGCGCGGGCGGTCCGAGATCGCCGCGATGGGCGTGTCGGTGCCCATCGAGCCGATCGGCTCGGCGGCGGTGCGCGCCATCGGCGCGATGATCCGACGCAGCTCCTCCTCGGTGTACCCGAAGAGCTGCTGACGGCGCTTGACCGAGGCGTGCGTGTGGACGATGTGCTCCAGCGGCGGCAGGTCCTCGAAGCGCACCAGACCCGAGTACAGCCAGTCGGCGTACGGGTGCTCGCCGGCGAGCTGGGACTTGATCTCGTCGTCCTCGATGACCCGGTGCTCGGCGAGGTCGAGCAGGAACATCTTGCCCGGCTCCAGGCGGCCCTTGCGGGTGATCGTCGCTGGGTCGATGTCGAGCACGCCGACCTCGGAGGCGAGCACGACCAAGCCGTCCTCGGTGATGACGTAGCGCCCCGGACGCAGGCCGTTGCGGTCCAGGACCGCGCCGATCTGGGTGCCGTCGGTGAAGCACACGCACGCCGGACCGTCCCACGCCTCCATGACGGTGGAGTGGAACTCGTAGAAGGCGCGGCGAGCCGGGTCCATCTGCTCGTTGTTCTCCCACGCCTCCGGGATCATCATCATGATCGCGTGCGGCAGGGATCGGCCGCCCAGGTGCAGCAGCTCGAGGACCTCGTCGAGGGAGGCCGTGTCGGAGCCGTCCGGGCTGCAGATCGGGAACAGGCGCGACAGGTCGCCGGGGATCAGGTCGCTCTCCAGCAACGCCTCGCGGGCACGCATCCAGTTGCGGTTGCCGCGAGCGGTGTTGATCTCGCCGTTGTGCGCCAGGTAGCGGAAGGGGTGCGCGAGCGGCCAGCTCGGGAAGGTGTTGGTCGAGAACCGGCTGTGCACGATCGCCAGCGCCGACTCCATGCGCTCGTCGAGCAGGTCCGGGAAGAACACGTCGAGCTGCTCGGTGGTGAGCATGCCCTTGTAGACGAGCGTGCGCGCCGACAGCGAGGGGAAGTAGACGTCGGCCTCGTGGTGCGACCGCTTGTTGAGCGCGTAGGTCCGGCGGTCCAGGTCGATGCCGGCCGGCCCGCGGTCGGGCGTCGTCACGAAGAGCAGCTCGAACGCGGGCATGGCATCGTGCGCCATCGAGCCGAGGATCTCCGGCTTGGTCGGGACCTCACGCCATCCGAGCACCTCCAGGCCTTCCTCGGCCGCGATCGCCTCGACCTTCGCCTTGGCAGCGGGGACGTCGGCGCGCGGCAGGAACGCCATGCCGGCGGCGTAGTGACCCACCTCGGGCAGCTCGACCGGGGCGACGCCGCGCAGGAAGCGATCCGGGACCTGCATGAGGATGCCCGCGCCGTCGCCGGTGTTGGGCTCACCGCCGACCGCGCCGCGATGATCGAGGTTGCGCAGCGCCGTCAGACCGTGCTGGACGATCTCGTGGCTCGCGACTCCGGTCAGCGTCGCGACGAACGCGACACCACAGTTGTCGTGCTCCTGGGCGGGGTTGTAGAGACCCTGCGCGCCGGGCGCGGCGGAGAAGAGAGGTCGTTCCATGCGAGAGAACCTGTCGTCGAATAGTCATGCGGGAGTGGAACCCGAGGACGACGTTGGCCTCAGCCTCTACAGGTTACACCACGGTTTCGTCGGCTCACGCGCTCGGACGCCCCGCCGGCGCTTCCCGAGACCGGTTCGGTCGCCGGACGTCATCTCGGCGAGTGTCGGTGGGCGACAGAACAGGTGACGGATTCATGAACCGGCGACTCACGGCGCGCCGGCTGCTCGCCATCGGAGCGGCCCTCTCCGCGGTGCTGATGTGGGCGATCCCCACGACGTCCGCGTCCGCCGACGTGCCTCCCATCCCCGAGACCGAGCCCTTCCGGGCACCGCTGTGCCCGGGGACCACCACGAACGATCCCGCCGCCGGCGACCTCGGCGTGGCGGACCTGACGATGGTCTTCGGCGAGCGACTGGCCTCGTACAACGCCGGTCACATCGTGCCTCTGTACGACCTCAACGGCTACGGACGGGAGACGTTCCCGCCCCTGTGCGGCGTCCGCTACGTCGAGGGAGTCGGGCCGGTATCGGAGTGGATGTTCTGCACCGACCTGTTCTCGAAGGTCTGTGGTGACACGCTTCCCGACGGCACGCTCGCCGACGGGAACCTCGACGCGGCCACGCCGATCGAGCCGATGGAGCGCCTCGGCGGGAACGATCGGATCACGCGCGATCAGGAGCGGCTCGTCGCCTACCTCATCCAGGCCGGAGCACCCTTCGTCGGCGCCGATGTCGATGAGTTCTGGGATTGGGGGTTCGACCAGGACCCGCTACCGTCGACCTGGCGATCGCCCACGGCACCAGTGAGCAGCGCGGCGCTTTGCAGACGCTCATCTGGTGCGTGACCGACCCCACGGACGCCGTGTCTGGCCTGCGTGAGGTGTGCGAGCTCAACATGAGCGAGGAGATTCAGGCCGAGCTGCTGCGCAAGATCCCCGAGGTTCCTGAGGTGACGCTGGAGATGTCCGGCGGCTCGGCGGATCTGGAGGTGGGACAGACCGCCCGGCTCGCGGTGACCACGAACGTCTTCGACGCGGCGATCACCCTCGAGACGTCGGGCTCGGCGGCGGCCGAGCTGACGGTCTGCGAGGGCCCGGGGAGCCTGGAGGGCAACCGACTCGCCGTCTCCGGCGACGACGCCACGACGCCGGAAACCGTCACCCTCTGCGCGACCGGCACCCGCTCCGGCGACATGTCGGTGTCCGCCGCGGTCGCCCCGCCGGCACACAGTCACATCGGGTGGAACCAGAGTCCCACCCTCCTGGAGTCGGACGAGTGCCAGGTGTACGCCGCGTTCTACTCCGATGAGGCCCGGATGCTCCGAGACTCGGTGACGGCGACGTTCGTCGAGGAGCCGACCGACGAACCGACCGAGGACGCCACCGCGACCGCCACGGACGGTGACCTGCCGGCGGCCGGCTCGGCGGTGTCCGCGTCCGCCGTGCTGGGGGCGCTGGCGTTCATCGTCCTGGGTGCCCTGGTCACGACGGTGGGCCTGCGACGCCGGTCCTGACCGCGCGGTGCCACGGCACGGGCCGCGTCGGGGCGCATGACCCGCCGCGGCCCGCGTCTTCGACGACTCAGCCCAGCGAGCAGGCCGGGGCCGGCGGGAGCGGCGGCGGAGCGCCCACCGACGGCATCCCCAGACCGACCACGCCGGGTCGGACCTCCGTCCGTCCCTGACGCGCCTCCCAGGCGTCACCGGCGCGCGTGCGACGCACCTCGAGTGGCTCGTCGTCGGCGACCAGGTGGTGCGGTGCGGCCTTGGTGACGGTCGTGACGACCATGTCCCCCGGCCGGACCTCGTGGGAGCCGGGCGAGAAGTGCACGAGCCGGTTGTCGCGAGCGCGGCCGCTCATCCGCCGCGTCTCGGCGTCCTTGCGGCCCCCTGCGTGGGCACCGTCGGAGACCAGGAGCTCGACCACCTGGCCCTCCAGGGCGCGGTTCTCCTCCCAGGAGATCTCCTCGACGAGCGCGGCAAGTCGCTCGTAGCGCTCCTGCACGACCGCCTTCGGGAGCTGATCGGGCAGCTCAGCCGCGGGCGTGCCCGGCCGCTGCGAGTACTGGAAGGTGAACGCGCTGGAGAACCGCGCCCGACGGACGACGTCCAGGGTCTCGGCGAAGTCCTCCTCGGTCTCGCCGGGGAAGCCGACGATGATGTCGGTGGTGATCGCCGCCTCCGGCATGGCCGCGCGCACGCGGTCGAGGATGCCCAGGAAGCGATCACGACGGTAGGAGCGGCGCATGGCCTTGAGGATGCGGTCCGAGCCCGACTGCAGCGGCATGTGCAGTTGCGGCATCACGTTCGGCGTCGCGGCCATCGCCTCGATGACGTCGTCGGAGAACGCCGCCGGATGCGGGGACGTGAAGCGCACCCGCTCGAGCCCGGGGATCTCGCCACAGGCACGCAGCAGCTTCGAGAACGCCTGCCGATCGCCGAACTCGACACCGTAGCTGTTGACGTTCTGCCCCAGCAGGGTGACCTCGACGACGCCGTCGGCGACCAGTGCCTCGATCTCGGCCAGGATGTCGCCGGGGCGCCGGTCGCGCTCCTTGCCCCGCAGGCTCGGGACGATGCAGAACGTGCAGGTGTTGTTGCAGCCCACGCTGATCGACACCCAGGCGGCGAACACCGAGTCCCGCTTCGTCGGCAGCGTCGACGGGAAGACCTCCAGGGCGTCGAGGATCTCGACCTGCGACTCCTGCTCGATCCGAGCCCGCTCCAGCAGCACCGGAAGCGAGCCGATGTTGTGGGTGCCGAACACGACGTCCACCCACGGCGCACGCCGGGTGATCGTGTCCTTGTCCTTCTGCGCGAGACAGCCGCCGACGGCAATCTGCATCTGCGGGTTCTTCGCCTTGAGGCTCGCGACGTGACCGAGGTTGCCGTACAGCTTGTTGTCGGCGTTCTCGCGCACCGCGCACGTGTTGAAGACGACCAGGTCCGGCGTCTGGTCGCCGACCGCGGCGGTGTAGCCGGCGGTCTCCAGCAGGCCCGACAGGCGCTCACTGTCGTGCACGTTCATCTGGCACCCGTAGGTGCGCACCTCGTACGTCTTCGTCATGACCCGTCAAGGATACGTGGCGTGACGGCGCGTCCGACCTCCCCGCCGCACGCCGCCGAGGATCGATTGCGATCCGGTTGCGGCACGCGGGCGCGACGGCCGAATGTGTTGCGCATCGAGGCTCACTACGGTTGGCTGACTCGACATGGGAGTGAGTGCGACACCGATGGTCCGCATGAGCGGCGTGCAGAAGTGGTTCGGGAACCTCCATGTGCTGCAGGACATCGACTTCGAGGTCGCCCAGGGTGAGGTCGTCGTCGTGATCGGGCCCTCCGGCTCGGGCAAGTCGACCCTCTGCCGGGCGATCAACCGCCTCGAGCCGATCGACGAGGGCACGATCGAGATCGACGGCGTGCCGCTGCCGGAGGAGGGCAAGGCTCTGGCCCGACTGCGCGCCGAGGTGGGCATGGTGTTCCAGTCCTTCAACCTGTTCAGCCACAAGACGGTTCTGGAGAACGTCGCGCTGGGCCCGATCAAGGTGCTGGGCAAGTCGAAGGATGAGGCGAACCGCCGCGCCCACGAGCTGCTGGCCCGGGTGGGCGTCGACTCCCAGGCCGGCAAGCTTCCGGCCCAGCTCTCCGGCGGCCAGCAGCAGCGCGTCGCCATCGCCCGCGCCCTGGCGATGGAGCCGAAGGTCATGCTCTTCGACGAGCCGACCTCCGCGCTGGACCCGGAGATGATCAAGGAAGTCCTCGAGACGATGGTCGACCTGGCGCGCCGCGGCATGACGATGGTCGTGGTCACGCACGAGATGGGCTTCGCCCGCACCGCCGCCGATCGCGTGGTGTTCATGGCCGACGGTCGCATCGTCGAGCAGGCCACCCCCGACGAGTTCTTCACGAACCCGCAGAGCGATCGGGCCAAGGACTTCCTCGGCAAGATCCTCAAGCACTGATCCACGCCAACGGAACAACCGACAACGGAGGAACAGACCATGAAGACACGACGGACCCGCTGGGCGGCGCTCGTCGCCGCCGGGCTGCTCGCGCTGACCGCATGCGGCGACGCCGGCAGCGACGACGACACGGGCGACACCCCGGAGGTGGAGGTCGAGGATCGCGAGTTCGAGGCCGGCACCCGCATGGCCGAACTGCAGGAGGCCGGCAGCGTCAAGATCGGCGTCAAGTTCGACCAGCCCGGCATCGGCTTCAAGACCGCCACGGCCGACGCGCCCTCGGGCTTCGACCCGGAGATCGGCAAGATCCTCGCCGCCAAGCTCGGCATCGAGGCCGACGACATCGAGTGGGTCGAGACCGTATCGGCCAACCGTGAGCCGTTCCTGCAGAACGGCACGGTCGACTTCGTGATCGCCTCGTACTCGATCACCGACGACCGTCGCAAGGTGGTGGGTCAGGCCGGCCCGTACTACGTGACCGGTCAGAGCCTGCTCGTGCGCGCCGACGACGACTCGATCAACGGCCCGGACGACCTGGACGGCAAGAAGGTCTGCTCGGTGACCGGGTCGACCTCGATCAAGACGGTCGAGGAGGAGTACGGCGCGACGCCGGCCGGCTTCGACACGTACTCCGAGTGCGTCCGCCAGCTCGAGAACGACTCGGTCGACGCCGTGACGACCGATGCGGCGATCCTGCTCGGCTACGCCGCCGAGAACCCCGACGAGCTCAAGGTCGTCGGCGAGCCCTTCTCCGAGGAGCGCTACGGGATCGGCTACGGCCCGGACCACCCGGAGCTGTGCGAGTTCATCAACGAGACGCTGACCGAGGCGTTCGAGGACGGCTCGTGGAAGGCCGCGTTCGACGCGACCCTGGGCAAGGGCGGCGGCGAGGCAGGCGATCCGCCGGCGCTCGACCCCTGCGAGTGACATCGTGACCGACCGACGACGAGGGTGGTGAGACGTGGACTTCTCCTTCCTGCAGGACAGTGGCGAACTGATCCTCAAAGGCTTCTGGGTGACGCTGCGCGTCTTCCTGGCCAGCGGCCTCATCGCCCTCGTCGTCGGCACCCTCGTCGCGGTCGCCCGGGTCAGCCCGGTCCCCGTGATGCGCGGTGTGGGCGCCGCCTACGTCACGATCTTCCGCAACACTCCCCTGCTGCTGCTGCTGTTCATCACCTATTACGGCCTGCCGGCGATGAACATCAGCTTCGGCTTCTTCTGGAACGTCTCGCTCGCCGCCGGCCTCTACACGGCCGCGTTCGTGTGCGAGGCGCTCCGCTCGGGCATCAACGGCGTGCCGCTCGGACAGGCGGAGGCCGCCCGAGCGATCGGCATGCCGTTCACGATGACCATGACCCAGGTGGTGCTGCCGCAGGCGTTCCGGCTCGTGGTGCCGCCGATGGCGAGCGTGTTCATCGCGTTGGCGAAGAACACCTCGCTGGTCGCCGCGCTGGGCCTGGCCGACCTGGCCTTCCGCCTGCAGGGTCTGCTGCGTGACTACCCGAGTTCGCGCACGGCGGCCTTCCTCACCATCGCGTTCATGTACATCGTGATCGTGGCCGCCATCTCGTTGCTCGCCGGTTGGGCCGAGCGTCGTTGGAAGGTGGTGACCCGATGAGCTCGGTGCTGTTCGACGTCCCCGGCCCCAAGGCGAGGCGACGTCACCGCATCCTGACCGTCCTGACGGTCCTGGGGATCGTCGCCGTGGTCGCCGCCGTGATCTGGCGGTTCTGGACCACGGGCCAGTTCGACCCCGACCTGTGGGAAGTGTTCGTCACCCCCGACTACATGGTGTTCATCGCCGAGGGCCTCTACTACACGCTGCTGGCCGCCGTCCTGGCGATCATCGGCGCGCTCGCGTTCGGCATGCTCTTCGGCATCGGCAAGCTCTCCGACCATGCGTGGATCCGCTGGCCCTGCTGGTTGATCGTGGAGTTCTTCCGCGCCGTGCCGCTGTACATCCTCATCACCTATCTGTGGGCCCTGTACCGCTTCCAGATCGAGATCCTGGCGCCGCTGGTAATCGGCCTGATCCTCTACAACGGCTCGGTGCTCGCCGAGACCGTCCGCGCCGGCATCAACGCCGTCCCCCGCGGACAGGTGGAGGCCGCCTATGCGCTGGGCATGCGCAAGAACGCCGTGATGCGGATCGTCCAGCTTCCCCAGGCGATCAAGATCATGACGCCGGCGATCATCAGCCAGTGCATCGTGGCGATGAAGGACACCTCGCTGGGCTACATCGTGGTCGCGCCGGGTCTGACCTACGCCGGCCGCCAGATCTGGCGCGAGTTCGAGAACCACCTGCAGGTCGCTCTCGTGCTCGGAGTGATCTACATCCTCGCGAACTCCTGTCTGGAGCTGCTGGGCCGTTTCGCGCAGCGCCGCCTCACGGAGTCCCGCACCGTCGACATGGCCATCGATCCGGCCGATCCCACGCTCGCACCGCGGTGACGAGCCTGCTGCTGCGGAACGTCCGGATCGTCCCCGTCCGCTCCCCCGCTCCTGCCACCGCGGTCGACCTGCGCATCGACGACGGTCGCGTGCGCGACGTCGCCGCGGGCCTGACACCCGAGCCCGGCGAGCGCGTCGTCGACGCGGACGGCCGCTGGGCGATCCCCGGGCTGTGGGACCAGCACGTCCACCTGACGCAGTGGGCACAGACCCGCATCCGGCTCGACCTGTCCGGCACCGACGACCCGAGCGAGGTCACCGCCCGGGTGGCCCGGCACCTGGCGCGCGACACCGGCAGCGGCTGGGTGTTCGGGTTCGGGTTCCGCTGGGCCGACTGGTCACGCCGTCCCACCGTCACCGAGCTGGACGCGGTGAGCGGCTCCCGTCCGGTGGTGCTCACGAGCGGAGACGCGCACACCGGCTGGCTCAACTCCGCCGCCCTGGCGGCCCTCGGGGTGCCGCACACCGACGATCCGCTCACCGAGGTGCCGTGGTTCGAGCTGCTCCCCCGCGTGCTCGAGCTCGACACCGCCCAGCACGGCCACGAGCCGATCGCCCAGGCGGTCAGCGAGGCCGCCGCACGTGGCGTCGTCGGCGTCACCGACTTCGAGTTCGCCGACCCGATCGCGAACTGGCGCGAGCGGGTGGCGCACGGCATCACCGCGGTGACCGTCCGCTCGGCGGTGTATCCGGATCATCTCGACGCGGTCGTGAGCGCAGGCATGCGGACCGGCGACCCGATCACCGACGACGGCGTCGTCGTGCTGGGGCCGCTCAAGATCATCTCGGACGGATCGCTCAACACCCGTACGGCGCACTGTCGCACCCCGTACGCCGGCACGAGCGACCGAGGAGCCCAGAACCACGACCGCGCCGAGCTCATCGAGCTGCTCGCGACGGCGCGCCGTGGCGGCCTGAGCGCTGCGGTGCACGCGATCGGCGACGCGGCCGCTCACGAGGCGCTCGCGGCCTTCGCCGCCTCCGGGGCGCCCGGGTCGATCGAGCACGCCCAGCTCATGACCGACCGCGAGATCGCCGACATGGCCTCGCTCGGCGTCACGGCCGGCGTCCAGCCGTCTCATCTGCTCGACGACCGGGACACCGCCGTTCGACTGTGGCCGGATCGCCATCAGGACTGCTTCCGCCTGCGATCGCTCCTCGACGCCGGGGTGCCCCTCGTGCTGGGCTCGGACGCACCCGTCGCGCCGCTCGATCCCTGGGTCTCGATGGCCGCGGCGGTCCATCGCTCCGCGGACGAGCGCCCGCCGTGGAATCCGGCGGAGGCGATCACGGTCGCCGAGGCGCTCGCCGCGAGCATCGACGGTCAGGACACCATCGCGCCGGGCTCGCGGGCCGACGTGGCGCTGCTCGACCGCGACCCGCTGGCACCCGCCCCCGACACCGCGACGGCGGCCACCCGACTGCGCACGCTGCGCGTCGAGGCGACACTCCGGGCCGGGACGTTCACCCACGCGGTTCCCGGACTGCTCTGAGTCAGCGCGGCGTCACCCACAGGTGGATGGTGCCCTCGACGGTCACGGTTCCGTCGGCTCGGCGGGCCCGGACCGTCACCGGCACGTCGGGAGCCTGGGCCCACTCCGCGTCGGTCGTCTCGGCGGTGCAGACCAAGTCCGAGTCGGACTTCGCCAGGTAGCGAACCTCCATGCCCTTGGGAAGCCAGCGGTGGCCCGGCGGGCAGGTCGCCTCGGCGAGCAGCCCCATCGCGGCCTCCAACCCGTTGCACGCGGCGATCGCGTGGACCGTGCCGATGTGGTTCTTCGTCGCCCGTCGCAGGGGAACGACGACCTCGGCGTGGTGGCGCTCCAACCGCGACACCCGCAGGTGGATGCTGCGGAAGTACGGCGCCCGGAAGCAGAAGGCCCGGGCGAACAGCCAGCGCCCTCCGGGCAGCGGAGCGAGCCGGTCGTAGACGGCGCGAGTCGAGACCATGCGCCGATGTTACTCGTCGGTCACTCCGAGAGGAACTCCTGCGCGAGGTCGAGCTCGGCACGCACCACCTCGAAGGCGACCTGCGGCCCGTAGCCCTTGCGCGCGAGCATGCCCGTCAACCGTCGGGCCTGGACCGTCGGATCGAGGCCCTGGACCGATCTCATCTTGCGCTGGACGAGGCGGTGGGCCGCCTGTCTCTCAGCCTCGGGGTCGAGTTCCTCGAGTACAGTGTCGATGACCTCGCGAGCCACGCCCTTGCGGATCAGCTCCATCCGCAGCACCGGCCGCGCCAGGCCTTTCGTCCGCGATCGGGACTCGACCCAGGCGCGGGCGAAGCGCTCGTCATCGACGAGTCCCTCAGCCTCGAGCTGATCGACGATCCCTTCCGCGACCTCGGGCGGAAACCTCCGCCGCGCCAAGGCCGCGAGGAGCTCGGCCCGGCTGCGGTCGCGCTCGGCCAGACGATCCATCGCGATCGTCCGGCCGGCGACGACGACCGCGCGCGGGTCGGCGTCCGGATCGCTCGGGTCGACCATCAGAAGTCGGCCGCGGACCGATCACCGCTCAGGTCGTCGACCACGGCGGCCGGGTCACCGGCCGGATCGTCGACGCGCGCCCCGATCCCGAGGTGCTCCCGGATCCGCTTGTCGATCTCGTCGGCGAGGTCCGGGTTGTCGCGCAGGAAGTTGCGGGCGTTCTCCTTGCCCTGACCGAGCTGATCGCCCTCGTACGTGTACCAGGCACCTGCCTTGCGGATGAAGCCCGCCTCGACACCCAGGTCGATCAGGCTGCCCTCACGGCTGATGCCCTGGCCGTACATGATGTCGAACTCGGCCTGCTTGAAGGGCGGTGCGACCTTGTTCTTGACGACCTTGACCCGGGTGCGGTTGCCGACCATCTCGGTGCCGTCCTTGAGGGTCTCGATCCTTCGCACGTCCAGGCGGACCGAGGCGTAGAACTTCAACGCCTTGCCGCCGGTGGTGGTCTCGGGCGAGCCGAACATCACGCCGATCTTCTCGCGCAGCTGGTTGATGAAGATCGCCGTCGTGCCCGACCCGTTGATGGCGCCGGTCATCTTGCGCAGGGCCTGGCTCATGAGGCGCGCCTGCAGACCGACGTGGCTGTCACCCATCTCGCCGTCGATCTCCGCACGCGGCACCAGCGCCGCCACCGAGTCGATGACGATGATGTCCAGCGCGCCGGAGCGGATCAGCATGTCGGCGATCTCGAGCGCCTGCTCACCGGAGTCCGGCTGGGACACCAGCAGTGCGTCGGTGTCCACGCCGAGCTTGCGCGCGTACTCGGGATCGAGGGCGTGCTCGGCGTCGATGAAGGCCGCCACACCGCCGGCCTTCTGCGCGTTCGCCACCGCGTGCAGGGCGACGGTGGTCTTGCCGGAGGACTCCGGGCCGTAGATCTCCACGATCCGACCGCGCGGCAGGCCGCCGATGCCGAGCGCGACGTCCAGGGCGACCGCACCGGTCGGGATGACCTCGATCGGCGCCCGCGCCTGATCCCCCAGACGCATCACGGCGCCCTTGCCGTACGAACGGTCGATCTGGGCCAGAGCGTTCTCGATCGCCTTGTCCTTGTTGGCTCGCTCCTTGGCGAGCTCCTTCTGCGAGGCCATGTGTGCGTCCTTCGTGTCGTCGACCGTGCCGGTCGGGGTGGCGGGCCATCTTCGACGGTAGGCGGACCCACTGACATTCATGAGCCTCGTCGACTCGTCTGTGGAACCCGTCCGCCCGTTCCGTCGGCCTGTGGACCAGCCTAGGCCGAACATGTGTTCGACGACGGCCCGACACGCCGCGCCGGAGCGGCGTGATCGTTCAGGACACGAGCGCGTCCACGATCGCGCCGACGAACGCCGGCAGATCGTCGGGACTCCGGCTCGTGATGAGGTCACCGTCGACGACCACGGTCTCGTCGACCCACTCGCCGCCGGCGTTGCGGACGTCGACCGCGAGGCTCGGGAAGCTGGTCAGCCGGCGTCCCTCGACCAGTCCGGCCGAGACCAGGACCCATGGCGCGTGACAGATCGCGGCGACCGGACGGCCGCTGGCGAGGACCTCGGTCACGATCGTCCGCGCCTGCTCGTCGGTGCGCAGGTGGTCGGCGTTGACCGTGCCACCGGGGAGCACGAGGGCGTCCGGCCAGTCGGCGTCGAAGTCGTCCAGCGTGCCGTCCACGGGGACGCTGATGGTCTTGTCCACGTCGCCCTGCATCGCCTGGAGCGATCCGGCGTGCGGGGCGTAGACCCGCACCTCGGCCCCCGCCTCGGCCAGACGATCACGCGGGGTGGTCAGCTCGGACTCCTCGAAGTGATCGGTCGCGATGATCGCGACGCGCTTGCCGGACAGGTCGGGAAGATCGGTCATTCCTCGACGCTAGCTCAACGCTCGCGTGCCGGCAGGTCGAGCGTGGCGTGGACGGCCCGCCAGATCCGCTGCGGATCGACACCGGCCTCGAGAGCCTCCAGCGGCGTGCGTCCGTCCAGGCTCGCGATCGCCTGCTGCGAGGCCCACGAACGGGCGTAGGCCGGGCCGAGCGCACGCTCCATGCGCTCCCAGAACTCGCTGTGCCTCACGCGGCGGAGGCCTGGGCCTCGGCGACGGTGATCGGCGAGACGGTGGCCAGATCGGCCGCCTCCTCCAGCTCCAGCAGGGAGCTGACGTCGAGGAGGACCTTGCTCAGCGGAACGTCGAGCGCCTGGGCCAGTGCGGCCAGCAGCTCCGAGCTCGCCTCCTTCTGGCCACGCTCGATCTCGGAGATGTACCCCAGACTGATCCGGGCGCGCTCGGAGACGTCACGCAGGGTGAGGCCCTGGGCGAGTCGACGCGCTCGGAGCACATCGCCGATGAGTTCACGCATCGCGGTCATCGCCACCACCTTCCCTGTCTGACTCAACACGGGTCGAGCCGTCGTTCTTCCCCAGCCTATAGTGCAGGTCCGCCAGGATCTCGTGGACCGTCCGGACGCGGACGGTCGCGCGGTCGCCGTCGAGCGACAGCTCGCGCGAGCGCACGCCGTCGGGGCCGGCGACCGCGATGAACACCGTGCCGGCCGGGCGTCCCTCGGCCGGTCCCGGTCCGGCGACTCCGGTCGTCCCCAGGCCCCAGGTCGCGTCGAGACGGCGACGCGCGCCCTCGGCGAGCTGTTCGGCCACCGTCGCGTTGACGGTGCCGTCCCGGGCGACGATCCCGGCGTCGACGCCGAGCAGGTCGATCTTGACGTCCGGGTGGTACGCGACGATGCCGCCGCGGACGACCGCCGAGGCACCGGCGACGGACACCAGCTCGGCACAGACCAGCCCCCCGGTCAACGACTCGGCGGTGCCGATCGTCTGACCGGCGGCACGCAGCGCCGCGACCACCGCGATCGCGCTCGGCTGAGCCGGACCGCTCACGACTCGTCCGCCGGAACGGGCCCGGCGAGCCGTCGGGCGTCCAGCACGTACTGCACGCCGGTGACGAGGGCGACCACGAAGGCTGCCGCCATCAGGCCGTGGGTGATCCACAGCAGGATCCGCGCGAGCAGACCGTCCCACAGCTCGAACGGCAGGCAGTAGCCTGCGATCGCCAGCGACTGGAGCACCGTCTTGATCTTCCCCCCGCGGCTGGCGGGCATGACGAAGCCACGGCGCACCATGACGATCCGCATCACGGTGATCCCCCACTCGCGGACCAGCAGCAGGGCCACCGCGATCCAGAACGGCCAGCGCCACGCCTCGTCGGCGAAGACGAAGCCCAGCCCGACGAACGCCATGCCGGTGAGCGCCTTGTCGGCGATCGGGTCGGCGATCTTGCCGAAGTCGGTGACCAGGTCGTGCTTGCGGGCGATGTCGCCGTCCACCTTGTCGGTCGCCATGAGGACCGCGAAGGTCGCCCAGGCCGCGATCCGCCAGCCGACCGACTCCCCGCCGTCGTGGAGCAGGATCCAGCCGAAGACCGGGACGCCGAGGATCCTGATCACCGTCAGGACGTTCGGCACGTTGAGGTTGCTCGGTCGGTCGGCCGGGCGGGACGATTCCATGGCCCTCAGTATTGCCTAGGCCGGGGAGAGCCACGTCCAACCGGGGATGTTGCGTGCCGCCCAGAACACCAGGACGGCCACGACGAGCGCCCAGAGCCACCGGACCGGGATCCGCGTCGGGTGTCCGATGTCGCGCCCCGCGATCCTCAGCCCCCAGGCGACCCACGCCAAGGCGACGAGCGGCAGCAGCACGACCGCGAGCGGGTTGCGCTGCCAGGCGGTGACGACATCGCCCTGGGCGAGGGCGTGGAGAGCGCGCAGACTCCCGCATCCGGGACACCAGGCGCCCGTCAACGCCAGGAACGGACAGGTCGGATAGTGGCCCGGCTCCTCTGGCGAGACCGTCGCGACGACGAGGGTCGCGGCCGCCCCGGCGACGGTGACCGCCAGGACCGACGGCACCCCGCCTCCGCGGCGCGCGGCCGCGGAGGCGGGGTGATCGTCGCGAGTCACGTCGCGGTTCAGTACGACGTCGTCGTCGAGGTCTCGGGCAGCGCGGCGATGCCGACGATCACGAGGACGATCCACAGGACCGACAGCACGACGCCGGTCACCGCCGACCAGATGGCCCACTGCTTCGCCTTGCGCGAGGACTCCTGGGCGCCGGCGACGTCGCCGGACTGGTACTTGCCGTTCACCTGCGCCGCGTAGATGATCGACACCACACCGAGGGGCAGGCAGCAGAAGATCGTCGTCAGGATCGCCCACACCAGGTGGTTCGGCGGCGGCGTCGCTGCGCCCTGGCTGGGCGGAGGCGGCGGCGGTGCGTTGTAGCTCATGAACATCCCTTCGCGTTCACGTTCACCCCCTAGCAGGTGAACGCGTGATCGACGCGAGCCTAGTGGAATGGGCGCGCTGCCGCGGGAGGCACCCCTCAGCCGGCCTGGATGCTCGCCAGCACGTCGGCCAGGTCGTCGGGCTTGACCAGTACGTCGCGAGCCTTGGAGCCCTCGCTGGGACCGACGATGCCGCGGCTCTCCAGGATGTCCATGAGGCGACCGGCCTTGGCGAAGCCCACGCGCAGCTTCCGCTGCAGCATCGACGTCGACCCGAACTGGGTGTTGACCACCAGCTCGACCGCCTGCAGCACCAGGTCGAGGTCGTCGCCGATGTCGTCGTCGAGCTCGCGCTTCTTCTGCTGGGGCGCGGTGACGTCCTCGCGGTACATCGGGGACAGCTGCGCCTTGCAGTGGGCGACGATCGCCTCGACCTCGTCCTCGTTGATCCACGCGCCCTGCATGCGCATCGCCTTGTTCGCGCCCATCGGCAGGAACAGGCCGTCGCCCTGACCGACGAGCTTCTCGGCGCCCGGCTGGTCGAGGATGACCCGGCTGTCGGCCAGCGAGCTCGTCGCGAAGGCCAGGCGGCTCGGGACGTTCGCCTTGATCAGGCCGGTGACGACGTCCACGCTGGGCCGCTGGGTCGCCAGCACCAGGTGGATGCCGGCCGCGCGCGCCAGCTGGGTGATGCGCACGATCGAGTCCTCGACGTCGCGCGGAGCGACCATCATGAGGTCGGCGAGCTCGTCGACGACCACGAGCAGGTACGGGTACGGCGCCAGGACCCGCTCGCTGCCGGGCGGTGCCTGCACCTTGCCGGAGCGGACCGCCTTGTTGAAGTCGTCGATGTGCCGGAAGCCGAAGTTGGCCAGGTCGTCGTAGCGCATGTCCATCTCGCGCACGACCCAGGCGAGCGCCTCGGCGGCCTTCTTCGGATTCGTGATGATCGGGGTGATCAGGTGCGGGATGCCCTCGTACGCGGTCAACTCGACCCGCTTGGGATCGACCAGGATCATCCGCACCTCGTCGGGGGTGGCCCGCATCAGCAGCGAGGAGATCATCGAGTTGACGAAGCTCGACTTGCCCGAGCCGGTCGCGCCGGCGACGAGCAGGTGGGGCATCTTGGCCAGATTCGCCACGACGTAGCCGCCCTCGACGTCCTTGCCCAGGCCGATCACCATCGGGTGGTGGTCGTTGCGAGCCTTCGCCGACCGCAGCACGTCTCCCAAGGACACCATCTCCTTGTCGACGTTCGGGATCTCGACGCCGATCGCGCTCTTGCCCGGGATCGGCGACAGGATGCGCACCTCGTTCGAGGCCACCGCGTAGGCGATGTTCTTGCTCAGCGCGGTCACCTTCTCGACCTTGACGGCCGGCCCGAGCTCGACTTCGTACCGGGTGACCGTCGGACCGCGCGTGTAGCCGGTGACGGTCGCGTCGATCTGGAACTGCTCGAGCACCTCGGTCAGTCGTGCGACGACCTCGTCGGACGCCGCCGACCGCTTCTTCGGCGGGGTGCCCTCCCGCAGGACGGACGGGTCGGGAAGGGTGTAGACGACGTCGCCCGACAGCGCGAGCTGCTCGGCCCGTGCCGGCAGCGGATCAGTCGGCGGAGGCGGAGCCTCCTCGCGCGACTCCGGCTCGGGGACGAGCGGCGGCGCGACCGGCGCCGGCGCCTGCAGCTCGTCGTCGTCGGGACCCTCGACGAGCGGGTTCTCGTACGGCTCCTCCACCGGCACGGTACGCGGATGGCGCTTCGCGGCGGGAGCGGGCCTCTCGGGCTCGTCCTCCCCGGTGCGGCCCAGCGCCGTGTCACGCAGGGACCGCAGACGGTCGGGCACGGCGTACAGCGGCGTCCCGGTGACCACCAGCACGCCGAACAGCACGACGAGGGCCAAGATCGGGGCGACGACCCACGGTGTCTTGAGCAGGTCGACCAGGATCGCCGAGAACAGGAAGCCGACCGCTCCCCCGGCCTCGGACATGCCGCCGTCGCTCGGACGCGGCGTGCCGTGGGCGAGGTGCACCAGACCGAGCACGCCGCCGACGATCGCGCTCCAGCCGATGATCTGACGGCCGGCCGGACCGTTGCGGTCGGGATGCCGCAGCGTGCGCCAGGCGACGACGGCCAGCAGGATGGGCACGGCCCAGGCCAGAATGCCGACGCTGCCCGTCGTGATCCGGCGCACCAGGTCGCCGACGACGCCGGGCAGGCTCCACCAGACGGCGGCGGCCGAGATCAGCGCGAGCGAGACCAGACCGAGGCCCACGCCGTCGCGGCGCTGCTCCGGATCGAGTTCGCGGGCTCCGTGGCCGATGCTGCGTGCGATCGCGCCGACGAGGCCGGCCACGCCGAGCCAGAACGCGGTCGACCAGCGCAGGATCGCCTGCAGGGCAGCGCTGATGGGACCAGGACCGGTGCGGGCGGTCGACGGCTTGCGCGCGGGAGGCTTGCGCGCCGCGGACTTCTTGCGGGCCTGGCTTCCGGACGGCCGCTTGCGCGGCGGGGAAGACGTTCGGGTCGCCATGCGGCAAGGCTAAACCACGACCTGAGACTTCTCACGGTCCCACGCCGTGGGGCACGGGGTTGAGCGCACGCTCCAGCACGAGCGACACCAGGCGCGGATCCGGTCCGTCCGGTCCCATCAGCGGCGCCGTCATGACGTCCGCGCCCAGGTCGCCGATACGAGGCGCGTCCTCGAACGGCTCCAGGGAGTACCAGGCGACGACGACGCGACGTCCGTGGGCCCGCGCGACGTCGAGCGCCTCGTCGACCGGGGTGCCGTCACCCTCCACGATGCCGACGTGGACCGGACCGCCCCAGACGGCGCTCAGGAAGCGTGCCGCCTGAGCGACGTCGGCGAGGGCCGAGGGGCCGTCGACTCGCGGCGCGACCAGCACGATCGTGTCGGACGGCCGCGCGCCTGCCTCGATCAGCCGTTGCACGCCGAGCTCGGCCAGGACCCAGTCGGGTCCCACCGGTGGGGCGATCGAGACCAGATCGGAGCGGACCCGTGACAGATGCGTCTGGAGCGTCGCATCGTGCCCCAGGGCGAGGGGCACGATCACCCGCGGCCCGCGCGTCTGGGCGACGACGTCGACCAGGGAGGGTTGCCGCACGTCGACGAACGCGTCCACGACCTCGTGCCCGATCGCCTGGCGCCGCATCGCGGTCACCAGACGCGAGACCGCGGTTCGGCCGGCGAGCGAGCGGCTTCCGTGACCACACACGATGATGCCCGTCCCCATCGCACCAGCGTGCGCGGTGACTGTTTCTCCCCGGTTACGACCTGCGGAGGCTTGCGTTACGGGGCGCTCAGGTCTCCAGGAGGATCGGGATGATCATCGGCCGGCGGCGCAGTCGGCGGCCGGCGAACGAGCCCACGACACGGCGCATCACCTGCTGGAGCGCGGCCGCGTCGCGCGCACCGTCGGCGAGCGCCTCCTCCAGCGCTGCGGCGACCTTCGGCTGGACGGTGTCGAACACCGAGTCGTCCTCGGCCAGACCCCGAGCGTGGATCTCCGGACCGCTGACGATCTTGCCGGTGGCCGAGTCGATCACCGCGATGACCGAGATGAAGCCCTCCGCGGCGAGGATCCGCCGGTCCTTGAGCTCGGAGTCGGTCAGGTCGCCGATGGACGAGCCGTCGACGTAGACGTATCCGGTGTCGTAGGCACCGACGATCTGGGCATGGCCGTCGACGAGGTCGACCGCGTAGCCGTCCTCGGCGATGATGACGTTCGGCACCCCGGTCTGCCGCGCGAGCTCGGCGTTCGCGTGCAGGTGTCGGATCTCGCCGTGCACCGGCATGACGTTCGACGGTCGCACGATGTTGTAGCAGTACAGCAGCTCGCCGGCCGAGGCGTGACCGGACACGTGGACCAGGGCGTTGCCCTTGTGCACGACCGTCGCCCCGAGCTTGGTCAGCCCGTCGATCACCCGGTAGACGGCGTTCTCGTTGCCGGGGATGAGTGAGGACGCCAGCAGGACCGTGTCCCCCGGCTCGAGATGCACCTTGTCGTGGGTGCGGTTCGCGATCCGCGACAACGCCGCCATCGGCTCACCCTGCGAGCCGGTCGACATCAGCACCATCTTCTCCGGCGGGGCGGCGTCGATGCTGTCCACCACGACGCCGTCGGGGACCTTGAGATAGCCGAGCTCGCGGGCGATCTGCATGTTGCGCACCATCGACCGCCCGACGTAGGCCACCTTGCGCCCGTGCTTGGCGGCCGCGTCCAGGACCTGCTGGACGCGGTGCACGTGGGAGGCGAAGGACGCCACGATGATGCGCTTCGTGCTGCGCGCGAAGACCGCGTCGATCGCCGGCGTGATCTGCTTCTCGGCGGTGGTGAACCCCGGGACGTCGGAGTTCGTCGAGTCGGTCAGGAACAGGTCCACCCCCGCCTCGCCGAGGCGGGCGAACGCTCGCAGGTCGGTGATCCGACCGTCGAGCGGCAGCTGGTCCATCTTGAAGTCTCCGGTGTGCAGGACGACGCCGGCCGGGGTCTTGATCGCCACGGCGAGCGCGTCCGGGATCGAGTGGTTCACCGCGACGAACTCACAGGCGAACGGCCCGAAGGTCTCCAGGTCGCCCTCGGAGACGACGTGCATCGGCACGTCCTTGAGGCGGTGCTCCTTGAGCTTGGGGGCCACCAGCGCGAGCGTGAGCTTCGAGCCGATGATCGGGATGTCGCCGCGCTCACGCAGCAGGTACGGCACACCGCCGATGTGGTCCTCGTGCCCGTGCGTCAGCACCAGGCCGACGACGTCGTCGAGGCGGTCCCGGATCGGTGAGAAGTCCGGGAGGATCAGGTCGACGCCCGGATGCTGCTCCTCGGGGAACAGCACGCCGCAGTCGACGATCAGCAGCTTGCCGTCGAACTCGAAGACGGTCATGTTGCGGCCGATCTCGCCCAGTCCCCCGAGCGGAACGACGCGCATGGCGTTCGGCGCCAGCGGTGGCGGGGTGGCCAGTTCCGCGTGCATGTGGCTCATGCTGTGAGTCCTGCCTCCTTGAGCGCGGTTCGGATGACGTCGACCTGCTCGGCGGTGGCCGGGGTGAGCGGCAGGCGCACCCGGTCGCTGGGGATGAGGCCGAGCTCCCGCAGGGCGACCTTCGCGGCGATCGCACCCTGGGTCTGGCCCATGATCGCCTCGACGACCGGAACGAGACGATCGTCGATCCCACGCGCCCGGGCCAGGTCGCCGGCGTCGACGGCCCGGATCATCTCGCGGAGCAGGCCGCCGGCGACGTTGCCGATGACGCTGACGACGCCGACGGCGCCGACGGCGAGCCACGGCAGCGTGATCGCGTCGTCGCCGGAGTAGAGCGCGAAGCGGGTGCGGGCACGCAACCGAGCGCCGCGGGCCAGATCGCCCGAGGCGTCCTTGACGGCCAGCACCGACGGCCGCGACTCCAGCTCGGCGTACGTGGCCTCGGCGATCTGGACGCCGGTCCGGCCGACGATGTCGTAGAGCATGATCGGCGTGTCGCCGGCGGCCTCGATGACGGCGTCGACGTTCGCCACGATGCCCGCCTGCGGCGGCTTGTTGTAGTACGGCGTCACGAGCAGCAGCCCGTGCGCGCCGATCCGGACCGCCTGCTCGGTCAGCTCGACGGTGTGGCGGGTGTCGTTCGTCCCGATCCCGGCGACCACGGTGGCGCGGTCGCCGACCGCCTCGAGCACGGCGGCCAGCAGTCGACCGTCCTCCTCGCCCGTGGTGGTGGGCGACTCGCCGGTGGTGCCGCTGATCACGAGGCCGTCGTTGCCGGCGTCGACCAGGTGGGTCGCCAGCGCCGCCGCGGCGTCCAGATCCAGCTCCCCGTCCGGGGTGAAGGGCGTGACCATCGCGGTCAGGACTCGTCCGAACGGCGCGGACTCGGTCGCCAGTGGAGACGTCATGGTCCGAGGTTACCGTCAGCGCCGGATCGGCCTCGGGCAGGATGTGACGGTGACCGACTTCTATCCTCGCGACACGATCGCCTCCCCTGCCGACGACGGATCCTTGACGATCGGCGTCACGGACCGCTGGAACACGCCCCTGGGGAAGCCGAACGGCGGCTGGGTGCTCGCCACGATGCTGCGCACCGCGATGGACCACACCGACGTCGGTCGGCCCGTCGTCGCGTCGATCACGTACTTCGCCTCCCCCGAGCCCGGGACGACGGCGACACTGTCGTGTGCGCCGATCAAGCTCGGACGCCGGATCCAGACCGTCGACGTCGACATGGTGTGCGGCGATCGACCGCTGGCGCGGATGACGGCGAGCTTCGCCCGCGAGCACGACGGGCCGCGTCAGGAGCTCGGCGCGCCACCGGAGCTCCCGGCGCCGGAGAGCCTGCCGGATCCGCGCACGATGGACGTGCCGACCGACGGGCTGTTCGGACGGGTCGAGTTCCGGATGCCGCAGGTCCCCGGCTGGGCGGTGGGCGAGCCGAACGGCGATCCGACCATCGTCGCCTGGCAGCGCCTGGACGGCGGTACGCCGGTCGACTGGCCCGCCCTGGGTCTGCTGTCGGACTCCCTGCCTCCGCCGGTCCTCGAGCTGGGGCACCTGACGTCGATGACGGTCCAGCTCACCGTGCACTTCCATCGACTGCCCGCGCCCGGCACGTGGGTCGCCTCCCGGTTCTCCACCCGTCACGTCGCGGGCGGGTTCCACGAGGAGGACGGCGAGCTGTGGGACCAGCAGGGCAATCTGCTGGCCCAGTCGCGCCAGCTCGCGATCCTGCTCTGAGCCGCGACCGCGGCCCGCTCAGGCGGGGACGGTCCGCTCGTAGGTGACGATCTCGTAGTCCGGGGTCCCCCGGTGTCGCTCGCGGACGGTCTCGCGCCAGCGCTGCGGATCGATCGGGCCGAAGCAGGCGTCCCCCTCGGGGGCCAGCGGGACATGCGTCACCACGAGGCGATCGACGAGGTCACGGGCGAGCGCCTCGGCGTACACCTCGGCACCGCCGATGAGGAAGACCTCCTCGTCGAGCTCGCGAGCCCGCGCCAGGCCCTCGTCGAGAGACCCGGCCACGAGCACCTCGGGGGCTCCGGGATCGAAGTCCGGGCGACGCGTCAGCACCACCGACGTCCGGCCCGGCAGTGGCCGACCGATCGACTCGTAGGTCGTCCTCCCCATCACGATCGGATGGCCCCAGGTCAGCTCCTTGAACTGCCGCATGTCGCCGGTCGGCGGCCACGGCATCCGCCCGTCCCGACCGATGACACCGTTCTCGCCGACCGCGACGACGATGGTGACTCCCATCGCCTCAGACCGCGACCGGCGCCTTGATCGCCGGATGGGAGCGGTAGTCCTCGATCCGGATGCTGTCCAGCGTGAAGTCGTCGATGTCGGTGATCGCCGGATCGAGGTGCAACCTGGGCAGCGGGAGGGGCTCACGGCCGAGCTGCTCGCGCGCCTGGTCCAGATGGTTGACGTACAGGTGACAGTCACCGCCGGTCCAGACGAACTCGCCCACCTCCAGACCGGCCACCTGGGCCACCATGTGGGTCAGCAGCGCATAGGAGGCGATGTTGAACGGCACCCCGAGGAAGACGTCCGCCGAGCGCTGGTAGAGCTGACAGCTCAGGCGCCCCTCGGCGACGTAGAACTGGAAGAAGGCGTGGCAGGGCGCGAGCGCCATCGCCTCGAGGTCGGCGACGTTCCAGGCGCTGACGATGTGGCGTCGGGAGTCGGGGTCGGCCTTGATCGCCTCGATGACGTCGTGGAGCTGGTCGATGTGGCGGCCGTCCGGGGTCGGCCAGGACCGCCACTGGTAGCCGTAGATCGGCCCGAGGTCGCCGTTCTCGTCGGCCCACTCGTCCCAGATCGTCACGCCGTTGTCGCGCAGGTAGCCGGTGTTCGTGTCGCCGGCGATGAACCACAGGAGCTCGGCGACGACGCTCTTGAGATGCACCTTCTTGGTCGTGACGACCGGGAACCCCTCGGCGAGGTCGAACCGCATCTGGTGCCCGAAGACGCTCAGGGTGCCGGTGCCGGTGCGGTCGCCCTTGGCGACACCCTCGTCGAGGATCGTGCGGACGAGGTCGAGGTAGGCCTGCATGCGGGAAGACTAACGCCTGCCACGGCGATCGGTCTCGGCCCCGAGGAGACGAGCGGTCCGCTGGTGCGATACTGGCCGACGTGACGGGTGAGGAATCGGTGACGGGCATGACCGCCGACGTCTCGGTCCGTCTGGCCTGGCCGGCCGACGCCCCCGCGATCGCCGCGATCCAGCGCGCCCACTGGGAGCAGACCTGGGCGGGCGTCGCCGATCCGCGAGAGCTCGAGGCGCTCGACACCGACGTGATGACCGAGCGCTGGGCGCACCTGATCCAGGCGCCCCGCGACGCCCGGATGCGGACTCTGGTCGCGCTCGACCGCGCGACGGTCCGCGGGTTCGCCCTCGTCCATCCGTGCCACGACCCCGACGCCGACCAGGTCCGCGACGTGGAGGTCGGCGAGTTCGTCGTCGCGGCCGAGCACCGCGGCGAGGGCCACGGCTCGCGTCTGCTGCAGGCCTGCGTCGACACCGCGAGGGCCGATGGATTCGCCCGGGCCGTGTGGTGGGTCTCGCCCACCGACGATGCGCTTCGGGCGTGGCTGCGCGAGGCCGGCTGGGAGCCGGACGGAGCCCACCGCGAGTTCGCCGGCACGTCTGGGCCGGTCAAGCAGGTGCGGCTCCACACCGCGGTGGCATGAGCGCCGTCAGCGATCGCCAGGTCATCACCGACTCCCTCGGTGTCGGGGTCGGTGTCGGCCTCTACGGGGTGAGCTTCGGCGCTCTGGCCACCACCAGCGGACTGACCGTCGCCCAAGCGTGCGTGCTCAGCCTGCTGGCGTTCACCGGAGCCTCCCAGTTCGCCTTCATCGGCGTGGTGGCCGCCGGCGGCACGCCGACGGCCGGGGCGCTGACGGCGGTGCTGCTCGGCGCCCGCAACACCTTCTACGGGATCACCCTCGCCCCGCTGCTCCGGGTGAGGGGCCTGCGCCGGCTCGCGACGGCGCACCTGGTGATCGACGAGTCCACCGCGATGGCCGTGACCCGCGACTCGGTGCGGCAGTCTCGCATCGGATTCTTCTGGACCGGGGTGTCGATCTTCCTGATCTGGAACCTCATGACCTTGGTCGGCGCGGTCGCCGGCAACGCGATCGGCGATCCGAAGGCGATCGGACTGGACGCCGCCGTGGCGGCGGCCTTCCTCGGCCTGCTGTGGCCGCGCCTGGACACCCCCGCGACCCGGTGGCTCGCGCTCCTGGCGGCCGTGGTCGCGCTCGGCCTGGTGCCGTCGACGCCGGCCGGCACCCCGATCATCGTCGGCGGCCTGCTCGCGGTCGTGGTCGGCATGCAGTTCCTCAAGGCGGCGCCGGAGGTGACCGAATGACCGACCTGTGGTGGGGCGTCGTCGCGGTCGCGGTGGGCTGCTACCTGCTCAAGCTCGCCGGCCTCGCGGTGCCCGAGCACCTGCTGGAGCACCCGTTCACGGTCCGCGCCGCGGCCCTGATCCCGGTCGGCCTGCTGGCCGCCCTCGTCGCGGTCCAGGGATTCTCCGACGGGGATCGGGTGCTCGTCGACGCGCGTGTGGGCGGTCTGCTCGTGGCGGCGTTCCTGCTGTGGCGCAAGGTGCCGTTCCTGCCGATGCTGATCGCCGCCGCGGCCACCGCGGCGCTGATCCGGCTGGTGGCCTGATCAGTCCAGACCGAGCACCGGGTCCAGACCCACCGTCACACCCGGATGGTCGGGGATCCACCGCAGCGCCGCGACGACGCCGGGCATGAAGGACTCGCGGCTCGACGAGTCGTGACGCAGGCTGAGGATCTCGCCCGGATCGCCGAACAAGACCTCTTGGGAGGCGATGAACCCCCGTGCCCGGACCGCGTGCACCGGGATGCCGTCCACTCTGGCGCCCCGCGCCCCGCCCGGGTCGGAGGTGGTCGCGTCCGGCAGAGGCGCCGAGGCCGCCCGTCGGCGCGCCCGGGCGATCATCTCCGCGGTGCGCACCGCGGTCCCCGAGGGCGCGTCGACCTTGTCGGGGTGGTGCATCTCGATGACCTCGACCGACTCGAAGAACGGCGCCGCGACGGCGGCGAACCGCATCATGAGAACGGCGCCGATCGAGAAGTTCGGTACGACCAGGACGCCGACCTCGCGGTGATCGGCGGCGACGGACCGCAGCCGCTCGACCTGCTCGTCGCCGAAGCCGGAGGTGCCGATCACCACGTGGACGCCGTTGTCGATGCACCAGCGTGCCTGGTCGAACGCCACGTCCGGAGTGGTGAACACCAGCGCCGCCTCGGCCCCGGCGTCGAGGATCGAGGTCAGGTCGTCGCCCAGGTCGATCCGCGCGACCAGCTCCAGACCGTCGGCGGCCTCGATGGCCTCCGCCGAGGTCGATCCCATCCGTCCACGGGCTCCCAGCACCGCCACACGTGTCATGCGCCCGATGCTATCGGCCGAGTCGTCGACCGCTCACGGGGTCGAAGTGGTGGACCGCGTCCGCGTCGAGCACCCGGAGCCGGACCCGCGCACCCTTGGCCGGTGGACGACGGCCGTCGTCGCGCGCGACGAGCGGCTCGTCGATCCCGTCGGCGCGCCCGTACACGAAGGCGTCGGATCCCAACTCCTCGACCACGTCGACCCGCACGGCCATCCCCTCGCCCCCGACGGCGAGGTTCTCCGGACGGAGACCCACGACGACCGTCGGCCCCGGTGCCGCGTCGCGGACCTCGCGCGGCACGGGCAGCACCGTCGACCCGAAGCGCACCCCGCCGTCGACCAGGGGAAGGTCGAGCAGGTTCATCGCGGGCGACCCCATGAACCCGGCGACGAAGAGGTTCACCGGCCGGTCGTACAGCTCGCGCGGGGACGCCACCTGCTGCAGCACCCCGTCCTTGAGCACCGCGACGCGGTCGCCCATCGTCATCGCCTCCACCTGGTCGTGCGTGACGTACACCGTGGTCGTGCCGAGACGGCGCTGCAGCGCGGCGATCTGCGTCCGCGTCTGCACGCGCAGCTTCGCGTCGAGGTTGGACAGCGGCTCGTCCATGAGGAACACCTGCGGCGAGCGGACGATCGCCCGCCCCATCGCGACCCGCTGGCGCTGGCCGCCGGAGAGCGCCTTGGGCTTGCGATCGAGGTAGTCGGTCAGCCCGAGGATCTCGGCCGCCTCGGCGACGCGGCGACGGATCTCGGCCTTGCGGGTTCCGGCGATCCGCAGCGCGAACCCCATGTTCTCGGCGACCGTCATGTGCGGGTACAGCGCGTAGTTCTGGAAGACCATCGCGATGTCGCGCTCCTTCGGCGGGCGGCGGGTGACGTCACGATCACCGATGAGGATCCGTCCGTCGTCGACGTCCTCCAACCCGGCGAGCATGCGCAGCGTGGTCGACTTGCCGCACCCGGACGGACCGACGAGGACGAGGAACTCCCCGTCGTCGATGTGCAGGTCCAGAGCGTCGACGGCGGGCCGGTCCTGGCCCGGGAACCGACGCGTGGCCTTCTCGAACACGACCGCGGTCATGTGGACTCACCCACCTTCAGCTCAGCGGTCAGGACGACCGACTCCGGCTCACTCGACGCGTCCTCGATGCGGCGGGCCAGGACCTCGACGGCGGCTGCGCCGAGTCGCGCCAGTGGCTGGTCGACCGTCGTGAGCACGGGTACCGAGGCCGCCGCCGCGGCGGAGCCGTCGAAGCCCGCCAGCGCCACCCGACCCGGGACGTCGATGCCACGCCGGCCCAGCTCGCGCAGTGCGCCCAGCGCCATGACGTCGTTCGCCGCGAAGATCGCGTCCAGGTCGGGCCGTCGCTCCACGAGCGCCCCCGCCGCGGCCACGCCGCTGGGATCACTGAAGTCGCCCGCCTCGACGAGATCGGCCTCGAAGGGCAGCCCGGCGGCGTGCAGCGCCCGGCGATAGCCGTCGAGACGGTCGCGTCCGGAGGACATGTCCTGTGGGCCGGTGATGCAGGCGATCGTCCGGCGACCGCGCGCGAGCAGGTGCTCCACGACCTGGCGCGCGCCTCCGACGTTGTCGACGTCGACGTAGTTGGCCCGCCCGTCGGCCGGCCGGCCGACGTAGACCACCGGAACGTCCGCATGGTCGGGCAGGCTCAGCCCGTCGTGGAGCGAGACCGCGACCACCCCGTCGACGTGCTGCGGAGTGAGGAACTGGCCCAGACGGCGCAGCTGCTCCTCCCCCGGGACCATCGACAGGACGAGTCGACGTGAGGACTCCTCCACCGCTCGGGACACGGCGCGGACCAAGCCGGCGAAGAACGGCTCGGCGAAGACGCGCTCCTCCTCCTCGGCGATGACCAGGGCGACGGTGTCGGTCCGGCGCGTCTTCAGGGTGCGCGCCGCCTGGTTGGGGACGTAGCCGAGCTCGCGGATCGCCCGCTCGACGGCCTCGCGTGCCCGGGGCGAGACGTGGGCCGAGCCGTTGACGACACGGGAGGCCGTCCCTCGGCCCACGCCGGCGTGGCGGGCGACCTCCTCGAGGGTGGGCTGCCGTCTGCGAGTCATCGCCGCTCCTTCGCGGTCTGGCGCGCCAGGGCGCCGAACCAGTGCGCGCTGTCCTTCGGGGTGCGTTCGAGGGTCTCGAAGTCCACGTACACGATGCCGAACCTCTTGCGGTAGCCCTCGGCCCACTCGAAGTTGTCGAGCAGGGACCAGGCGAAGTACCCGCGCACGTCCACCCCGTCCTCGATCGCATCGGCCAGGACGGTCAGGTGGCGTCGTAGGAAGTCGATCCGATCGTCGTCGCGGACGCGACCGTCGACACCGAGGACGTCGTCGAAGGCGGCGCCGTTCTCGGTGATGTAGATCGGCACCGGCGGATAATCCCGACGGACCCGCGCCAGCACCTCCCCCAGCCCCTCCGGGTCGATGTCCCAGCCGGAGGCGGTCTTCGGCCAGTCGCGCGAGACGAACTCGACCTCGGCGGACCCCGGCCACGGTCCCGCGGCGACCACGTGCCGTGTGTAGTAGTTGACGCCGAGGAAGTCGACCGGCGCACCGATCACGGTCAGGTCCTCGTCGCCGATGACGTCCGTGCCGCCGACTCCGGCGACGTCGTCGAGCACGTCCTGCGGGTAGCGCCCGAGCAGGATCGGGTCGAGGAACCAGCGGTTCATCAGCCCGTCGATCCGCCGCACCGCGTCGTCGTGGCGGCCCGTGTCGTCCGCCGGCGAGACGGCGTAGAGGTTGAGCGTCACGCCCACCTCGACGTCCGGCCGCCGCGCGCGGATGCGCTCGAGTGCGAGCCCGTGGGCCAGATGCAGATGGTGGGAGGCGGCCAGGGCGGCCGCGGGCTCGGTCCGTCCGGGGGCGTGGACGCCCGAGCCGTAGCCGAGGAACGCCGCACACCATGGCTCGTTGAGGGTCGTCCAGTGTCGGACGCGGTCGCCGAGGGCGTCCACGACGATCTCGGCGTAGTCGGCGAACCGCTCGGCGGTCTCGCGGCGCGGCCAGCCGCCGGCGTCCTCGAGAGCCTGCGGGAGGTCCCAGTGGAACAGCGTCGGCCACGGCTCGATGCCCACCTCGAGCAGTCCGTCCACGAGCCGGTCGTAGAACGCCAGGCCGCGCGGCTCGACCGCTCCGGCGCCCTCGGGCTGGATGCGCGGCCAGGCGATCGAGAATCGGTAGGCGTCCAGCCCGAGCTGGTCGATGAGCGCCACGTCCTGGCGCCAACGGTGGTAGTGGTCGACCGCCACGGCGCCGTCGTGACCGCGGTGGGTGCGTCCCGGACGGGCGGCGAACACGTCCCAGATGGACGGCCCCCGTCCGTCCTCGGTCGTCGCGCCCTCGATCTGGTAGGACGAGGTCGCCACACCCCAGACGAATTCCGGGGCGAAACGGTCACCCAGAGCGTTCATGACTTCACGCCGCCTTCCATGATGCCGCCGACGATCTGGCGGCCGAACAGGATGAACACCACGACCAGGGGCAGGGTGCCCATGAGAGTGCCCGCCATGACGAGGGCCTGGTCGGTGTAGTAGCCGCCCGACAGGCGCGACAGCGCGACCTGCACGGTCGGGTGGTTGAAGTCCAGGGAGATGTAGGGCCACAGGAAGTCGTTCCACCGCTCCATGAAGGTCAGCAGCCCCAGCACCGCCGCGGCCGGCCGCAGCGCCGGGAGCACGACGGACCAGAAGATCCGCACGGTGGAGGCGCCGTCGACCCGCGCGGCCTCGATCAGCTCGTCGGGGATCGCCTGGGACGCGTACTGGCGCATGAAGAAGACCCCGAACCCGCTGACGAGGAAGGGCAGCGTGACCGACGCCAGGCCGCCGGCCAGCCCGACCTCGGTCATCAGCATGTAGAGCGGGATCAGGCCCAGCTGGACGGGCACCATCATGGTGGCGACGACGAACACCAAGAGCCCGTGGCGGCCGCGGAAGCGGAGCTTGGCGAAGGCGAACCCGGCGAGCGCAGAGGTCAGCACCACGGCCACGGTGGCGACCGAGGCCACCAGGAGGGTGTTCAGCAGCGCGCGGCCGAACTGGACGTCCTCGTTGGCGAAGACCCGCTCGATGTTGCCCGCGAGCTGGTCGCCGGGCAGCAGCGGGGGTGGGACGCTGAGGATCTCGCTGTTGGCCCGCGAGGCCATCACGAGCATGAAGTACAGCGGCGCGATCGACAGCAGCACCACCAGGGTGAGCGTGACGTACATCAGGGGCGAGGCGCCCGAGGCGCGAGTCGAGGTCCTCATATCAGTCCGCCGATCGGATCCGGCGCAGCAGGATCAGGTTGATCGCCGAGGCGACGGCGATGATGACGAACAGCACCCAGGCGATCGTGGACGCGTAGCCGAAGCGGTGGCCGGTGAACCCCTGCTGCACGAGGTACATCGCGACGGTCTGGAACTGGCCGCGGTTGCCTCCGGCGATCGCGTTCGCCCCGCTGTTGAACAGCAGCGGCTCGGTGAACAGTTGGATGCC
>JAJUII010000008.1 GCA_029265505.1 Aeromicrobium choanae
GCTCTCGTCGAACGCCTCCCGCGCCGGGGCGGGCATCCGGTCGATCGCCGCCACGGGCCCGACCTGGGCGATCTCGATCTTCGCCGCCGTCTGGTCGGAGAAGATCCCGCCGAACAGGACGAGGAACATCAGCGGGAACAGCACGGCCCAGAACAGGGTCATCCGGTCGCGGAAGAAGCCGAGGAACATCGCCCGCGAGAGACTCACCAGCGGCTTCACGAGCGGTACTCCCGTCCGGTCAGGTGCAAGAACACGTCCTCCAATGAGGCGCCCGAGGCGCTCAGCCCGTGCAGAGCGTCGCGGCGCGCCAGCTCGGCCAGTACCTCTGCGGGCCGGCGGGTCGTCACGGTGAGCTGCTCCGCGTGGACAGTCACCTCCTCGACGCCGGGGATCTCACGCGCGGCGTCGGGGTCGATGGCCTCCGGAGCGAGGCTGATCCGGGTCGGGGCGTCCAGGCCCCGCACGAGCGCGGCCGGCGAGTCGAGCTCGAGCAGTCGGCCGTGGTCGACGATCGCGACGCGATCGCACAGCGCCTCGGCCTCCTCCATGTAGTGCGTGGTCAGCACGACGGTGCGACCGGAGTCGTTGAGGCAGCGCAGGAAGTCCCACAGGTTCCGCCGGGCCTGCGGGTCGAGCGCCGAGGTCGGCTCGTCGAGGAAGACGATCTCCGGGTCGTGGACGAGCGCACAGGCGATCGACAGCCGCTGCGCCTGACCGCCGGAGAGCTTCTCGACCCGGTCGTCGGCCTTGTCCTCGAGCCCGACCTCGGCGAGCAGCTCGTCGACGCGCGACGCCGGCGCGTCATAGAGCGCCGCGAAGGTCGCGAGCTGTTCGCGGGCCGTCAACCGCTCGAAGAACGCGGAGGCCTGGAGCTGGACGCCGATGCGATGCAGCAGGGCGGGATCGCGTCGCCACGGGTCGATCCCATCGATGCGGACGGTGCCGGCGTCGGGCTTGCGCAGGCCCTCGATCATCTCCAAGGCCGTGGTCTTGCCGGCGCCGTTCGGTCCGAGCAGGCCGAAGAACTCGCCCGATTCCACGGTGAAGGTCAACTCGTCCACGGCGGTGAGGTCGCCGTAGGTCTTGGTCAGACCACGGACCTCGATGCGTGCAGCCATGGGTCCCGACGCTAACGCAGGTCGTCAGCCTCGCGGAACCCCACCCGGCTCAGGCGTAGCTGTGCTGGCCGGAGACGAAGAGGTTGATGACGTAGTAGCTGATGATGAACGTCACGAAGCCCGCCAGCGCGAGCCACGCGGCGCGACGGCCCTTCCACCCCGCCGTCACGCGTGCGTGCAGATAGCCCGCGTAGACGACCCAGGTGATGAGCGCCCAGACCTCCTTGGGGTCCCAGCCCCAGTAGCGACCCCAGGCGAGGTGGGCCCAGATCGGTCCGGAGATGAGCGCGCCGAAAGTCCACATCGGGAAGCCGGCGGCGTTGACCCGGAAGGCGACCTGGTCGATGCGAGCCGCCGAGGGGAAGCGGTCCAGCACCGGGCTGACCTGCCCCCGGGCCTCGGCCCGCTCCTTGACCAGATACAGCACACTGGCGGCTGCGCCGACCATGAACAGCGCCGCTGCGATCATGATCGAACCGACGTGGATGTACTTCCAGAACGTGTTGAGGGCGGGCACCAGCGGACCGGCCGGGGTGTAGCTGGAGATCGACATCCCCAGGATGAACAGGCACACCGCCAGCACGACGCCGCCGAGCCACTGGATCTTGGCCCGCCAGACCATGACGAGGTAGACCACGAGTGCGATGGCGGTCCCGGTCATGCCGAACTCGTACATGTTGCCGAACGGCGCGCGCTGTGTGGCCAGACCGCGCGTGATCGACGCACCGACGAGCAGGATCGTGCCGAGCACCGACAGCGAGACGGCGACGCCGACGAAGCGATCGGCCACCGGGGGCTCGTCGGCGTGGTCCGTGGTGACCTCCTGCGGGGCGCCGGCCGCGACCGCGGCGGCGACCTTCGTGCGACGGCGCGCGGCGATCCATTCGGCCACGTGGCACATGAACGCGATCGACAGGATCACGAACGCCGACCCCATGAGGTAGTTCGAGATCTGGGCCAATTGGTCCATCTGCGCGGTGCTCATGCCTCGTCCTCGCCCGGCGTGCCCTGCTCGTCCAGTCCGTCGCGGAGCCTGGCCAAGAACGCGTCCAGGTCCGCAGGGAGATCGTCGCGCGGCACGCGATCGAGCGCGGCGACCTCCACCACGGTACGTGATCCGTCCCGGCGGGCCCGAATCCAGGTCCGCCGCGGGCGCACGATCAGCGAGGCCGTCAGGCCCAGGATCCCCAGGGCGACCGCCGCGAGCGGCAGCCACACGACGGGCGTGTGACCGATCTGGAACCGGGCGAACTGCCGCAGCTCGACGAACTCGATGGAGCCGCCGGTCGGCAGGGCCTGGCTCTCCCCCGGACCCAGGTCGACGCGGAAGTTGCCGTCGCCGTCCTCGACCTGGGTCATCTCGCTCGTGTCGAGGGAGTACACCGACTTCGGCACGCCGTCGTCGAGACCGAGGTCTCCGACCCACAGGTTCATGCCGATGCGCGGGTTGAGCGCCCCGGGGAAGACCGAGATCGACGGCTCGTCGGGTCCCGGGGAGAAGGCGGTGGGCAGGAAGAAACCTTGGAAGCCGAGCTGGTCGCCGTCGACGTCGGGCACCTTGACCACACCGGTCGAGGTGTATGTCGCGTCCTGCGGGAGGAACGGCACGGCGCGCTCGAAGACGACCTCGCCACGGGCGTCGGTGACCCGGATGACCGGCGCGTAGCCCTGACCGACGAGGAACACGTCCTCGCTGCCGACGGAGAGCGGGTGGTTGACCTCGATGGAGAACCGGCCCTCCTCACCGTCGCCGGCGCGATACGAGCCCGTCGCACGGAAGAGCTTCGGAGCGCCGCGTTGCTCGCCCTCGACGTAGAAGCGGGTGAGGACGTCGTCCAGGTCCAGGGACCACGGCTCCAGATCGGTGTCCGGGTCGAACATCGCACCGGAGGTGAACTCGTCGTACTGCGACAGCGTGTTGCTGAACCCGCCGCCCTCGATGACGATCACGTTCCCGCGGTAGCCCCACAGGCTGCCGACGGCCACGCCGATGAGCGCCACCACGATGCACGTGTGGAAGACCAGGTTGCCGAGCTCGCGCAGATAGCCCTTCTCGGCGCGCAGCTCGCCGGTGTCGCCGTCGTCGACGACGTCGATCCGGGCCCGTCCCAGTGCGGCCCGCCCCGCGGCCATCACCTCGGCCACCGAGGCCGAGGTCGCGAACTCGGCGGAGGCCGGCAGTCGCGAGAACCGGCGCGGCGCCCGCGGCGGCCGCGCTCGCAGAGCGCGGGCGTACACGCCCATCCGGGGCACGATGCAGCCGATCAGGGAGACCATCAGCAGCAGGTAGACGGCGCTGAACCACGGCGAGGAGAAGACGCTGAACAGGCCGAGCCGCTCGAACACCGGCGCCAGCTTCGGGTGGTCGAGGTAGTACGCCTGCACCGCGCGGGCGTCCACGCCGCGCTGGGGGATGAACGAGCCGGGGACGGCGGCGATCGCCAGCAGGAGCAGGAGCAGCAGCGCGGTGCGCATCGAGGTCAGCTGGCGCCAGCTCCAGCGCAGGAGCTCGACCGGCCCCAGCTCGCCGGCGCGCTCGTCCCGGCGGCTCACAGCGGCGCCTCGAATCCGCCGATCCAGTGCTGCATCGAGATCACGAGATCCTCCCACCAGCCGGTGACCAGCAGCAGCCCGGTGACGACCAGCAGTGTGCCACCGGTGACCGACACCGCCCGCTGGTGCCGACGGATCCACCCGGTCACGCGGCCGAACCGGGTCACGAACAGGGCCGCGACGACGAAGGGCAGACCGAGCCCCAGACAGTAGACGGCCGTCAGGAACGCTCCGCGGCCGGCGGTGGCCTCCTGCGCCGACAGCGCCAGCACCGCCGTGAGAGTCGGTCCGATGCACGGCGTCCAGCCGACGCCGAACACGACGCCGAGCAGCGGCGCGGCCAGCAGGCCGACCTGCCGCACCCCGTGCGCGCGAACGTCGCGCTGCAGCCAGGAGAGCCGGCCCAGGAACACCAGGCCCATCACCACCAGCAGCACCCCGGCCGCGATCGAGATCTCCTGGCGGTACGGCAGCAGCCGCTGCCCGGCGGCGCCGAACAGGGCCCCGCCGGCGACGAACACGGCACTGAAGCCCAGGACGAACAGCAGGGCGCCGGCGACGATGCGGCCGCGACGCGCCACGTCGAGCTCGGTGACCGCGACGCCGGACACGTACGACAGATAGCCCGGCAGCAAGGGGACGACGCACGGACTGAAGAACGACACCAGACCCGCCGCCAGCGCGACCGGCGCGGTCAGCGCGAGGTTGCCGGACGAGGCGGTGTCGAGGAACCAGTCGGTGACGTCGCCCGAGATCACTTCGTGCTCTTCTTGGTCTGGTCGATCACGCCGCGCAGCGTCGCCTCGGTGAGCTCACCCATCACCCGGGCGGCGACCTCGCCGTTGGTGTCGATGACCCAGGTCGTCGGGATCGCCATCGACGGCAACGAGTCGGCGAACGCCGCCTGGTTCCGACCGGCCGCGTCGTCGATGCTCGGATAGTCGATGCCGAACTTGGCGTTGAAGGCCTTCGCGCTGGCCGGGTCGTCCTTGGTCAGCAGGCCGAGGAACTGCACGTTCTCGTCGGCGAGTGCGGCGGAGGCCGCCGCGAGCGCCGGGGCCTCCTGACGACATGGGGCGCACCACGATCCCCAGAGGTTGACTACCAGGACCTTGCCCTCGAAGTCCTCCGAGCTGATCTGCCTGCCGTCCAGGTCCGTGCCGGTGAGCACCGGCGCGGGCCGCCGCTTGCCCGGGTCGACGAAGGTGATCTCCCCGTCACCGGAGATGAAGCCGTCGTCGCCGGTGTCCTCGACGCCGCCGACGCAGGCCGTCAGGACGAGGGTGAGCAGCGCGACCGTCACGAGCCGCGCGAACCGCGCCGGCCTCATGCTCCGCCGACGAACTTGTTGCGCAGGGCGTCCGGGATGAGGTGCCCGGCCGGCTCGCTGTACACCAGACCGACGAACTCGTCGTCCTCGAACGTGAGGGAGGTCAGGCTCGCCAGCGAACACTGGCGATTGCGCGGGTCATGCGCGAAGCGCGCCTTCTCGTAGGAGCGACGCGCGATCCACACCGGCAGCTGGTGGGAGACGATCACCGCCTCGTGTCCGCGTGCGGCGTCCCGGGCGTCCTCGATCGCCGGGATCATCCGGGCCGCGATCTTCGTGTACGGCTCGCCCCACGTGGGCCGCCACGGGTTCCACAGCCAGGGCCAGAACCGCGGATTCATGAAGGCCTTCGGGCTCACCCCGACACGGCGTCCCTCGAACTTGTTCTCGGCCTCGATGACCCGCTCGTCGGTGTGGATCGGCAGGCCGAACCGCTCCGCGATCGGCTGCGCGGTCTGCTGGGCGCGCTCCAGCGGGGAGGCGACCAGGTGCGTGATGTCGTGCTCGCTCAGCGACTCGGCGACCGTCGCGGCCATCTCGTGCCCCAGCTCCGACAGGTTGTAGCCGGCCAGGCGCCCGTACAGCACCCCAGCGGGATTGTGGACCTCGCCGTGGCGCATCAGGTGGACGATCGTGCGGGTGCTCATCTGTTTCCTTCGCAGTCTCAGCGTGCCGCCGCCGCGGCGCGGGCGGCGCCGGGCAGGGCCTCGGCCAGTCTAGTCAGCGGCTCGGAGTCGATCTCGGGGTCATGCGCCGCCGACAGGAACCAGGCCTCGAAGGCGCTCGGCGGGAGGTACACGCCCGCGTCGAGCATCGCGTGGAAGAAGGCGGTGTAGGCGTCGGTGTCCTGACGGCGAGCCCCGGCGAAGTCCCGCACCGGCTCGGTGACCCCCCAGAACACGCTGAACATCGTCCCGACGCTCTGCACGACATGAGGGACCCCGGCCGCGGAGAGCGCCTCGGTGACCATCCGACGCACCTGCTCCGACGTCGCGAGCAGGCGCTCGTAGACCTGTGGGGTGGCCAGTCGCAGCGTCGTCCACCCTGCGGTCGCGGCGACGGGATTGCCCGACAGCGTGCCGGCCTGGTACACCGGCCCGACAGGGGCCAGCAGATCCATGATCTCGGCGCGACCGCCGAAGGCGGCCGCCGGGAACCCGCCGCCCATGACCTTGCCGAAGGTGATCAGGTCGGGTCGCCAGCCCTCGACCTTCCCGTCCAGCTCCCAGTGCCCGCTGCGGGCCGCGCGGAAGCCCGTCATCACCTCGTCGCTGACGAGCAGTGCGCCGTGGTCCGCGCAGACGCGCGCCAGGTGCGCGTTGAATCCCGGCTCCGGGGGGACGATCCCCATGTTCCCGGGCGCGGCCTCGGTGATCACCGCGGCGATCTGGTCCCCGTACTCGGCGAACGCCGCGTCCACGGCGGCCCGGTCGTTGTACGGCAGCACGATCGTGTCGGCCGTGACGTGGGCCGGGACGCCGGGCGTGCCGGGGATGCCGAGCGTGACGACGCCGGACCCGGCCTCGGCCAGCAGCGCGTCGACGTGGCCGTGGTAGCAGCCACTGAACTTCACGATCCGGTCCCGTCCGGTGAAGCCGCGCGCCAGACGGATCGCCGACATCGTCGCCTCGGTGCCCGAGGACACCAGGCGCACCTGGTCGACGGGCGTGCGGTCGACGATCTCCTCGGCCAGCAGGACCTCCGGCTCCGCGGGCGTCCCGAAGCTCGTGCCGCGTGCCGCCGCCGCGGTGACCGCCTCGACGACGGCGGGGTGGGCGTGCCCGAGCAGCATCGGTCCCCACGAGCCGACGAGGTCGACGTAGCGCTCGCCGTCGACGTCGGTCAGCCACGCCCCCGACCCGGAGGCCATGAACCGCGGGGTGCCGCCGACGGCGCGGAAGGCGCGCACCGGCGAGTTCACCCCGCCCGGCGAGACCTGACGGGCCCGGGAGAAAAGCGCTTCGGATCGGGGTGCGCGAGGATCGCTCATGGCTCCATTGTCGAGGGTGCCCCGAACGCCGCGCGCCGTGGACCGCCGGCCGGGCGCCCGCGCACTACAGTGTGGTCCCATGTCGTCCTCCTCCCGCGAGCCGCTCATCGGCCGCCATGGGATCCTGCTGCACGTCGGGCCGCACAAGACCGGCACGTCCGCGATCCAAGGCACCATCCACAGCTCCGTCGAGGAGCTGGGGCGCCACGGCGTGACCGTCCCGGGGACCCGCAAGCTGCAGAGTGCCGCCGCGCGGGGCGTCACGGACTACACGGGCACCCCCGGCGTGGCGCCGGGCACCCAGCGGGACTGGAAGCGGCTGGTCGCCAAGACGGTTCCGGCACCGGAGCGGGCGATCATCTCCAGCGAGTACTTCGACATCGCCGACGAGCGGACAGCCGCCCGGATCCGCGACGACCTCGGCGCCGAGCGGCTCCACGTCGTGATCACCGCCGCACCGCTGACCTCGATCCTCCCGGCGAACTGGCAGCAACGGGTCCGCATCCGGGAGACGCGGTCGTTCGAGTCCTGGCTGAAGCAGTCGTTCGCCCGCCACGACGCGGGCGAGCGCTCCATCTTCTGGCGTCGCCAGCACCTGGACTGGCAGGTCGAGACGTGGGAGAAGGTCGTCGGGATCGACCGGATCCACGTCGTGATCGGCGACAAGCATCGGCCACGTCTGCTCTTCGACAGCTTCGAGGACCTGCTCGGACTCCCCCGCGAGATCATGCAGCCGCGCATCGAGCACGCGAACCGATCGCTGCGCTGGGTCGAGGCGGAGTTCCTGCGGGCCCTGAACCTGGCCACCCGGGACTGGGACGCCGCGACGCACGCCCGATTCATCCGGTTGGGCGCCTCGCGGGCGATGCTGGCCCGTCATGAGTTCGGCCCGGCCGACGAGCCCATCCGGCTGCCGCGGTGGGCGCACGAGCGCGCGCTGGAGATCGCCGAGTCGATGGTCGACGGGCTCCGCGCCTCGGGAGTGCACGTCATGGGCGATCTGCAGACGCTGCTGCCGCCGCTGCCCGAGCGGGACGTGCCGCAGCCGTCGCCGGAGGCGATCGACCCGCAGATCGCGGTCCGTGCCGTGCTGGGCACCGCCCGGGCCGGCGGCGCCGGACTGCTGCGCGAGAAGTACGTGAGCTCACGGTCGCTCAAGGAGCTGCCGGGGCTGCGCAGCGCGACCGACGAGGAGTTGACCCGCGAGCTGGCGCGGCGCGAGGCGGACACCAGCGGGACCCTCCTGCCGTACATGCCCAGTGACCGACTGGTCGCCGAGCTGCGGCGCCGCGCCGCGACCCGGGTGGGGCGGCTCCTCGGCCGATGAGTCAGGCGGCGAGACGGCGCGCGACCTCGACCGCCCAGTAGGTCAGGACGATGTCGGCGCCGGCGCGGCGGATCGACAGCAGCGCCTCGTGGACGGCGCGCTCCCGGTCGATCCAGCCCTGTGCGGCGGCGGCCTCGATCATGGCGTACTCGCCGGAGACCTGATATGCGGCGACCGGCACGTCGACCGCCGCGCGGACGTCGGCGACCACGTCGAGGTACGACATCGCCGGCTTGACCATGACGATGTCGGCGCCCTGCTCGACGTCGAGCAAGGTCTCGCGCAGCGCCTCGCGTCGGTTCGCCGGATCCTGCTGGTACGTGCGGCGGTCACCCTGCAGGGAGGAGTCGACGGCCTCGCGGAACGGCCCGTAGAACGCCGAGGCGTACTTGGCCGCGTAGGCGAGCACGACGACGTCCTCGTGCCCGTCGTCGTCGAGCGCCCGGCGCACGACCTCGACCTGACCGTCCATCATCCCGCTCGGGCCGACCACGTGGGCACCGGCGCGCGCCTGGGCCTGCGCCATCTGCGCGTAGATCCGCAGCGTGGCGTCGTTGTCGACTCGCCCCCGGTCGTCGAGCACACCGCAGTGTCCGTGATCGGTGAACTCGTCCAGGCACAGGTCGCTCATCACCAGCAGGGCGTCGCCGACCTCGGCGCGGACGTCGGCGATGGCGACGTTGAGGATCCCCGTCGGATCGAGGGCGCCGGAGCCGTGGGCGTCCTTGTGCTGCGGCACGCCGAACAGCATCACGCCGCCCAGACCCAGCTCGGCGGCCTCGACGACGGCTCGGCGGGCACTGTCGCGGGTGTGCTGGACGACCCCGGGCATGCTCGCGATCGGTCGGGGCTCGGTCGCGGCCTCCGCCACGAAGAGCGGCAGCACGAGCTGGGACGGCACCAGGTGCGTCTCACGCACGAGGCGTCGGACGGCCTCGGTGGACCGCAGTCGGCGTGGACGGTCGATCATGACTGTCTCCGTTCGAACCTGTGCCCGAGGCCCGACCGAGCGGGCGGGCGCCGTGACGGCCGCCCGCTCGGCGGTCTCAGGACTTGCGTCGCGTGCTGGGCTTCTTCTGCGAAGGTCGCAGCACCGGCTCGCCCGCCTCGATGAACTGCAGGCGACGCCGCTCGCCGAACTCGGCGAGCGCATCGGCCAGCACCTCGACCGAGGGCTTCTCGGCCAGGACGTCCACGCGCAGGCCGTGCTCCTCGGCCGTCTTGGCCGTGGCCGGGCCGATGCAGGCGATGATCGTCGTGGCGTGCGGCTTGCCCGCGATGCCGACCAGGTTCCGCACGGTCGAGCTCGAGGTGAACATGACCGCGTCGAACTTTCCGGTCTTGATCGCCTCGCGGGTCGGAGCCGGCGGCGGCGCGGCGCGGACGGTCCGGTAGGCGGTCACGTCGTCGACCTCCCAACCGAGCTCGACCAGTCCGGCGGCCAGGGTCTCGGTGGCGATGTCGGCGCGCGGCAGGAACACCCGATTGATCGGATCGAGCAGCTCGTCGTACGGCGGCCACACCTCGAGCAGGCCACGGCCGGACTGCTCGCCGGTCGGCACCAGATCCGGGCGGATGCCCCAGGTCAGGATCGCCTCGGCGGTCTTCTCGCCGACCGCCGCGATCTTCAGCCCGCTGAAGGCGCGGGCGTCCAGCCCGTACTCCTCGAACTTCTCGCGCACGGCCTTGACCGCGTTGACGCTGGTGAACGCGATCCACTCGTAGCGGCCCTCGACCAGACCCCGGACCGCCTTGTCCATCTGCTGCGGGTTGCGCGGCGGCTCGACCGAGATGGTCGGAACCTCCTCCGAGACCGCGCCGTAGCGGCGCAGCCGGGCTGCCAACGACTCGGACTGCTCCTTGGTCCGCGGCACGAGCACCCGCCAGCCGTACAGCGGCTTGGTCTCGAACCACGAGAGCGCCTCGCGCTGGGCCACCACGTCGCCCACCACGACGATCGCGGGCGGGGTCATCTGGGCGGCCGCCGCGTCGGCGGCGATGTCGGCGAGCGTCGACACGACGGTCTGCTGCCGCGTCGTGGTGCCCAACCGCGTCATCGCGACCGGCGTCTCGGGCGTGCGGCCTGCGTCCATCAGCCCTCGCGCCACCTCGTCGATCCGGTTGACCGCCGACAGCAGCACGAGCGTCTCGTGACGGGCGGCGTCCTCCCAGTCGATCGTGGCGTCACCGACACTGACGACCTTGAACTCGCGGTGCTGCTTGTCGGTCAACGGGACACCGGCGTACGCGGGCACCGCCGACACCGAGGACACCCCGGGCACGACCTCGAAGGAGATGCCGGCCTTGGCGCAGGCCATGGCCTCCTCCGGCCCGGTCGCGTACGTGAACGGGTCGCCGACCATGAGCCGCACGACGTGCGCCCCGGTCTTGGCGTGCTTGACGACGAGCTTGCCGCGAGCGGCGTGGGTCAGGGGCTCGCCGGCGGCGTTCGTGCCGCCGTCGACCACCTCGGCACCGTTGGTGACGAGAGCCTCCTGCTCCGGCGTCTCGATGATCACGACGTCGGCCTCCGCCAAGAGCTCGGCCGCACGGACCGTGAGCAGGCTGGCGTCGCCGGGGCCGGCACCGACGAAGCTGACCCGCCCCGCCGAGGGGCGGGCGGACACGTCGGTGGTGGTGGAGGTGGGCATGGCTGTGGTGGTGGACACGCTCTTCCTTGCTTTCGTGAGGTGCGGAGTCTCGTGTGTGGTCGTCACGGGGCCGTCACCGACCCCATGATCTCTGCGGCGCCGTCGGCCAGCAGCTCCTCGGCGAGGCGGCGCCCCAGGGCGGCGGCCTCCTCGGGAGCTCCGACGGCGGACCGGCGGATGGTCGGGTTGCCGGAGGGGTCTCCGACGACCGCGCGCAACCAGAGCTCGTCGCCGTCGTCCCCCCAGACGACGTCGGCCAGAGCACCCAGTGGCGCGCTGCAACCCGCCTCGAGGGTGGCGAGCAGGCTGCGCTCGGCCGTGACTGCGGCCCGGGTGTCGGGATCGTCGAGCACGGCGAGCAGGCGAGCGGTCGCGTCGTCGTCGGCGCGGCACTCGCAGGCGAGGGCTCCCTGTCCGGGAGCGGGAAGCATCTGCAGGGGGTCGAGGATCTCGGTGGCCTCCTCGGCCCGCCCCAGTCGGAGCAGCCCGGCGCGGGCCAGCACGATCGCGTCGAGCTCGCCGCCGGTCACCTTGCCGATCCGCGTGTCGACGTTGCCGCGCAGCTCGCGGATCCGTAGGCCGAGCCCCAGGGCGTTGAGCTGGGTCACCCGGCGCGGGCTGCCGGTGCCGACGGTCGCGCCCGCGGGGAGCTCCCCGAGCGTCAGTCCGTCTCGCGCGATGACCACGTCGCGCGGATCCTCCCGAGGCGGCGTGGCGGCCAACAGCAACCCGGGCGCCTCGGCCGTCGGGATGTCCTTGAGCGAGTGCACCGCGATGTCGACCTCGCCGGCCAGCAGCGCCTCGCGCACCGCGGCGACGAACACGCCGGTGCCGCCGATCTGCGCCAACGGCCGCGAGGATCGGTCGCCCTCGGTGGAGATCTCCACCAGCTCGAAGTCGACGCCGTGCGCCTCCCGCAGGCGTTCGCCCACCCAGGTGGACTGCGTCGTGGCCAGTGCGCTGGCGCGCGTCCCGATGCGGATCACGACGACTCACCACCCGGGTCGGTGACCGCGTTGACGGCCGCCGGATCGAGCTGGAACAGATGCGCGAGCGCCTCGGCGTAGGTGAGGTTCTCCGGGCCCTCGGTGAGCTCCTTGACCCGCACGGTCGGCTGGTGGATGAGCTTCTCCGCGACCCGGTGCATCGCCCGGCGGACCTCGGCGAACTGCGCCTCGTCCAGGTCGCCCAGACGCGACCGGAGCCGCGCCGCCTCCCGGCTGACGACATCGGTCGCCATGCCGCGCAGGGCGACGACGGTCGGCGTGACCTTCGCCTGCTGCCGGGCGGCCAGGAAGCTGCGGACCTCGGCCTCGACGATCCGACGCACCTGCTCGACGTCCTCGGCGACCGAGTCGCGCGGAGCGAGCTCGGCCAGGACCTCCAGGTCGATGACGCGCACGCCGCCCAGGTCTCGGACGTCGTGGGCGACGTCGCGTGGCATGGCCATGTCGATCACCGTGAGCTCCCGGGCCTCCCCGGTGGCCCGCCGGACGCGATCGGCGTCGAAGACGACCCCGGCGGCGCCGGTGCATGTGATGAGCACGTCGGCCGCGGACAGCTCCACGTCGAGCGCCTCCCACCGCACGGCTCCGACGCCGTATCCGGCGACCAGATCGAAGGCCCGCTGGAAGGTGCGATTGGCGACCCAGACGCGGCTCGGGTCGACTCCGCGCTCGATCAGCGTCCGGACGGCGAGCAGGCTCATGGTGCCCGCGCCGGCCACCAAGAAGCGGGTCCCGGAGGCGGTGACCACGTCGCCGGCCTCGTCCAGCGCGGCGGTGACGATCGACGGAGCCAGCCGGTCGATGCCCGTCTCGGCGTGACCGCGCTTACCGATCCGGAGCGCCTGCTGGAACAGGGCGTTGAGGCTCGATCCCACGGTCGACTCGGCCTGGCCCCGGTGCAGGGCGTCGCGGACCTGGCCGAGGATCTGGCTCTCGCCGAGGATCATCGAGTCCAGCCCGGCGGCGACCCGGAAGAGGTGGGCGACGGCCGCCTCGTCGTAGTGGACGTAGACGTGCGGCAGCAGCTCCTCACGGCGCAGCCCGGCGGCCTCGCCGAGCAGAGCGGTCAGGTCCTCGACCGATCCGTGGAAGCGATCGGCCTCGACGTAGACCTCGACACGGTTGCAGGTCGAGACGACCGCCGACTCCGAGATCGAGGGCACGTCGAGAGAGCGGTGCGACAACTTGACGGCCGCATCGGTGTCGAGCGAGACCCGCTCGAGCAGGTCGACCGGAGCGGAACGGTGCGAGACGCCCACGACGAGGAAGCTCATGAGGTCACCGCCTCGCCGGCCGGGGCGTCACTGCTCGCGGCGGCACGCCGGTGCGCGTGGTACCCGAGGATCTGCAGCTCGGCGGCCACGTCGACCTGCCGCAGGTCGACGTCGTCGGGGAGCCTCAGCGCGGTGGGCGCGAAGTTCAGGATGCTGCGGATGCCCGCCGCGACCAGGGCGTCGGCGACACCCTGCGCCGAGGCCGGTGGCGTCGCGATGATCGCCAGCGAGACGCCGGTCTGCTCGACCACGTCGGCGAGCTCGTCGATCGAGCGGACCACGTGGCCTCCGACGGTCGTGCCGATGAGGCGAGGATCGGCGTCGACGACGGCGGCGACCTTCACGCCCCGGGCGCCGAAGCCCTGGTAGGCGGCGAGGGCGGAGCCGAGATGGCCGGCGCCCACGATGACGACCTCCCACGGCTGGGTGCGACCGACGACGGTCGCGATCTGGCTGGCCAGGAAGGCGACGTCGTAGCCGACGCCGCGCGTGCCGTACGAGCCCAGGTGCGACAGGTCCTTGCGCACGATCGCGGAGTTGACGCCGGCCGCGGCGGCCAGGTGCTCCGACGAGCAGACGCCCTTGCCCTGCTGCGCCAGCTCGTCGAGCGCCCGCAGGTACAGCGGCAGGCGCGCCACGGTGGCGTCCGGGATCCCGGCGGGATTGCGAAGAATGGTCACAGTGCTCCTGCGCCGTGAAATCGCGGTCATTTCGGGCCACGGCGCGCCGCCAGTGTAAGAGCTTGGGAACCCGTTCACAAAATCGCGAACGCGGTCCGGACCCACCCCGCCCTCACGAGGTCGGCGGTGACCTGCGAACATGTCCGGTTCCCCGACGGGGCGATGTGAGCCTCCTCGCACCCGTCCGGGTCGGGCCTCACCGCGCGAGCGCCGCCCGCAGCCGCGCCGGGTCGACGCGCCAGAAGTCGTGCTGCCGGCCGTCGACGAACGTCACCGGGACCTGGTCGGTGAAGGCTTCCCGCAGTCGTGGGTCGGCGTCGATGTCGATCCGCGCCCAGTCGTCACCGGTCTCGGCGACGACCTCGGCGACGGTCCGCGCGGCCGCCTCGCACAGATGACAGCCGGCGCGCGAGTACACAACCACCCGGGCGTCCTCGGCGTGCGGAATCGTCATGCCTCCTCCGCTCGGGCCAGTGCGCGCAGTCGCCCCTTGGCGACCTTCCCGGTGGGCGAGTGCGGCAGGGCCGCGACGACGAGGATCCGCGACGGCACCTTGAACCGCGCCAGCCTCTGCTCGGCCACCTCGCGGACCGCGGCCTCGATCACGGCCGAGTCGGCGTCGGGATCGTCCGGCACCACGAAGGCGACCACGGCCTCTCCGACGCGTTCGTCGGGCACGCCCACGACGGCCACGGCGGCCACGCCGGGTGCGTCGGCGATCGCCTCCTCGACCTCGGAGGGGTAGACGTTGAAGCCGGACACCGTGATCGTCTCGCGCAGACGATCGACCAGGGTCAGGTTCCCGTCCGCGTCCAGCAGGCCGATGTCACCGGTCGCCCACCAGCCGTCCTCGTCCGGACCGTCGGCGCCGTCGGGCCAGTACCCGGAGAACAGGTTGTCGCCTCGGACCCAGATCTGCGCCGGGTCGCCCGGGGTGGCGGGCTGGCCGAGCACGTCGCGCAGCTCGATCTCCACCCCGGGGAGCGGCCGACCGACCGAGCCCTCCGGGGGCAGCTCTCCGGGCGCGCGCCCGTCGCCGATCGTCATGGTGAGCACCGGCGCGGTCTCGGTGAGCCCGTAGCCCTGCTCGACCGGGAGGCCGGAGCGCTCGGCGAATCGCTGCGCCAGCTCCGGGTCGAGCGCCAAGGCGCCCGAGACGATGAGCCGGACGTGGGCGAGCGACTCGCGCAGCCCGTCGAGGTCGGCCCACGCAGCGATGACCGGCGGCGCCACAGGAAGGTAAGTGATCCCCAGGTCGCGGATCTGGGCGAGCAGGGCGGACGGGTCGAACTCCTCGACCAGCACCACGGTCGCGCCGACGCGCACCGACAACGACAGCACGCAGTTGAGTCCGTAGACGTGGAACATCGGCAGCAGGCCCAGCACCATGTCGTCGGCGGTCAGCACGGGCGGCTCGACGGCGAGCAGCTGGTCCACGTCGGCGGCCAGCGCCCGGTGGGTGAGCATCACGCCGCGAGGCAGTCCGGTCGCCCCGGACGTGAACAGCACCACGGCCAGGGACTCCGGGTCCTGCGGCGCCGCGGGAGGCGCGTCGACGGCCTGCTCGAGCAGTTCGGCGAAGCGCAGCTCGCCCTCCTCGGGGGCGGCGCGATGGACGACGATGACCGAATCGCCGGTGTCGGCCTCCCGGACCTGGGTGATCGACTGCGCGTCGGCCACCACCAAGCGCGGGGCGCAGGCCTCGACCATGCGGGAGATCTCGCGGGGCGTCGCCCTCGGGTTGATCGGCACCACGACCTGACCGCCTCGCAGGATGCCGTAGTACGCGACGGCCAGGTCGATGCCGTTCGCCATCACGAGAGCCACGCGCTGCCCGGCCAGGACTCCCCGACCCACGAGCGTCTGGGCGACCCGATCGGCCCACTGGTCGAACTGCGCCCAGGTCACTCGGCGACCCGAGCGCGGCTCGATCAACGCGATCCCCTCGGGATCGCGGCGCGCGGCATCTCGCAGATCGTCACTCACGTTGACGGCCATGGCGAGAGTCAACCACAGGGGCCGACCGCTTTTCGCCGTTACAGTGTTCGCCATGTCGCCGCGCACCCCGGCTGATCTGCCCCCGAACCTGCAGTCGCGCTCGATCCTCGCGGGGCAGGCCGCCGCGGCCTCGGCCGAGGTCGAGCGGGCGCTGGAGCAGCCGGCCGATCCGCAGGTGGCCGCGTTCTTCGACGTCGACAACACGATCATGCAGGGAGCGTCGATCTTCCTGCTGGCCCGCGGCCTGCACCGCCGCAAGTTCTTCCGCACCCGCGACATCGCCAAGGCCGCTTGGCAGCAGGCGTACTTCCGCTACGTCGGCGTCGAGGATCCGGCACACATCGAGGACGCCCGCAACGCGGCCCTGCAGTTCATCGCCGGTCACGAGGTCAGCGAGCTGGAGGCCATCGGCGAGGAGGTCTTCGACGAGTACATGGCCCGCAAGATCTGGCCCGGCACCCGCGCCATGGCCCAGTGGCACCTCGACCGCGGCCACCGGGTGTGGCTCGTGACGGCCGCGCCGATCGAGATCGCACGGGTCATCGCCCGACGCCTGGGCCTGACCGGCGCGCTGGGCACGGTCGCCGAGCACGTCGACGGGGTCTACACCGGCCGGCTCGTCGGCGAGATGCTGCACGGCGAGAGCAAGGCCGTCGCGGTGCGGGCCCTGGCCGCGGCGGAGGGGCTGGACCTGGCGCGCTGTCACGCCTACTCGGACTCGGCCAACGACATCCCGATGCTGTCCCTGGTCGGACACCCCTGCGCGGTCAACCCGGACGCGGCCCTGCGCGCCCACGCCAAGGCGCAGGGCTGGCAGATCCGCGACTACCGGACCGGGCGGAAGATCCTGTCGGCCGGCACCCGGGCGGCGCTGGTCGGCGCGGTCGGCTCCGCGGCCTGGTACGCCGCGCGACGGCTGCGCCAACCCTGAGTCAGTCGGTTTCGATCGGGGGCCGACGCCGCTCCGGCGGCACCGCGAGGCGCTCGTAGTCACCCTCGTCCAGGGCCGGGAGGGGTCCCTCGGCGCCGGCGGTCAGGGCGGGCATGAGCATCGCCAGGTAGCGGCGGCGCACGGTCGGCGAGGCGATCGGTGAGTTCAGCCCGAGCACGAACATCCGCAGCAGCCAGTAGATGTCCACCGGCTCGAGGTCGCGGCGCAGCACCCCGGACTCCTGGCCTTGACGCAGCAGCCGGACGAACGGCTCGGCGAGGTCGCCCAGGGCCTCCTCGGTGACGTGGGTGACGCCCACCTCGCCGAGCACCGGCGAATAGCGGCTCACCACCTCGACGAAGCGGGCCGCGACCTCCAACAGGTCGGCGTCCCGGGCCTGCGCGCCCTCCACGAGCGGGAGCAGCTCCTCGGCGAAGATCCGGCCGAAGGCGGCCCGCTCGAGCGCGGCCCGGTTCGGGAAGTGGCGGTACACGGTCGCGACGCCGACCCCGGCCTCCTGAGCGATCTCCTCCATCGAGGGCGAGGCGTCGGCGACCCACAACCGGCGCACGGCCTGCAGGATGCGCTCGGCGTTGGCCCGCGAGTCACGCCTGCGTGACATACATCTCCCCGCCTCCCCGTTGGGTGTTCAGGACCCCCATTCTACGATGTGAGAGTCGCCTATCAGTTCGTGAGGAACTTTCGTGTCCACTCTCCTGTACCGCTGGGGCAAGTCCGCCTTCGCGCATCCCTTCCGCTTCCTGGGCGCCTGGCTCGTGCTGCTCGCCGTCATCCTCGGCTCGGTCGCGGTCAACGCACCGAAGGTCAGCAACGAGGTGACGATCGACGGTGTCGAGTCGATGCGCATCATCGACCGGCTGGAGCGCGAGATGCCCGCAGCCGCCGGTGACTCCGGCCAGATCATCTACCGGGCACCCGAGGGCTCGACGTTCTTCGACGAGCCGCTGGCCGGCGCCCTCGGCCAGTCGGTGCAGTCGATCTACGCCGACGACGAGGTCGTCGATCCCGCCGAGCTCGCCGGCTCGGCCGACGATCCGGCCGCCCAGGCCCAGGCCGCCGAGATGGTGCAGGCCGCCGAGGCCGCGGCCGCCGCCGTGCGCGCCGGCCGGACGCTCGACCAGCCCGTGCCGTTCGCCGTCGGCGGTCACCCGGTGCCTGGCGTGACGATCTCGGCCGACGGCACCGTCGCGATGCTGCAGTTCCAGTTCCACGGCTACGTCATCGAGCTGCCGACCGGAGCGATCGACGCACTGCTCGACGAGGCCGCGGCGCCGGTGGCCGACGCCGGCGTGGAGGTCCTGCCCGGCTCCACACTGCAGGAGATGCCCGAGATCGCCGGCGTCGGCGAGGCCGTCGGCATCGTGGTGGCCGCGGTCGTGCTGTTCCTCGTGCTCGGCTCGCTCATCGCCGCCGGGCTGCCGCTGGTGACCGCACTGCTCGGTGTCGGCGTGGGCGTGGGCGGCGCCTACGCGCTGGGCCACTTCTACGACCTCGGATCGATGAGCATCGTGCTGGGCCTGATGCTCGGCCTCGCGGTGGGCATCGACTACGCGCTGTTCATCGTCAACCGCCAGCGGCGCCTCATCATGCGCGAGGGCCTCAGCGCGCACGAGGCGACCGGCCGCGCCGTGGGCACGGCGGGAAGCGCGGTCTTCTTCGCCGGCACGACCGTCATCATCGCGCTGGCCGCTCTGACGGTGATCGGGATCAGTCTGCTGACCGTGATGGCACTGATCGCCGCCGGAACGGTCGCGGTCGCCGTGCTGGTGGCCCTGACCGGCCTGCCGGCCCTGCTGGGTCTCGTGGGCGAGCGAATCGTCTCGGACAAGGCCCGGGCGCGGTTCACCGAGAAGGCCGCGAACGGCGACGACCACGCCACCGCCCGCCGCTGGGCCGGTGCGGTCGCCAAGAACCGCTGGGTCGCCGCCGCGATCGTCGTGGTGGCCACCTTGGTCGTCGCGATCCCGGCCGCCGACATGCGACTGGGTCTGCCGTCCGGCCAGAACTACAACGAGGGCACGGACCAGCGCGCGGCCTACGAGGCCGTCAGCGAGGCCTTCGGCGAGGGACTGAACGGCCCGCTGCTGACCGTGCTGTCGTCGCGGGACGACCAGCCGGTTCCCGAGCAGGCCGCCGGAGCCGTGATCGCGGACCTGTCGCAGACCGAGGGTGTGGCCTCGGCGACCGCCTCGGGGATGAGCGAGGACGGCCGCACGGTGCTCGTCCAGGTGATCCCCACCGGTGGTCCGACGTCCGAGTCGACCGAGGAGCTCGTCCACACGCTGCGCGGCCAGGCCGACGGGTACGCCGAACGGTTCGGCGTGGATCTGGGCGTCACCGGTCAGACCGCGATGGGCATCGACATCGCCGAGAAGATGTCCGACGTCATGCCGATCTACCTGGGCATCGTCGTGGTGCTCTCGCTGGTCGTGCTGACCCTGGTCTTCCGATCGATCATCGTTCCGGTCAAGGCCACCGTGGGCTTCCTGCTGACGATCCTGGCGACGCTCGGCGCAACCACCGCCGTGTTCCAGTGGGGCTGGCTGAACCAGCTGTTCGGCCTGGACTCGACCGGGCCGGTGATGGCCATGCTGCCGATCCTGGTCACTGGCATCGCCTACGGCCTGGCGATGGACTACCAGGTCTTCCTGGTGTCGTCGATGCGTGAGTCGTGGGTGCACGGCCACCCGGGCCGCGAGTCGGTCGTCGACGGGTTCAGCCACTCCAGCCGCGTCGTCGTGGCGGCGGCGGTCATCATGACGTCGGTGTTCGCCGGCTTCATCTTCAACGGCGATCCGATGATCAAGCAGATCGGCTTCGCTCTGGCGATCGCGATCGCGATCGACGCCTTCTTGGTGCGGATGACCTTGGTGCCGGCGCTGATGGCGGTGTTCGGCGACCGGGCCTGGCGTCTGCCGGCGTGGCTGGACCGCCTGCTGCCGAACCTCGACATCGAGGGTGACCAGCTGCTGACGAGGTTGCAAGCCCGCCGCTGACGGCTCGGGACGGTCCGGCGGACGCGCTCAAACGAACGGATTGCCGCGTTCGACGAGCAGGTTGTACAGCGTCTGCTGGATCGTCTCGCGCACCTGGTCGGTGACGTTGAACAACAGCATCGGGTCGTCGGCGGCCTCGGGCGGGTACGCGTCGGTGCGGATCGGCTCGCCGAACTCGATGATCCACTTGCTCGGCAGCGGAATCAGTCCCAGCGGCCCGAGCAGCGGGAAGAACGGCGTGATCGGGATGTACGGCAGGCCGAGCAGGCGCGCCAGTGACGGGATGTTCCCGATCAGCGGGTAGATCTCCTCCGCACCCACGATCGAGACCGGGATGATCGGCACCTGCGCCCGCATCGCCGAGGAGACGAATCCGCCCCGGCCGAAGCGCTGCAGCTTGTAGCGCTCGCTGAACGGCTTGCCGATCCCCTTGAACCCCTCGGGCCAGACGGCCGCCAGTTCGCCGGTGGTCAGCAGGCGCTCGGCATCCTCGGCGCAGGCGAGCGTGGCGCCCATCTTGCGCGCCACCTGACCGACGTACGGCAGCCGGAAGACCAGATCGGCGCCGAGGGGGCGGATCGCCCGGCCCGCGTACTTGCGGACCGCGTACCCAGTGATCAGGCCGTCGACCGGGATCGTCCCGGAGTGGTTGGCGACCAGCAGGGCTCCGCCCTCGGCCGGGATGTTCTCGATGCCGCGGACCTGGAGCCGGAACCACGACTCGGCCAGCGGCTCGACGAGCAGCGCGAGCAGATCGAGCACCTCGGGGTCGAGTCCGAACTCGTCGACCTGGTAGTTGCCCGCCAGACGACGACGCAATTGGCCGACCACGGCGGACACGGTGGCCTGCCAGTCGGTGCCCATGAGCCGCTGGGCGCCCTCGGCGAACGCCGCGGCGACGTCCTCCGGATCGATGTCCGCAGTCGCCTCCTGCGGTGGCTCCTCCCGGTTCGGGGCCTCGTCCTCGTCCACGGCGCGCAGGTGGCGCCGCGCGGCGGCCTCGTCGGTCTCGACCGGGTCGGGGCGGCGAGCATCGATGGGGGCGTCGGCCTTCCTAGCGCCCCTGGCACGGCCCGCCCCGCCGGCCAGCGAGCGCGCGGCCTGCGACGGCGATCCGGCCTTGCTCCCGCGACCCGGTCGGCCTGAGGTGCCGATGCCCTTGAGGTCGTCCTTCACCCGGTCACCCCCAGCACGTGCAGCAGTCCCGGTCGCAGTCGCTCGGCGAACCACTCGAAGGTCTCGTGGGTCGAGTGCTGCGGCGTGTACCCGAAGATCTCGCGCAGGGCCGTGGTGTCGAGCACCCGCCCGTACGTGAGCAGGCGATGGACGCCCGGCGAGACGTCCGATCCCATGTAGTGCGAGGTGCGACGCAGAATCGCACCGAAGCCGATCGGCGGCAGCGGGAGCGTCGGCTTGCCCAGGATCCGGGCGGCCTGGCTCAGCATGATGACGCCGTCGCCGGCGACGTTGAACGTGCCCGGATGGTCCTCGGTGGCGGCGCGGGCGATGACCTCGATCGCATCCTGCGGATGCAGGAACTGCAGCCGGGCGTCGAAGCCCATCGGCACCGGCAGGACCGGGTTGGCGAAGTAGGAGCCCAGCACGGTCGGGAAGTGCGGCGACAGCCACTGGGCCATGCGCAGCGTCGTCACGCAGACGTCCGGTCGGCGACGCGCGAAGCCCCGGGTGTAGCCCTCGACCTCGACGATGTCCTTGGCGAAGCCCGACGCGGTGCCGCCGCGGGCCGTGTCCGACTCCTTGAAGACGGCAGGGTCCCGCGGCGAGGAGCCGTACACGGCCGAGCTGCTGCCGAGGACGACACGACGCACGGTGTCGGAGCGCTGACACGCCGCGAGCACCTGCATCGTGCCGATGACGTTGATCTCCTTGGTGGCGCTGCCGGAGCCCCGCGCACGCATCGGCGCGAGGTCCATGTGGGCGACGGTGTCGACGTCCTCCACCGCCAGCACCTTGGAGATGACGGGCGTGCGAATGTCCGCACGCACGAACTTGACAGACCCGAGATCGTCGCTGGGCAGCGTCGTGTCGACGGCCACCACCTTGTCGTCAGGCGCCTCGGCGATCCTCCGGGCGGCGAGTGCCACCCCCGGAGCGGCCGCGCCCGTGACGAGGACGACCTGGGCCATGGGTCACTTGCCCAGTTTGCGGCGCTGCACTCGCGTGCGCTTGAGCATCTTGCGGTGCTTCTTCTTCGACATCCGCTTACGGCGCTTCTTGATGACAGATCCCACGACTCACCTCGATCTGGACTGGGGCAGGACAGACCAACAGTAGGCGATCGTGCCTGTCATGCGCACACGCGGGGCGTCGCCGCTTCGTCGGCTCGGTCGCGCCGGACGGCTCGACCGAGCCGGCGACTCAGCCCGCCTGGTAGAACGACTTGTTCAGCAGTTCCTCGACAGCGTGCTCGGGCACGCGGAAGGAACGACCGACGCGCACGGCCTCGAGCTCCCCGGAGTGCACGAGCCGGTACACCGTCATCTTCGAGACGCGGATCTGGTCCGCGACCTCGGCGACGGTCATGAAGCGGATTCCCTCAGTCATGTTCACACCATCCTCCCAGGGCACGCGCGCTCTCCGGCTTCCCCACCGGAGAGTGAGCGCGCGTGCTTGGTGGAAGCGTAGTGGCATATGAGGCTTCTGTGAACGGGAAAAATGAAACTGTGGGTTACAGTACCGTGCGCAAGGACGATAATCCGCGTCGTTCGAGGGAAAAGATTTTCGGGCCGACACGCGATGGACGAGAGCTCAATAGGTGGGATCGAGCCCGTTGAGGGGGAACGTCTCCATCCGGGTGGCCTGGATCGAGCGGTCGAGCCACGACGCGGGGTCGTAGCCCTCCTCCCACGGACGGTAGATCGCGCGCCGACCGTCGGTCATCCGGCTCGGCGCCGGCTGGCCACGCAGTCGCTCGACGGCGTGCCGCCACGCCTCGGGCGTCTCGGTCTCCGGCGGGAGCGGGTTCTGCGCGACGATCGACAACAGGTGCGCCCACGCACGGGGCACCACGTCCACCACCGCGTAGCCTCCACCGCCCGCGGCGATCCACCGCCCGCCGGTGACCTCCTCGGCCAGATCGCGCACCGCCAGATAGGACGCGCGCTGACCGTCCACGCTGAGCATGAGATTGGTCAGTGGATCGTCCATGTGCGAGTCGCAGCCGTGCTGGCTGACGATGATCTCGGGCCCGAACTCACGCACCAGCGGTGGCACGACCGCGTGAAAGGCGCGCAACCAGCCCGCATCGGACGTGCCCGGCGGGAGCGGGACGTTCACCGCCGACCCCTCGGCGCCCTGGGCGCCGACCTCGGTCGAGTAGCCGGTCCCGGGGAACAGCGTCTGCGGCGACTCGTGCAACGAGATCGTCAGCACCCGCGGGTCGTGGTAGAAGATCGCCTGCACCCCGTCGCCGTGGTGAGCGTCGACGTCGATGTAGACGATCTTGGTCGCGCCGTGGTCGAGCATCCACTGGATGGCGATCGCGACGTCGTTGTAGACGCAGAACCCGCTGGCCCGGCCCGGCATCGCGTGGTGCAGGCCCCCGGAGACGTTGATCGCCCGCTTCCGCTCGCCGGTCCAGACCAGCCGCGCGGCCTCCAGACTCGCACCGGCGATGAGCGCACTGGCCTCGTGCATGCCCTCGAAGACGGGATTGTCCTCGGTTCCCAGACCGTGGGCCGTGTCGGTGTGGATCGGGTGCCGGCTGAGCTTGGCGACCCGCTCGACGTAGTCCGCGGTGTGCACGCTCAGCAGCTCCGAGTCACTCGCCGGGCGCGCGGCGACGACGTCCAGTTCCTCCAGCACGCCGAGCTGCTCGGCGAGCTGCATGGTCAGCTTGACCCGCACCGGCGCCATCGGATGCGAGGGACCGAAGTCGTAGTCGGTCAGGCGCTCGTCGAACACGACGGCTGCGCGGTCGTCCATCGTCAGCTCCCCAGCTCTTCGGAGCGCGCTGCGGCCGCCAGGACGCCGGCTCGGATCCCCTCGCCCACGCCGCGCTCCTCGAAGGTCGTGATCGCCGCATGGGTCGTGCCGTTCGGCGAGGTGACCCGGCGGCGCAGCTCGGCGGGCGGATCGTCGGACCGCTCCAGCAGGCGCGCCGCACCCACCAGCGTGCGCACCGCGAGCGTGTGCGCCTCGTCCGGCTCCAGACCGGCCTCGACGCCCGCCGCGATCATGTGCTCGGCGAGGTGGAACACGTAGGCCGGACCGGAACCGGAGACGGCGGTCACGGCGTCCTGCTTCGACTCGTCCACCACGAGCACCTCGCCGCCGCTGGACAGCAGCTCCACGACGACGTCCAGACGCTCGCGGGGCACGCGTGAACCCGGCGAGACGCCGAACATGCCCTCCCCGATCAGCGCGGGCGTGTTCGGCATCGCCCGCACGACGGCGACCCCGTCGGGCAGCGCCCGCTCGATCGTGGCGGTGCGGACTCCCGCCGCGAGGGAGACCACGGTGGACCGCGGACCCACGTGGGGTGCGAGGTCGACCAGGACGGCAGGCACGTCCTGCGGCTTGGTCACCAGCAGGATCACCGCGGCGCCGCCGACGTCCTCGATCCGCTCCGACACCTCGAAGCCGCGGTCGCGCAGCTCGGACCGACGCTGCTCGGCCTTCTCGATCACGACGAGGTCGTCGTGACCCGCTCCCACCATCGCCGCAGCGAGGGTGCCACCCATGACGCCGCCTCCGACGACTGCGATCCTCATAGGACCGAGGGTAGTTGGCTTCGTCACACCGACCGACGCCGCCTGCGTCCTCGCCGCGCCCTATCGTGGGCCGGTGCGCATCGACCCGTTCATCGTGATGATCCTGGCGCTCGCCGGTCTCGGCGTCGTGGCGCCTGCTCACGGGGCCGCGCTGCCCGTCGTCACGACGCTCGTGCAGGTCGGGATCTTCGCGCTGTTCTTCCTCTACGGCGCGCGACTGTCGACCCACGAGGTCTGGAACGGCGTCCGGGTGTGGCGGGTCCACCTGGTGATCGTCTCCGCGACGTTCGTGCTGTTCCCCCTGCTCGGTCTGGCGACGACGCCACTGGCGCCGTCGGTCGTCTCGCAGGAGCTGGTCGCGGCCCTGCTCTTCCTGTGCGTCGTGCCGTCGACGGTGCAGTCCTCGGTCGCGTTCACCTCCATCGCCGGCGGCGATCGCGCGGTGGCGGTCGTGGCGGCCTCCCTGTCGAGCCTGCTGGGCGTGTTCCTCACGCCGCTGCTCGTCGGGCTCCTGCTGGGCGCGAACGCCCACGTGGACGCCTCGGCGGTCCTGCGGATCTTCGGTCTGCTCCTGCTGCCGTTCGTGCTCGGCCAACTGTCGCGTCGCTGGCTGCGACCCTGGCTGGTGCGTCACGACCGCGGCCTGCGCAGGTTCGACCGCTCGACCGTGCTCCTGGTCGTCTACTCCGGCTTCAGCCAAGGCACCAACGCCGACCTCTGGAGTGGCCTGCGATGGACCGATGCACTCGTGGTGGCGGGCGTGTGCGTGGCCCTGCTCGCGGTCGCGTCCGTGGTCTGCTGGGCGGCCGGACGGGGCTTCGACCGCGGCGCCCGCATCGCCGTCTACTTCTGCGGAACCAACAAGTCACTCGCCGCGGGCCTGCCGATGGCGAGTGTGCTGTTCACGGCCACGACGTTCCCGCTGATGATCCTGCCGCTGATGTTCTACCACCAGCTCCAGCTCCTCGTGGGCTCCGTGCTGGCCACCCGCTGGGGCGGACACGGCGGACGGTGAGCGCGCTCAGACCGGAGTCGGCGCGAGGTGCAGCCGCGCAAAGGCGAGCGCCTCGAGCAGGTCGGCGTCCCGGTCGTCGGACTTGCGGGTGTTGACCTCGACCACCACATGTCCGGTGAAGCCGGCGTCGGCCAGATGACCGAGCAGCACGTCGCAGCCCTGACTTCCCCTCCCGGGGATCAGATGCTCGTCCTTCATCGATCCCGAGCCGTCCGCCAGGTGGACGTGCGCCAGCCGTCCGCCCAGGTCGCGCAGGAGCTGGAGCGTGTCGATCCGCGAGGTCGCGGCGTGGGAGAAGTCCACCGTGACGTGCTCGTACTCGTGGGGCACCGGATCCCAGCCGGGGGCGTAGGCCTGGAACTCCCGCTTGCCCGAGCGCCAGGGATACATGTTCTCGACCGCGAAGGCGACGTCGTACTCCTCCTCCAGCCGGGCGATCCCCTCGACGAATCCGCGGGCGTACTGCCGCTGCCACCGGAAGGGCGGGTGGACCACCACGGTGTCGGCACCGACGTCGAGCGCCATCTCGGCGCTGCGGTGCAGCTTGTCCCACGGGTCGTTCCCCCACACGCGCTGCGTGACGAGCAGGCACGGTGCGTGGATCGAGACCACCGGGACGTCGTGGGAGCGCGCCAGCGCCTTGATCGCGGTGGTGTCCGCGCTGACCTCGTCGAGCCCGACCATCACCTCGACCCCGTCGTATCCGAGGCGAGCGGCGCTGGCGAAGCCCTCCGCCGTCCCCGCGGGGTAGACCGACGAGGTGGACAGCGCCACCATCGATCCCGTCTGCGGCACGTTCACCCCTCCAATGTAGGCCGGTGCCGTGCACTCGTCGCGGACTCGGCCGACTCCGGCTCACTCCTCGGCCGGATGCAGCACGCCCGTCCAGAGGATCTCCCGGTGCAGGAACGCCGCCATCGTCGCGGCGTACGTCGCCGAGACGTGGTTGTGATCGCGGTAGACACTGACGCCCCCGATCACGGCCGGGCACACCCCCCGGCGGCAGAACATCGGTCGCGTGTCGACCAGGTGGGCGCCGTCGACCCGGGCCGCGGCCACCCGGTGCGCGTCGAAGCGGCGCGGCAGCTCCGCACGCCGCACGTCGCAGCGCGACCACTGTCCGTCGGACCTCGCCAGGCACGGATCGGTGTCCTCGGGGAGCGACGGATTGTCGGTGATCGCGATGACCGGGATGCCCGAGCGGACGACCGGCTCCCACACGTCGACGAGACCTTGGACCTTCTCGGGTCGCGGACCGGCCATCCGACGGGTGTAGGCGGTCGTGACGATCAGGTCGACGTCGTCGCCGTGGCGCTCCAGCCACGTGGCGATGCCATCGCGCCAGCGGTCGCACGCCGGGGACCGTGGCGGGTCGTTGGGGGTCTCGATGCTGCGGGCGCTCCATCCGCAGCTGGCCTTCGTCGCGGCCGCGAGCGAGATGACTCCGTGATCGGCGAGCCGGTCGAATGCGCCGATCAGCACGCGCGCATGCGAGTCGCCGAGCACGAGCACCCGGGGGGCGTCCTCGGGCCCGCCCCTCCGGCACAGGTTGAGCTCCGTCTCGTGCGGCTGCGACCAGCACTCCGAGAAGGGCTCGTAGTCGGGGACCGGCGAGTCCGGCTCGCGGTTGATCGTCCCCTCCAGCTCGGGGTTGTCGCAGGTCTCGCCGTCGAGCAGGGCGAGCATCGTCGCCGCGCCGTAGCAGTCCGGGAACTCGTCCAGCAGGGCCCGCTCGACCCGGGAGACGTCGGCCTCGACGGCCTCCACGCGCTCCAGGGCGGGACGGACCACGATCACGGTGGCGACCAGCGACGCGGCCAGCAGCACGATCGGCCCGACCGCGCCGCCGCGGCGCCGCAGCAGTGCGAGCACCCCCACCGTGACCGCCCCGACGAGCACCGCGACGGCGAGCAGCGCGAGCCGATCTCGCAGGCCCGGCTCGCGCTCGATCACCGCCGGGGCGACGGCGAGCAGCGGGGCGATCCACCAGAAGGCCGCCCAGGCGACCAGCGCGCTCGGCTCGACCACGGCCGGCGGGTCCGCGTCGCGCATCGTCACGACGAGCACGACGGCGAGCGTGGCGCCCAGCACCACTCCGGCGCGCCCGTCGGGGCCCAGGGCGACGAGCACGAGCAGCATCGCGGCGCTCAGCCGGGCGACGAGACGCGCGGGCCTGCCCGACGCCGGCACCGGCACGACGGCGGCGACCATGCCCACCCCCACAAGCCACCACCGGCCGAGGACGTGCAGGTCGGTCAGCCACGCCACGGCCGCGACGGCCGTGGCGAGCACCAGCACGAGCACGGTGACGCGCTCCCCGCGTCCGCGCCGGACCGATCGCAGCACGGCAGCGACGAGCCCCGCGAGCAGAAGCACCGCGAGGATCCAGAACCAAGCCACCGGCGACGAGGACGGCACGGGGTCGACGCCGACGGACACCGCCGTCCGCCGAATCTCACGCAGGGCGGTCGCCTGCTCCCGCAGGTCGAACCGGCTGCGCACGACCCAGGCCAGCGGCGCGAGGACCGACAGGGCCGCCGCGACCCAGACGGAGCCGGCGGCGAGCGCGGCCCC
>JAJUII010000198.1 GCA_029265505.1 Aeromicrobium choanae
CGATCTGCACGCGCTGGCGCTCCCCTCCGGACAGGGTCGAATAGGGCTGCTCGAGCCGGTCCAGCACCCCGGTCGCTGCTGCGGCACGGTGCACGGCCTCGACGTCCTGGCGTCCGGCCGGCTGCCAGGAGCGCCGGTGTGGGATGCGGCCGAGTTCGATGACGTCGCGCACGAGCGGATCGGTGTCGGTGGCCGATTCCTGCTCCACGACGCCGACCCGCTGTGCGATGTGGCGACGCCGCAGGCTCGCGAGGTCGTCGTCCCCGAGCCGGATCACGCCGGCGCTGGGAGCGCGTAACCCCGCCAGCAGCCGCAGGAGGCTCGATTTGCCTGATCCATTGGGGCCGAGCAGGCCGACCATGGAGCCCGGACGGGCTTCGATGCTGACCCCGTCGACGATGACGCGGTCGCGAACGGTCCAGGACACGCACGTGGCGGTGAGGTTCATACTCGGACCCTCCGTCGCAGGAGGACGAGCGCGAAGGCAGGGACGCCCAGCAGGGCGGTGGCGACGCCGACCGGAAGCTCCTGCGGAGGGATCACGGTGCGTGCTGCGGTGTCGACCCACACGAGGAACACGCTGCCGCTGATTGCGGCGAGCGGGAGCATCCGCCGGTGGTTCACGCCAACCATCGCTCGAGCGACGTGCGGCAGAACGAGACCGACGAAGCCGATCGCGCCGGACGTGCTGACGATCACCGCCGTGGTCAGCGCCGTGAGGACCAGCAGCAGGGTGCGTGCCCGGGCGACGTCGACACCCAGCGTCGCGGCACTGTCCTGCCCGAAGGCGAAGGCGTCCAGGGTCGATGCCAGGGCCAGGCACGCCAGCACGGCAACCACCACGGTCAACCCGACCACCCGGACGTCCGTCCATGATGCGCTGCCGAGCGATCCGAGCAACCAGAACAGGACCCCGCGGGTCTGTTCGGCGTCCGCCGCGGTGAAGACGATGAACGAGGTCAGGGCTGAGAACAGCTGCGTCGCGGCGACGCCGGCGAGAACGACGCGGTCGGTCGTGCCGCCCGCGGCGGCCGCGAGCACCAGCACCAGCACGAACGCGCCGAGCGCACCGATGAACGCGCCGGTCGCCAGTCCGACCGTGCCGGCCCCGACGCCGAGGACGACGATCGAGACGGCTCCGGTCGACGCACCCGACGAGACACCCAGCACGAACGGATCGGCCAGCGGGTTGCGCAGCAGCGACTGCAGGATGACGCCGCACACGGCCAAGCCCGCTCCGCACGCCGCGGCGAGCAAGGTGCGCGGGAGCCTCAGGTCCCAGACGATGCCCTCCTGGATGCGGCTGAGTCCCGAGTCGCCGCCCACGGTCCTCGACCATGCCAGCGACACGACCGACCGCGGTCCGACGTCGGACGGTCCGATCGTCACCGCGACACAGACCGACACGACCAGGATCGCAACGCCGGTCGCGCCGAGGATCCAGGCGCGCCGGGTGCAGGTCACTGCGAGAGGCCGAAGCCGGCCAGCGCGTCGGCGACCTGCTCGAGGCCTTCCACGGTGCGGATCGACGGGTTGAGGGCGGCGCCGGCGAGAGCGATGTAGCGCTTGTTCTTGACAGCGGTCATCTCACGCGTGACGGGGTTCGACTCCAGGAATGCGATCTTGGCCTTCGCGGTCTCGGCAGTCTGGCTCTTGCGGGTCAGATCGCCGATGACGAGCACGTCGGGGTCGCGGTCGGCCACCGTCTCCCAACCGACTTGGGGCCACTCGGCCTTGGTGTCGTCGAAGACGTTCTTCAGTCCGAGGGCCCGGGTGATGATGCCGGGACCGCCGCAGCAGCCGGCCACGTACGGCGCCTCGCTGTTGGCGAACCAGTACAGGACGCTGACCTCGTCCTTCGGCGCCTTCTGTGACGCGGCCGCCACGCGCTCCTTCAGCGACGCGATGAGGCGATCGCCCTCGACCTCGACGCCGAGCAACTGAGCCAGCTCGTCGATCTCGCGGTAGATGGTGTCGATCTCGAGTATGTCGGTGCGAGCGCCGTCGTCATCGCCCTCGTTGTCCTTGCCCTCGCACTCGGCCGGGGACAGGTAGGTGGCGACGCCGAGCTTCTCGAAGGCCTCGGCCGTCCCGACACCGCCCTTGCCGAGGGTGCTGGCGAAGGACGCGGTGACGAAGTCGGGCTCGGTTTGCAGGACGCGTTCCATCGACGGGACACCGTCGGCGAGGCGCTCGACCTTCTCGTTGCCGGCCTCGAGGCCCGTCATGACGGGGTCGGTCCAGGTGGCCGTGCCGACCATCCGATCGGCGAGGCCGAGCGAGAGCAGAATCTCGGTCGAGCCCTGGTTCAGAGACACGATCCGCTCGGGTGGAGCGACCACGGAGGTGGTGCGGCCGCAGTTCTGCAACTCGCGGGGGTAGCCGACGACGGCCTCGGAGTCGGAGGAGACGGCGTCGCTGCCGGCGCAGGCGCCGAGGGTCAGCACAGCGCCGACAAGCAGGACGAGAGGGCGGCGAATCGGGGTGCGCACAGGCGTCATCCTTCGAGGTCTGGGGCTCGTTCGCGAAGCCCGGTTGACCGCACGGCGGTCGCCGTGAGGGCCAGTAGGTCTTCGGACTCGGGATCATCCGGGCGGGGCGCCTTCCCAGACCGGATGGTCCAGTGGCGTCGTGCCCCGCCCGTCACCCTCACCGCTGCGCGTCAGTCCCGGAGTCTCACCGGGTTCCCTGGCTCATCGCTGAGTTTGACTGGCGAGCCCACCATAGCAGGATCGCGAGCGCCCACTGCGGGTCGGGGTCGTCGTTCCACAAGGTGGCACCATGACCGCGTGACAGAACGAACTCGGCGTGATCTGTGCCCCGGTCTGCTGCGCCCGTGGATCGCCGATGACGGCGCGCTGGTGCGCGTCCGCGTGCCGGGAGGTCAGCTCTCCGCCCTGGCATTGCAGGGCCTGCTGGACGTGGCGACAACCTACGGCGATGGGACCGTCCACCTGACGTCGCGGGCAAACCTGCAGGTCCGCGCGATCGCGCACGAGGACGGCTGCCTGTCCGATGCGGTCGTCGACGCGGTCATGGCCACCGGCCTCATACCGTCGGTAACCCATGAGCGGATCCGCAACGTGATGGCCTCCCCGCTCACCGGTCGGTCCGGCGGACGCGCGGACCTGCGACCGGTGGTCCTCGCGCTGGACCGGCTGTTGTGCGCCGATCCCGTACTCGCGGCACTGGCCGGACGCTTCCTGTTCGTCCTCGACGACGGACGCGGCGACGTCGCAGGACGCGACCTCGACCTCGGGCTCGTCGCCGTGTCGCAGGACGAGGTGCAGGTGCGCGCCGGACGTGACGGCTGGGGGCCGGTCGTGCCGATCGGGCAGGCCGCCGAGCACCTCGTCGACCTCGCCCGGCGGTTCCTCGAAATGGCCGGGGCACGGGCCGATTCGCCGTGGCACGTGGACGAGTTGCCCGGGGCCGGGCCGGCCCTGATCGGCGCGACGCACGAGCGCGACAACGCCACCCGGGCGTCGGCCGATTCCCCACCGATTGGCAGGATCGCCCAGGACGACGGCCACTTCGCACTGCACCTGGAGGTGCCGGACGGGCGTCTCGACCGGCCCATGATGGACGACGTCCTGGCCCTCGGCGCCCCACAGGTCGTGGTAACGCCCTGGCGCACCTTGATCGTCCCAGACCTGGAGGTAACGTGACCATCGCACCACCCACGCGCCACTACGCCTACGAGACCGACGGGGCGCAGATCTACATCGACTCGTTCGCCGCCATCCGGGCGGAGGCCGACCTGTCGGCGATTCCCGTGGACGCCGAGACAGTCGCCGTGCGGATGATCCACGCGTGCGGCCAGACCGACCTCGCGCGCGACCTCGTGATCCACCCGGGCCTGGTGTCCTCGGCACGTTCCGCGCTGGAGTCCGGCGCCCCGATCCTGACCGACGCCCACATGGTCGCCTCCGGCGTGACCCGGGCGCGGCTTCCCCGCGACAACGACGTGATCTGTCTGCTGCGGGACCGGCGGGTTCCCGACCTCGCCCGTGCCTGGTCGACCACCCGCTCGGCCGCCGCCGTGTCGCTGTGGGCCGAGCGTCTGGAGGGCGCCGTCGTGGCGTTCGGCAACGCGCCCACGGCCCTGTTCCACCTGCTGGAGATGCTCCGCGACGGCGCACCGCGCCCAGCGGCGATCATCGGCACCCCGGTCGGCTTCATCGGCGCGGCGGAGTCCAAGCAGGCGCTCATCGATCTCGCGTCGGATTCGGGCATCGAGGTCCCGTACCTTGCTGTGACCGGTCGGCGTGGCGGCTCGGCGATGGCCGCCTCCGCCCTCAACGCCCTGGCACAGGAGCGCGAGTGAGCGGGCGGCTGTTCGGCGTCGGAGTGGGACCCGGCGACCCGGAGCTGATCACCCTCAAGGCCGCCCGGCTGATCCGGAACGCGGACGTCGTCGCGTACCACCAAGGCGTTGGCAAGCAGTCGAACGCCCGGCGC
>JAJUII010000009.1 GCA_029265505.1 Aeromicrobium choanae
CGCTGATCGGCAGATTGATCATCGCGCTCAGGTCGGCGCGGCCGTAGTTGCCCGCCGTGAGCTTGATGCTGCCTTCCCGATCCGGACCCGGTTGCTTCGTGAACACGCGGATCGCGCCACCGGTGCCCACGTACGGCCCCTCGGTGCCCTCACGGACCACGACGAAGTCGATCTCGCCGGGGTTCGCCAGCGGGGTCGGCACGCCCGGGAACAGCTTGGACGGGCGCAGGTTCACGTAGTGGTCCAGCTCGAAGCGCAGACGCAGCAGCAGGCCCCGCTCGAGCACGCCGGACGGCACGGAGGGGTCGCCGACCGCGCCGAGCAGGATGGCGTCGTGGCCGCGGATCTCCTCCAGGACCGAGTCGGGCAGGGTCTCGCCCGTGGCGTGCCAGCGGCGCGCCCCCAGGTCGTAGGCGGTCCGGTCGAACGTCAGGCCGGCGTCGGCGGCGACCACGTCGAGAACCTTCAGGGCCTGGTCGGTGACCTCGGGGCCGATGCCGTCACCGGCGACGACCGCGAGCGAGTAGGTGCTGGTCATGGATCTCATCCTAGGACGACCATCTCAGATGGTGGAACTCGGGTCTCGCGATCCGAGCATCAGTTGTCTTCGGGGATCTCGTCGAACTCGGCCTCGTCGCGCAGGTGTGCCGGGCCCCATTCGATGGTGGTGGTCGGTTCGTACATGACGGTGCTCCTCTGAAACATGGCGGTGGTGGGGGTGCGGGATTCGGCGGGATCCGGCGACCCTGCGGGGCCACGCGCTGCGACCGGGTGGGTCGTCAGCCTTCAGAGGAGGAGAACCAGGTCATGGTCCAGAACATCTGCGGCAGAGTCGTCGAGCCAACGCCGAAACTCCGCGGCAGGTGTTGGCCCTATGAGGTCCTGCCGCGGCAAGCGATGAGTACGAGCTGCTTCCGCATGGCGCCGAGCATACACCAGCAGGAGGCTCACCCCGAAGGCTTCCGGTGGGTGAGTCGCTCCCCCGGCCCGGTCAGGCCGTGGAACACTGAGTCCCATGAGTGCTCCCGCCGAGGTCCCCGACCTGGTCGCCCGTGCCTTGGACCTGTCTCGACGCCGCGGGTTCATCACCTCGACCCGCAACGAGACCGGTCGACTCCTCGCGACCTTGGCGGCGTCCCGGCAGGGCACCCTGGCCGAGCTCGGCACCGGCTGCGGGGGCGGCTCGGCCAGGCGCTCCAGGGGGGCGCCCAAGGGTGCCCGCATCGGCACCGCCGAGCGCGACCCCGATCTGACGCGCGCCGTCCCGGCGATCTTCCACGACGCCGAGAACGTCGAGGTCACGGCGGGAGACTGGACCGTGCTGGAGCAGTACGCGCCGTTCTCGCTCCTGTTCGTCGACGTCCGCGAGGTGATGGAGAGCATCGACGTGCTGGCCGACCTGCTGGAGGCGGGCGGCATCGCAGTGCTGGACGACTTCGTGCCGTCCCCCTTCTGGCCGCCGATCGTCGACGGTCAGGTCGACACGGTGCGCGAGCAGTGGCTCACCGACGAGCGCTTCGCCGCGGTCGAGCTGCTGATCGATCCCGACGCGAGCCTCATCATCGCGACCCGACGCTGAGTCACGACGTCGCCGGCGCGACCGCGCGAGGCCGAGCCTCGCACCACGGCAGGAAGAACTGCACGATCGGGCCGATCGTCAGCGCGTAGAGGACCGTCCCCGCACCGACTGTGCCGCCGAGCGCGAACCCGGCCACGACCACGGTGACCTCCAGGACGGTGCGGACGAGCCGGACGCTCAGCCCGGTGCGGGCGACGACGCCGGTCCACAGGCCGTCGCGTGGGCCGGGGCCCAGGCCCGCGCCGACGTAGAGCGCACCGGCCAGGCCGTTGCCGACCACGCCTGCGACCAACAGCGTCACCGCGAACGCCGCATGCTCGGCCCGTGGGAGGACGGCGAGCGTGGCGTCGGCTGCCAGGCCGATCACGATCACGTTCGCCACCGTGCCGAACCCGGGTCGCTGCCGCAGCGGGATCCACAGCAGCAGCACGGCGGCTCCGACCGCGATGACGACCTGCCCGAAGGTCAGCGGGAGGTGATGGGCGAGGCCCTCGTGGAACACGTCCCACGGATCCAGCCCCAGCCCCGACCGCACCAGCATCGCCATCGTGGCGCCGTACAGGCCCAAGCCGACGAACAGCTGGACGAGACGGCGCGTCATGCGGCGAGGCCGAGAAGAAGGATCCACCAGATCATGGTGCCAGCATCGGGCATAGTGGCCTTGGGTTCCATGGCCAATCGTGAAACAGTGGCCGCATGGAGCGCCCCACTCCGCTGTCTGCGCACCGATTGGCCGTCATCATCGACTCGTGGGACACCGGGTCCGGGCCGGCCTACCGGCGGCTCGCGGACCGGATCCGCGCGGCGGTGATGGACGGGCGCATCCCCACCGGCACCCGGCTTCCGAGCGAGCGGACGCTCGCGGAGGCGACCGGGCTGAGTCGGACCACGACCGCCCGCGCCTACGAGACGCTGCGCGAGACGGGGCTCGCCCGCACCCGGCACGGCTCCGGGACGGTCGTCGAGGTGCCCCTCGGCGCCGCGGGCTCGACCAGCATGCTCGGTCGTCCCGCCGGCGAGGACGGCCTGGCCCTGACCGCCGCGGCGACCGAGGCGCCCGAGGGATTCGCCCGACTCGTCGAGCACGCCCTGCGCAGCCTTCCGGCCGTGCTCGCCACCGACGGCTACCTGCCCGACGGCCTGCCGTTCCTGCGAGAGCGTCTCGCCGCACGGTTCGCGGCGCAGGGCCTGCCCACCGACCCCGAGCAGATCGTGGTCACCACCGGGGCGCAGAGCGCGCTGTCGCTGCTGATCGCGGTCCTCGTGCGGCCCGGGGACCGAGTCATGGTGGAGAGCTGCGGCTACCCGCACGCCTTCGACATGCTGACGCGGGCCGGGGCGCGACTCGTGCCCCTCCCCCTCGGCGAGACCCCGTGGCCACTCGACGACGTCGCCCGGATCGCTCCGGCCGTCCAGACCGCCCTGATCGTCGCGGACCACCACAACCCCACGGGTGCGCTGATGTCCTCCCAGGACCGCCGTGCCGTGGCGCGGACGCTGTCGAACGCGGGCGTCACCACGATCGTCGACGAGACGCTGCGCGACGTGAGCATCGGCGGCGCCCCGGTGCCGGAGCCGTACGCCGTCCACGACCCGCGCGCGATCGTCATCGGCTCGGCCGCCAAGTCACTGTGGGGCGGCTTGCGGATCGGCTGGATCCGCGCCCCGCGCTCCCTGGTGCCCCGGCTGGTGCAGGAGCGCATGCTGCGCGACCTCGGCACCGCGGCGCTCGACCAGCTCGTCGTCGCGACGGCTCTCGAGCGCGGCGAGATCATGCCGGAGGGTCGTGCCGCCGACCTGCGACGGCGTCGCGACGCGCTCATCGCCGCCGTCGAGGACCGCCTGCCCGACTGGCGGCTGAGTCGCCCCGACGGCGGCCTCTCAGTGTGGGCGACGCTTCCCGAGGCGGTCAGCTCGGCCCTGAGCATCGCCGCGCAGGAGGAGGGCCTGACCCTCACCCCCGGGCCGCGGTTCTTCCCGACGCACCCCGCCCTCGGCGAGCGACATCTGCGGCTCCCTCTCGTCCTGCCGCCGGAGCGGGTCGAGGAGGCGGTCTCCCGCCTCGCCCGGGCGTGGGCGCGTCTGGGCAGCGGCCACGCGCTCGCCCCGGGTGATCCCGATGCCGTCGACCTCATCGCCTGACGCTCCTGTTGCGAGCGGGCGCGGTTCGCCTCAGAGTCTGTAGAGGCCGCCCGTCCGGGTCCCGGCCGAGACGGGCGAGGAGCGTCATGGACCTGCTGCGGAAGAAGGACGTCGACGACGTCATCCACCAGAACGACGACACCGGCGAGGAGTCCGGTCATGGGCGGCTGAAGCAGAACCTGTCGGCCCTCGACCTGATCGGGTTCGGCATCGGCATCGTGATCGGCACGGGCATCTTCACGCTCACCGGGCTGCAGGCCCACGACAACGCCGGCCCGGCCGTGACGATCTCGTTCCTCATCGCCGGCGCCGTCGCCCTGCTCGCCGCACTCTGCTACGCCGAGCTCGCGTCGGCCGTCCCCACCGCGGGGAGCTCCTACACGTACAGCTACACGACGATCGGCGAGATCTTCGCCTGGATCATCGCCTGGGACCTGATCCTCGAGTTCGCCCTCGGCTCGGCCGTCGTGGCGCGCGGCTGGTCCGGCTACCTGGCCGGGGTGTTCGGGCTGCCCGACCGATGGTTCGCTGAGGAGGGGTCGGTCGTGAACCTCGGCGCGATGGGGATCGTGCTGATGCTCGGCGTGGTGGCCATGATCGGCATCCGCGAGTCGGCCTGGGTCACCAACGGCCTGGTCGTGGTGAAGGTCGCGGTCTGCCTGTTCGTGATCGCCGTGGGCGCCTTCTACGTCAAGACCGGCAACCTCGTGCCGTTCATCCCCGAGTCCAAGCCGCCCGCGGGCGGCTCGGAGAGCGGGCTGCACTCGCCCCTGTGGCAGTGGGTCACCGGCATCGAGCCGGCGACGTTCGGCATCACCGGCATCTTCGTCGCCGCGGCCGTCGTCTTCTTCGCGTACTCCGGGTTCGAGGCGGTCGCCAATCTCGGCGAAGAGACGCGCAAGCCCGCCCGCGACATGCCGCTCGGGCTGCTGGGCACACTGGGCGTCTGCACCGCGCTGTACGTCGGCGTCTGCCTCGTGATCACGGGCATGGTGCACTACTCCGACCTGTCGAAGGGCGACGCCGTCGCCGACGTGTTCGACCAGGTCGGGCTGGAGTGGGCCGGGATCCTGATCGGGATCGCCGCGGTCGCGGGCCTGACCTCGGTGATCCTCGTCGATCTCGTCGCGATGCCACGCATCGGCCTCGCCCTCGCGCGCGACGGCCTGCTGCCGGACGCCTTCCGCCGGATCCACCCGACGTGGGGCACGCCCGTGCTGATGACCGGCATCACGGTGGTGGCGGTCGCACTGCTCGCCGGGTTCATCCCGATCTCGGTGCTGGCCGAGATGGTGAGCATCGGCACCCTGTTCGCGTTCGTGGTGGTGGCCGTGGCCGTGATCGTCCTGCGGCGGACCCAGCCCGAGATGAAGCGACCGTTTCGCACGCCGTGGGTGCCGATCCTGCCCCTGGTGACGGTGTTCTCGTGCGTCGGACTGATGGCGAGCCTGAAGGTCGACACCTGGCTGCGGTTCCTCGTGTGGCTCGTGCTCGGCTTCGTCGTCTACTTCGCCTACGGGTACCGACACTCGCGACTGAACACGCACACGAAGGCGAGCGCATGAGCATCATCGTCGGATTCGGGAGCGACACCCACAGCACCGCGCCCCTGGACCTCGCCGCCGACCTCGCCCATACGACTGGCGACGAGATCGTCGTGGTGTCGGTCGTGCAGGACTGCTGGGGCTCCCTGCACGCCCACGCCGGCGTGGACGACGAGTGGCGCCTCCAGGTGCGGGCCCAGGCGACCGAGTCGCTCGAGCAGGCGCGCCGCCACCTCGACGGACATCGGATCGTGACGCGGGTGCAGACCGCACGCTCGGTCCCGCAGTCCCTGCTGGACGAGACCCGCCAGACCCACGCGCGACTCCTCGTCACCGGCTCGGCGTCCCACAGCGCGCTCGGCCGGATCGCGTTCGGCAGCACCAATGATCGCCTCGTGCACAGCGCCGACCGGCCCGTCGCGATCGCACCGCGCGGCTACCGTCGCCACCTCGGGGGCATCTCGCGACTCGTGGTCGCCGTCGACCCGTCCGTCGAGGACGAGGCCTTGGCGGCGCCGGTGGCCGATCTGGCCGGGTGGCTCGGCGTCCCGGTGGAGATCGTCACGTTCGCCGTCCGCAGCGGCTCGCGGAGTGCCTTCGCCACGTTCGCGAGCCTCGAGGTCGCACGGGCGTGGCGCGAGATGGTGGGCGACCACCAGCGGCGGCTCGCCGACCGCGTCCGCGAGCTGGCCCCGGGCACCGAGGTGAGCACGGTGCAGGTGAGCACCGGCGAGCGGTGGTCGCTGGCCCTGGAGGCGTACGGATGGCGCGCTGGCGACCTGCTGGCCATCGGCTCCAGCAGGCACGGACCCGTGGCGCGCGTGTTCATCGGGTCGACCGCGACCCGGATCGTCAGTCACAGCCCGGTGCCGGTGGTCCTGCTCCCCCGCCCCCACAAGCACTGAGCGCGACGCCCCGGGACGACCCTCAGGTCGCCGGGACGCCGCGCTCGGCGTGAGAGTGGTCGGCGTCAGCGCGCCGCGCTGCCCTCGGTGTAGTCGTCGTCGACCTGCTTCCACGAGAAGTGCGCGCGCAGCGCCTTGCCGGTCGCCTCGATCGGGTGGCCGGCCTCCTTCTCGCGCAGTGCGAGGAACTCCTTGGCGCCGTTGTCCTGGTCGGCGATGAAGCGCTCGGCGAAGGCACCGGACCGGATGTCGGCCAGAACCTCCTTCATGCGCTCCTTGACACCGGCGTCGATGACGCGCGGACCGGAGACGTAGTCGCCGTACTCGGCGGTGTCGGAGATGCTCCATCGTTGCTTGGCGATGCCGCCCTCCCACATGAGGTCGACGATCAGCTTGAGCTCGTGCAGGACCTCGAAGTAGGCGATCTCCGGCTGGTAGCCCGCCTCGGTGAGGACCTCGAAGCCCGCCTGGACCAGGTGCGACATGCCGCCGCAGAGCACGGCCTGCTCGCCGAACAGGTCGGTCTCGGTCTCCTCGGTGAAGGTCGTCTTGATGACGCCGGCGCGGGTGCCGCCGATGGCCTTGGCGTACGACAGCGCCAGATCCCAGGCCTGACCCGAGCCGTCCTGCTCGACGGCGATGATGTCCGGGATGCCACGACCGGCGACGAACTCGCGACGCACCGTGTGGCCGGGGGCCTTGGGCGCGACCATGATGACGTCGATGCCCTCGGCCGGCTTGATGTAGCCGAAGCGGATGTTGAAGCCGTGGCCGAAGACGAGGGTGTCGCCGGTGGCCAGATGCGGAGCGATCGACTCCGCGTACACGTGGCGCTGGACCTGGTCGGGCGTGAGGATGACAATGACGTCGGACTCCTCGACCGCCTCGGCGACCGGGAGGACGCGCAGGCCCTCGGCCTCCGCCTTCGGCTTGCTCTTGCTGCCCTCGGCCAGGCCGATGCGGACGTCGACGCCGGAGTCGCGCAGGTTGAGGGCGTGAGCGTGACCCTGGCTGCCGTAGCCGATCACGGCCACGTTCTTGCCCTGGATCAGGCTCAGGTCGGCATCGTCGTCGTAGAACAGTTCAGCCACGATTCTCGGTTCTCCTTGGTTGTGGGGTTCATGGGCGCTGGCGCGCCGACGTGGGTGGGGTCAGCCGGCGGCCGTGCCGGGCACCGAGCGCAGCGTGCGGTCGGTGATCGACCGCGAGCCGCGGCCGATCGCGACGCGTCCGGACTGGGCGATCTCGCGAATGCCGAACGGCTCGAGCACGTTGAGCATCGCCTGCAGCTTCGCCGCCGCTCCGGTGGCCTCGATCGTGACCGAGTCCTGGGCGACGTCGACGACCTTGGCGCGGAACAACTGGACGGTCTCGAGGACCTGACCGCGCGTCTGGGCGTCGACCTTGACCTTGATCAGCATGAGCTCGCGCTCGACGGCGTTCAAGGATTCCAGCTCGACGATCTTGAGCACGTTGACGAGCTTGTTGAGCTGCTTGGTGACCTGTTCGAGCGGGAGCTCCTCGACGTTCACGACGATCGTCATGCGGGAGATCTCGGGAATCTCGGTCGGCCCGACGGCGAGCGACTCGATGTTGAACTGGCGGCGCATGAACAGGCTCGACACGCGAGCCAGCACGCCGGGGGTGTTCTCGACGAGCACGCTCAGGGTGTGTTGGGGCATCAGAGGTCCTCTTCTTCCCAGTCGGGCGCCATGTCGCGGGCGATCTTGATGTCGTCGTTGCTGGTGCCGGCGGCCACCATCGGCCAGACCATGGCGTCGCGCTCGACGACGAAGTCGATGACGACCGGAACGTCGTCGATGCTCATGGCCTTCGAGATCACCTCGTCGAGCTCGTCCTCGCTCTCGCAGCGCAGGCCCACGCAGCCGTAGGCCTCGACCAGCTTGACGAAGTCGGGGATCCGACGGGCGCCGATCGACTCGGGTCCGGTGTTGAGGTCGGTGTTGGAGTAGCGGCCCTCGTAGAAGAGGGTCTGCCACTGGCGCACCATGCCCAGCGACGAGTTGTTGATGACCGCGACCTTGATCGGGATGCCCTCCAGGGCGCACGTGGCGAGCTCCTGGTTGGTCATCTGGAAGCAGCCGTCGCCGTCGATCGCCCACACCACGCGGTCGGGGTCGGCGACCTTGGCGCCCATCGCGGCGGGCACCGCGTAGCCCATCGTTCCGGCGCCGCCGGAATTGAGCCACTGCCGCGGGCGCTCGAAGTCGATGAAGTGGGCGGCCCACATCTGGTGCTGGCCGACGCCGGAGGTGTAGATGGCCTCGGGGCCGGCGATCGCGTTGATCCGCTCGATGACGGTCTGCGGCGCCATGCCCTGGGTCGGCTTGTCGTAGGCGACGGGGAACTTGCGCTTGACGTTGAGGATGTAGCGGCGCCAGGCCGAGTAGTCCCCGACGAGCTCGTCCTCGTCCGCCTGCTTCTGCAGCGCACGGATCAGGTCGGCGATCACCTCGCGTGCGTCGCCCACGATCGGGACGTCGGCGACACGGTTCTTGCTGATCTCCGCCGGGTCGATGTCGGCGTGGATGACCTTGGCCTCGGGCGCGAACGACGAGAGCTCGCCGGTGACGCGGTCGTCGAAGCGGGCGCCGAGGGTGATGAGCAGGTCGGACTTCTGCAGCGCGGCGACCGCGGCCACCGTGCCGTGCATGCCAGGCATGCCCAGGTGCAGCTCGTGCGAGTCGGGGAACGCGCCGCGCGCCATGAGCGTCGTGACGACCGGGATCTGGGTCAGCTCGGCCAGGATCTTGAGCTCGGCCGCCGCGTCGGCCTTGATCACGCCGCCGCCGACGTAGAGCACGGGGCGCTCGGCCTCGGCGATCAGGCGGGCGGCCTCACGCACCTGCTTGTTGTGCGGGCGGGAGGTCGGTCGGTAGCCGGGCAGCGCCAACTCGTGCGGCCACTGGAAGGTGGTCTCGGCCTGCAGGGCGTCCTTGGCGATGTCGACCAAGACGGGGCCGGGACGACCGGACAGCGCGATGTGGAAGGCCTCGGCGATGACTCGCGGTATCTCCTCGGGGTCGGTCACCAGGTAGCTGTGCTTGGTGATCGGCATGGTGATGCCGCGGATGTCGGCCTCCTGGAACGCGTCCGAGCCGATGACCGAGCTGGCGACCTGCCCGGTGACCGCGACGATCGGGACGGAGTCCAGGTAGGCGTCGGCGATCGCCGTGACGAGGTTGGTCGCGCCGGGCCCGGAGGTCGCCATGCAGACGCCGACCTTGCCGGTGGCCATCGCGTAGCCCTGGGCCGCGTGACCGGCGCCCTGCTCGTGACGGACGAGCACGTGGCGGATCGAGGAGTCGAACAGCGGGTCGTAGGCCGGCAGGATCGCCCCGCCGGGGATGCCGAAGATGACTTCGACGCCGGCCTGTTCCAGTGATCGGACCAGGCTCTGGGCCCCGGTCAGCGTCTCTGGTGCCGTTTCGGTCATCTCCACACCCGTTTCCTCGGCCGGCCTCACCGTCGTGGCCGGTGCTCGGTTCCCCATCGTATTCCCTGCCCTCCGTCGTCGATTCATCGCATGAAAAAACCCTCGGCCAGAGGCGACGAGGGTCGGACGCGCGGCGAGGGGCCGCGCGTCAGCGAACTACGAGAAGCAGTGTCTGCATGGGACTCAGTGTGCGCCTGCGGCCCGAGATGGTCAAGTTTCGAGACGGCATGTCCGACATGTGGACCCCGTGAGCACGGTCACCAGGGATGCGGCGCGTAGTCCTTGAGGAACACCCCGTACAGATCGACTCCGGCCTCGCCACGCACGATCGGGTCGTAGACGCGGGCGGCGCCGTCGACGAGGTCGAGCGGGGCCTTGAAGCCCTCCTCGGCGAGCCGCTTCTTCGTGACGTGGGGGCGCTCGTCGGTGATCCAGCCGGTGTCCACGGCGGTCATGAGGATCCGGTCGGTCTCGAACATCTCGGCGGCGCTCGTGCGGGTCAGCATGTTCAGCGCCGCCTTGGCCATGTTGGTGTGCGGGTGTCCGGGACCCTTGTACCCGCGGGAGAACTGGCCCTCCATCGCGGACACGTTGACGACGTACTTGCGGCGGGCCGGCGAGGCCGCCATCGAGGGCCGCAGTCGGCTGATGAGGATGAACGGGGCGACGCTGTTGCACAGCTGGACCTCGAGTAGCTCGAGCGCATCGATCTCGTGCACGTGCTGCACCCAGCTGTTGGTGTCGACGAGGTCCGGCAGCAGCCCCCCGGCGTCGATCCGCTCCAGGTCGGCCGAGCCGGCCTCGAGGGCGAGGCTGGTGAGCTCCTCGGCGGTGATCGCGTCGCCCGCCAGTGCGGGATGGGCGCTGACCGAGCCGACGAGCGCGGCCGGATGCGCGTCACTCGTGTGACCGAAGGTGACCAGCTCGGGCAGGAACCCCGAGGGGAGCGGCTGCTGTTCGGCGTCGGCGATCGCCTGGTAGGCCCCGGGCCGCCGCTTCACGGTCTGCGCCGCGTTGTTGATGAGGATGTCCAGCGGTCCGGCTGCGGCGACCTCGTCGGCCAGGCCGATCACCTGCGCCGGGTCGCGCAGGTCGATGCCGACGATCTTGAGTCGGTCCAGCCACTCGTCACTGTCGGGCTGCGCCGTGAAGCGGCGCACGGCGTCGCGTGGGAAGCGCGTGGTGATCGTCAGATGCGCGCCGTCGCGCAGCAGGCGCAGCGCGATGTACATGCCGATCTTGGCCCGGCCGCCGGTCAGCAGCGCCCGCCGGCCGCTCAGATCGGTCCGTGCGTCGCGCTTGGCGTGGCTCTGCGCGGCGCAGTCGGGGCACAGCTGGTGGTAGAAGGCGTCGACGACCGTGTACTTCTCCTTGCAGATGTAGCACGGGCGCGGCACGTTCAGAACGCCCGCCGTGGCGCCCTTCGCGCTGGACACGAGCGGGATGCCCGCCGTCTCATCGTCGATCCGCCGGGGCGACCCGGTCGCGGTCCTGGCGATGACCTCGCGGTCCGCCTGGTTGATCGCGTCGCGCTTGGCCTTGCGACGCTGCTTCTTCACGTCCTTGTAGAACTTGCCGCAGGCACGGCGGAGCGCGACGTACGCCTCGTCGTCCTCGCCCAGGTACTGAGCCTCCCCGAGGACCTTGAGGGCGATCGCGAGCTCGTCGTCGGTGAAGTTCGGCACCGGCCGATTCTACGCTGGCGGCCCCGACGCCCTCCTCAGCCGGTGACGGCGCCGTGCGCGGCCGAGCTCACCAGCTTGCGGTACTTGGCCAGCACGCCGGAGGTGTACTTCGGCGGGTGCGGCTCCCAGCCCTCCTGGCGGCGGGCCAGCTCGGCCTCGTCGATCTCGACGTCGAGTCGCTTGTTGGCCACGTCCAGGGTGATCGGGTCGCCGTCCTGGACGAACGCGATGGGGCCGCCGTCGACGGCCTCGGGGGCGACGTGGCCGACGCACAGTCCGGTCGTGCCGCCGGAGAATCGGCCGTCGGTGAGCAGCAGGACGTCCTTGCCCAGGCCGGCGCCCTTGATGGCGCCCGTGATGGCGAGCATCTCGCGCATGCCGGGGCCGCCCTTGGGGCCCTCGTAGCGGATGACGACGACGTCGCCGGCGGTGATGGTGCCGTCCTCGAGGGCGTCCATCGCGGCGCGCTCACCGTCGAACACACGGGCGGTGCCGCGGAACACGGACTCGTCGAACCCGGCGCTCTTGACCACGGCGCCCTCGGGCGCGAGCGAGCCGTGCAGGATCGTCAGGCCGCCGGTCTTGTGGATGGGCTGCTCGAGCGGGCGGATGATGTCGCCGTCGAGGTCCAGCTCGATGTCGGCGAGGTTCTCGGCCATCGTCTTGCCGGTGACGGTCATGACGTCTCCGTGCATGAGTCCCGCGTCGAGGAGGGCCTTCATGATCACCGGGATGCCACCGACCTTGTCGACGTCGTTCATGACGTAGCGGCCGAAGGGCTTGAGGTCGCCCAGGTGCGGGACCTTGTCGCCGATGCGGTTGAAGTCGTCGAGCGTCAGGGGGACCTCGGCCTCGCGGGCGATGGCCAACAGGTGGAGGACGGCGTTGGTCGATCCGCCGAGCGCCATGACGACGGTGATCGCGTTCTCGAACGCCTCGAGCGTCATGATGTCGCGGGCGGTGATGCCCTGGCGAAGCAGGTTGACGACGGCCTCGCCGGACTTGCGCGCGAAGTCGTCGCGGCGGCGGTCCGGGGCCGGCGGAGCGGCCGAGCCGGGCAGGCTCATGCCGAGCGCCTCGGCGGCCGAGGCCATCGTGTTGGCGGTGTACATGCCGCCGCAGGCGCCCTCGCCGGGGCAGATCGCGCGTTCGATGCGGTCGACCTCCTCGCGCGAGATGAGGCCCTTGATGCAGGCGCCGACGGCCTCGAAGGCGTCGATGATGGTGACGTCGCGGCCGTCGACGTTGCCGGGCATGATCGAGCCGGCGTAGAGGAACACGCTGGCCAGGTCGAGGCGGGCGGCGGCCATGAGCATGCCGGGGAGGGACTTGTCACAGCCGGCGAGCAGGACCGAGCCGTCGAGGCGCTCGGCCATCATCACGGTCTCGACCGAGTCGGCGATGATCTCGCGGCTGACGAGGGAGAAGTGCATGCCCTCGTGGCCCATGCTGATGCCGTCGGAGACGCTGATGGTTCCGAACTCGAGGGGGTAGCCACCGCCGGCGTGGACGCCGTCCTTGACGGCCTTGGCGAGCCGGTCGAGCGAGAGGTTGCACGGGGTGATCTCGTTCCAGCTGGACGCGACGCCGATCTGCGGCTTCTCCCAGTCGTCGTCCCCCATGCCGACCGCGCGGAGCATGCCGCGGGCGGCGGCGCGCTCGAGTCCGTCGGTGACGTCGCGGCTGCGCGGCTTGATGTCGATCTTCTCGCTGTCGGGGGTCTCGGCCATATCGGAATCGTACGACCCGCGCGGGAGCGGCGGTCGTCAGGTCAGAACAGGGGCACGAGGGCCAGGGCGAGGAACCAGCTGACGAAACTGCCGACCAGGACGTACTCGGCGCGCGAGCCGTCCCCCTCGTCGCGTGAGATCTCGGGGAACCGCAGGATGCCCTTGGCGGCCAGGATCGCCGCCACTCCCCCGTAGTGACCGCCGATGGCGAACACGAACACCATGACCCGCTCCAGCGGACCGATGATGCGGCCGCCCTTGAGTCGCATCTCCTCGCGCAGCAGACCACGGCCGACGTGGTCGAGCACCTCGCGCACGACGGCGTTGGCCGGTCCGATCAGGGCGACGACGGTGACGACGGCCAGGACGAACTCGTCGAGGCCGACACCGAGCAGGCCGGGGACGCCGAGGTCCTCGTACCAGTCGAGCATCGGCGGATGGTCACGGTCGACGAAGGGCGAGACGACGAGCGCGAGCCCGCCGGCCAGACCGGAGGCGATCATGCCGGGGACGCGCCAGGACGGGAGGGTGCGAGCGACGCCCCACCACAGGCCGACGATCACCGGGAGCCAACCGATCGGGCCGTGGCCGAGGGCGTGGGCGGCCGCGACGACGATGCCGACGAGCACGACGACCTGGGCGAGCATGACCTGCCAGGTGTCGACGCGGCGCAGGTACTCGGCGAGGCAGATCGCGAGCAGGACGAGAGCGAGGAGGGCCATCAGCGGACCTGCTCGAGTCCGTCGAGGACGGCGAGAGCGCCGCTGCGGCGCAGGGACTGCGAGACGGCCGAGGGCGAGATCGACTCGCGGGCGGCGAGCTCGCGCTGGGTGTGCCCTTGGAGCAGGCCGAGCAGCAGTCGCCGCTGGCGGCCGTCGAAGCCGCTGACGAGGTGGTCTCGTGCCATGACGTAGGCGTTCACCGTTCCCCCTTCGTGCACCCAGGTGCGCAGTCCCGTCTGCCGGGAGGCGCGCCGCTCGACCTCCTCGATGGCCTCGCGGGCGTTCCACCAGGCGGGTCCGTCCTGGGTGAGACCGTACTCGGAGCGACCGACGACTTCGACGGTGCCGCGCCCGATGCCGACGCGGGCGTCCATGTCCTCCGGCAGCGCGAGCCGGACGACGAGCGCCGCGAGCAGGGCGTCGCCGAGCGTGGTGTGGGTCGACTGGAACTCGTCGCCGATGGTGGGGACCGGCGCCTGCTCGGCGGGCGCGATCTCGGCGGCCGCCGCGAGAGCGGCGATCAGGGCCTCCTGGGCCGCGGCGCGTGAGGGAGCATTGCGCGAGCCGACGAGGTCGCCGATGACCGCGACGCAGTCACGTTCAGTTCCAGGCTTCACTTCCACGAAATGAAGCCTACCTCTTTATTGATGGATGGTGAAGCCCTGATCTTCACCGGGAGTGGACGCGGGTGGACCGTCCGGGTGTCGGAGCACCCACGCCGTCGCTGCGGCGTGGCCGGCCTCGAACAGGCTCGTGCGCTGCTCGGGCGTCAGGTCGAAGTCGGTGAACCGGACGCCCTTGGGCTTGGCGAAGATGCTGCGGTCGATCATCGCCGGGTCGCTGACGTGGCGAACCTGGGTGGAGTCGACCGTGGTCTTGATGAGGTTCTCCAGCAGCGCGATGGGAGTCGTCACCGGCTGGGCCTTGGTCCGCTGCCCGGCCGGGGAGCTCAGCCGCACGCCGATCGTGGGCCATCGGCTGGGCTTGCCGTCCTTGCGGTCGAAGATGTCGATCGGATACGTGCGCAGCAACGAGCCGTCCACGAGCGTGAGCTTGCCGAACTGGGAGTCCACCCGGACCGGCTCGAAGAAGAAGGGGATCGCGGCCGAGGCCCGGACCGCACGCGCCACGGGGTACTCGTCGGGGTCGCGACCGTGGGCGCGCAGGTCCCACGGCAGGAACATCGCGCGCTTGCGCGACACGTCGCTCGCGGTGACGACGAGGCGGTAGGAGTCCCCCGGCGGCAGAGCGCTGCCCGGGTCGTCGAACGCGAGGTCGCCGAACGTCCTCACGCCGAGGTCCGCCAGGACCCCGCGCAGCCAGCGGTCGAGCTGCAGACCGCGGTACGCGCCGAGGTGGAACAGCACGCCCCACGCGTCGGCACCACGCGGCCACCACGTGAGGAACCGCGCACCGCGCCTGCGGTCCATGAAGGACAGGTAGTCGATCGTGCGCATGATGTCGTCGACCCGACTGAACGGCTCACCGGCCTGCTGCATCGCCGCCATGATCGAGCCGACCATCGCGCCGGCGGACGAGCCACCGATCCGCGCGAACGTGTACCCGTGCTCGCTCAGCGCCGTCGCGGCCCCGACCAGGGCGATCCCCTTGACGCCCCCGCCCTCGAGGACGAGGTCGACCGTGCGCGTCTGATCCACGGCTCGACTCTATGTGTCGCTGACAATCGATGATGCACTTCCTTGCGCCGTGCTCGCGTACGACTGGAGCCAGGACCGTTCGATTCCGACCGCTGGACAGGTGGCCGAGTTCTGCTCGCATCGCGCGCTGGCACGGAGTGTGGGACGACACTCGGATGCTCGCTCCGATCATCGAGACCTGCGCGTCTGCGACCCGAGAAGTAACAGTGCCAACGACTCCGGGCGTGCATCGAGCAACGCGTCGAGTCGAAGGTTCCCCACAAGATCGGCGAATGCGCGGGCGCGATCTCCCGCAGCGACTTGGTTCTCGGTGGTCAGGCAGACTGCTGAGGTGTCCGATCCGCTGAGCACGTTGCTGGCTCCGCCGCCCGACCTCCCGGTCGCGGCAGGATTGACGGTTCTCAGCGAGGCACTGACCACGCACAGCGTGGCGGTGGTTCACGCGCCGCCCGGCACGGGCAAGACCACGCTCGTCCCGCCTGCCGTCGCTGTGGGCGTGAGCGGTCGCGTCATCGTCACGCAGCCCAGTCGCATCGCGGCCAGTGCCGCCGCGCGACGGCTGGCGGACCTGTTGGGCGAGTCCCTCGGCGAGACGGTCGGCTACGCGGTGCGCGGTGACCGCCGGGTCGGCAGGCGGACGCGCATCGAGTTCGTCACCACGGGACTGCTGCTGCGGCGGATCCAGCACGACCCCGAGCTGGACGGCGTCGGCGCGGTCGTTCTGGATGAGGTCCACGAGCGGCACCTCGACGCCGACATCACGTTGGCGCTGCTCGTCGACATCCGCGCCACCCTGCGCGACGACCTGGCCGTCGTCGCCATGTCCGCCACCGTCGAGGCCGAGCGCACCGCCGCGCTGCTGGGCGACGACGCTCCCGTGATCCGCGTGCCCGGCGCGCTCCACCCGGTCGAGACCGTCTGGGCTCCCCTCCCCGCCGGGTCTCGACGCACCGACGAGCGCGGCATCACGCCCGCCTTCCACGACCACGTCGCCGACACCGTGCGGCGCGCGCTCACCGAGCACGAAGGCGACGTCCTCGTGTTCGTGCCGGGCGTCGGCGAGGTCGACGCCACGATCCGCCGCCTCGGCGACGTCGACGCCGATGTGCACCCCCTGCACGGTCGGCTCCCCGCCACCGAGCAGGACCGCGCCCTCAGCGAGGGGCCGCGACGTCGTGTCATCGTGTCCACCGCCGTCGCCGAATCGTCCTTGACCGTCCCGGGCGTGCGCATCGTCGTGGACGCCGGGTTCTCCCGCGAGCCGCGCACGGACCACCGCCGCGGCCTGCCCTCGCTCGTCACCGTCAGCGTCAGCCGCGCTGCCGCCGAGCAGCGCGCCGGGCGCGCCGTGCGCCTCGGCCCCGGCGTCGTCTACCGCTGCTGGTCCGAGGCCGAGCACGCGCACCTCGCCGCCCACCCCGAGCCCGAGATCGCCACCGCCGACCTCACCGCCTTCGCCCTGGAGGTCGCCTGCTGGGGCACGGATGTGCGGGACCTGGCCCTCCTCGACCAGCCACCCGCCAACGCCCTTGCGGCCGCTCTGCAGTCGCTGGTCGAGCTCGGCGCGATCGCCGAGGACGGCACCGTCACCCCCCGCGGCCGCGCCATCGCCGAGGTCCCGGTCGACCCGCGGCTCGCACGAGCGCTCCTCGACGGCGCGGACCGGGTCGGGCCGAGGCGGGCAGCCGAGGTCGTCGCGATGCTCAGCGAGGACGTGCGGGCGCCCGGCGGCGACCTCGTGGCCGCCCTGCGATCATTGCGATCCGACCGCCGCATGGGCGCGTGGCGCGACCAAGTCCGCCGACTCGAGGCCATCGCACGGCGACGCGGCAGTTCCGACGGGGAAGCGCTCACCGACGACGTGGCCGTCGGTCTGGTCGTCGCGCTCGCCCACCCGGACCGGATCGCGCGCCAGCGGCCCGGTGGAGCGGCTTACCTCATGACCTCCGGCACCGGTGCCGCCTTCGACCCGCGCGACCCGGGCCCCCTCGCCGGCCTCGACTGGCTCGCCATCGCCGACGCCGACCGGACCGCCGGCCGGCGCGAGGCGCGGATTCGGTCCGCCGCGCCGATCACCGAGGACTTGGCACTCGAGGCCGCCGGCTCGCTGTGGACCGAGACCCAGGAGGTGGGGTTCGTCGACGGGCGTGTGGTCGCGCGCCGTCGCAGCCTGCTCGGCGCCATCGAGCTCAGCTCGTCCCCGCTCGCCGACCCCCCCGCTCGACGCGATCACCGGCGCGATCCGCAGCGCGCTGGAGCGCGAGGGTCTCGGACTGCTCGCGTGGAGCGACGCGGCCGCCTCCCTGCGTGCGCGACTGGACTTCCTGCACCGCACCCTCGGCGCCCCGTGGCCCGAGGTGAGCGACGAGGCGCTCACCGCGAGTCTCGACACGTGGCTCGGACCTCACCTGACCCGGGTCCGCTCGACCGACGACCTGCGCCGCATCGATCTCGTGGCGGCACTGCACGGCCTCCTTCCGTGGCCGGAGGCGAGCCGACTCGATGAGCTCGCCCCAGAGCGCATCGAAGTGCCGAGCGGATCGCGTGTGCGTGTCGACTACACGCAGGAACAGCCCGTGCTCGCGGTGCGGCTGCAGGAGGTCTTCGGCTGGACCGACGTGCCGAGGCTCGCCGACGGCCGCGTCCCGGTCCTGCTGCACCTGCTCTCCCCCGCCCGACGTCCTGCCGCCGTGACTGCCGACCTCGACTCCTTCTGGGACACCGGCTATCCGGCCGTCCGGGCCGATCTGCGCGGCCGCTACCCCAAGCACGCGTGGCCCGACGACCCCCGCACCGCCGTGGCCACGCGGGGCGGCAAGCCACGAACGAGGTGAACGGTTGCCGGTTACGATTCACTTTCGCCTCTCCTGTCACAACCTCCCCACGTGACGGCGTGCTCTGTACCAATGCCATGAGTTCAGACATGCGCTCGGCACACACCGACCTCGACTGGTGTGCGCTCCTCCGCGACGCCATCCGCAGCGGGCTGCCCCCCGGCCCGGTCTCCCGGCCGATGCCGGAGAGGCCGCCGAAGAGCAGTGGAGGAAGAAGGTGTCGGAACGGATGTCGGACGACGATCCGGCCGCACTGCCGTGTGTGCCCGGAGAGGTGGTCCGTAGCGCGCTGCTGGACCCGACGACCGAACACGATCCCCACGGCCTGATGCGTGAGGGAAGACTCAGAACCTCGAAATCCACACGTTCCTCGCAGAAACGGATCCTGTCGGCGAGGCCCACTATGTTGGACTCGTGGCATTCGGGGGGATCGCCGAGGCGTGCGAGGCGGCACGGCGGCAGCGAGCGACGGCGGAGTTCGAGGAGTGGTCCGTCATCGTGACGCATCACTCGCGACGCACCGCCGAGATCGACCGCAGCGACGACATCATGCTGTCGAAGGAGCTCGCGCGCCGCGAGGTGGTGCTTGACCTCGCCCAGGCCCTCCGCATCACCGAGCGATCCGTCTGGGCGATCCTCTTCGCCGCGCAGACCGTGCGCGACCGCACCCCGGCGGTCTGGGCCGCCTTCGCGGCCGGCGACCTGGACGCCGCTCGGGTCCGCGCGATCGCCGACACCGCCGAGCGGCTGCAGACGCCGCGCGCGTGGACCGTGCTCGAGCACTCCGCGCCCGAGTACGCCGCCGGCCACACCGTCGCCGAGCTGCGCTCCTGGCTGCGACGCCTGCGCGCCCGCCTCGAGCCCGAGGAGGTCGGCACCGAGACCGCGAAGGCCGTCGACGACCGCCGAGTCTCCGTCACCCACAACGACGACGGCACCAGCTGGCTCAACGCTCTGCTGCCGACCGGCGTCGCCATCGCGGTGGGTGCTCGGTTGCGCCGGGCGGCCACGTCGCTGCCCACGATCGACCCCGAGAGCGGCGAGAGGGACCGTCGCACCCGTGATCAGAAGATGGCCGACCTGGTCGGCCACTGGCTCACCTGCTCCGACGGCACCCAGACCGACATTCGCGCCGAGATCGCGATCAGCATCGCCGCCACCGACCTGATCGGACTCACCGATGGCCCCGGACTCACCTTCGACGGCGAGCCCGTCGGCAGCGACTGGGTCCGGGACCTGGCCCAGTCGGAGCACACGGTCTTCCGGCGCCTGGTGCTCGACCCGATCGGACAGGTCCTCGACACCTCCGTCCTCGGCTACCGGCCGACCGAGGCCCTCCGCTCGGCGCTGCGATGGCGCGACGGGACCTGCCGGGTGACCGGCTGTCGCGCACCGGCCCGCGAGACCGACCAGGACCATGCGGTCGACTACGACTCCGGCGGCGAGACCTCAGGGGCCAACCTCAGATGCCTGTGTCGCCGACACCACAACATGAAGTCACACGGTCACCTCGACGACCGGCACCTCGACCCACCGTGGCGGCACATCGAGAGGTACCGAACAGCCGCCTGACCTCGGCTACGAGAGCTTCTCGAGGATCAGCTCACGCACGCGACCGGCGTCGGCCTGCCCGCGCATCTGCTTCATCACGAAGCCGATGAGCGCACCGACCGCGGCGACCTTGCCGTCGCGGATCTTCTGCGCGGCGTCGGGGTCGTTCGCGATGGCGCGGTCGACGGCCTCGCTGAGCGCGCCATCGTCGGAGACGACCTCCAGGCCGCGCGCCTGCACGACCTCTTCGGGCTCGCCCTCGCCGGCGAGAACGCCCTCGAACACCTGGCGTGCCAACTTGTCGTTGATCCGTCCGGCGTCGATGAGGCTCTGGATCTGCGCGACCTGGGCCGGCGTGATCGTCAGCGCCGCCACGTCCACGCCCTGCTCGTTCGCGGTCCGCGCCAGCTCGCCGAGCCACCACTTCTTCGCCGCGGCCGGAGTCGCGCCCGCCTCGACCGTCTCCGCGACCAGGTCGAGTGCGCCCGCACCGACGATGTCGCGCATGTCGAGGTCGTTGAAGCCCCACTCGGTCTGCAGCCGCTTGCGACGCTCGGCGGGCGGCTCGGGCAGCGTGGCCCGCAGCTCCTCGACCCACGCCGGGTCCGGCGCGACCGGCGCCAGGTCCGGCTCCGGGAAGTAGCGGTAGTCGTCGGCGTCCGACTTCGGGCGGCCGGCCGACGTCGTCCCGTCCGACTCGTGGAAGTGACGCGTCTCCTGCACGACCGTGCCGCCCGCGTCGAGAATGCCGGCGTGACGGCTGATCTCGTAGCGCACCGCCCGCTCGACCGAGCGGAACGAGTTGACGTTCTTCGTCTCCGAGCGGGTACCGAACTCCGTCGCGCCGATCGGCTTGAGCGAGAGGTTGACGTCCGCGCGCAGCGAGCCCTGATCCATCCGGGCGTCGGAGACGCCGAGCGCCACCATCAGGTCGCGCAGGTGATTCACATAGGCGCGAGCGACGGCCGGGGCCTTGTCGCCGGGGACCTCGATCGTCTTGGTCACGATCTCGATCAGCGGGATGCCGGCGCGGTTGTAGTCCAGCAGTGAGTAGTCCGCACCGTGGATGCGGCCCGTGCTGCCGCCCACGTGCAGCGACTTGCCGGTGTCCTCCTCCATGTGGGCGCGCTCGATCTCGATCCGGTAGGTCTCGCCCTCGACCTCGACGTCGACGTAGCCGTCGGAGGCGATCGGCTCGTCGTACTGCGAGGTCTGGAAGTTCTTCGGCATGTCCGGGTAGAAGTAGTTCTTCCGCGCGAAGCGGCACCACTCGGCGATCTGGCAGTTCAGCGCCAGGCCGATCCGGATCGCCGACTCGATCGCCTTGGCGTTCACCACCGGCAGCGCACCGGGCAGACCCAGGCACACCGGGCACACCTGCGTGTTCGGCTCGGCGCCGAACGTCGTCGGGCAGCCACAGAACATCTTCGTGGCTGTGTTGAGCTCGACGTGGACCTCCAGACCCATCACGGGCTGGTAGCGGGTCAGGGCATCCTCGAACTTCACCAGCGTCGGGGTGCTCATCGGGTGACCTCCAACTCGGGAGCCTGGGCGGCGAACGGACGGCCGTCACGCTCGGTGACGAGACGCTCAAGGGCGGCGCCGGCGTTGTAGAGCCGGTCGTCGGCCATCGCGGGCGCGAGGAACTGGAAGCCCACGGGCAGACCCTCCGACAGGCCGACCGGCACCGAGATGCCCGGAACGCCCGCGAGGTTCGCCGGGATCGTCGCGACGTCCTGGGCGTACATCGACAGCGGATCGTCGAGCTTCTCACCCAAGGGCCACGCCACCGTCGGCGAGGTCGGCGAGGCCAGCACGTCGACCTGCTCGAAGGCGGCCTCGAAGTCGCGCGCGATCAGCGTCCGCACCTTCTGGGCCGAGCCGTAGTAGGCGTCGTAGTAGCCGCTGGACAGCGCGTAGGTGCCCAGGATGATGCGGCGCTTGACCTCGTCACCGAAGCCGGCGTCCCGGGACGCCGCCATCACCTGCTCGGCGCTCGGGTCGTCGACGCCCTCGGGCGCGACGCGCAGGCCGTACCGCATCGCGTCGAACTTGGCGAGGTTGCTGCTGACCTCGCTCGGCATGACGAGGTAGTACGCGGCGATGCCGTGGACGAAGCTCGGACATGACACCTCGACGATCTCGGCCCCGGCTCGCGCCAGCATCTCCAGGCCCTCCTCGAAGCATCGGCGGACGCCGGGCTGGAAGCCCTCCCCGCCCAGCTCGGAGATGACGCCGATGCGCAGGCCGGAGACGTCACCGCGCCGGGCCGCCTCGACGACCGGCGGGACCGGCATGTCCAGACTCGTGGAGTCGCGCGGGTCGTGGCCGCCCATCACCTCGTGCAGCAGCGCCGCGTCCAGCACCGTGCGGGCGACCGGGCCGGCCTGGTCCAGGCTGCTGGCCATCGCCACCAGTCCGTACCGGGACACGCCACCGTAGGTGGGCTTGACGCCGACGGTGCCGGTCACGGCGCCGGGCTGGCGGATCGAGCCACCGGTGTCGGTGCCGACGGCCAGCGGCGCCTCGAAGGCCGCCACCGCCGCGGCGGAGCCGCCGCCCGAGCCACCCGGGATGCGGGTGGTGTCCCACGGGTTGCGGGTCGGCCCGTACGCCGAGTGCTCGGTCGACGAGCCCATCGCGAACTCGTCCATGTTGGTCTTGCCCAAGATCGGCATCCCGGCCGCCTTGAGCTTGCTGACGACCGTCGCGTCGTACGGCGAGATCCAGCCCTCGAGCATCTTCGAGCCGCACGTCGTCGGCAGGTCGACGGTGGTCAACACGTCCTTGACCGCGACGGGCACACCGGCCAGCTCGGGCAGGGGCTCCCCCGCCGCGCGCCGACGGTCGACGTCGGCGGCCGTGGCCAGCGCCCCGTGACGGTCGACGTGAAGGAACGCCCTGACGTCACCCTCGACAGCGGCGATGCGGTCGAGGTGCCGGCGGGTGACCTCGACCGAGGTCACCGAGCCGTCGGCCAGCGCTGCGGCGATCTCGGCCGCCGTGAAACGGGTCAGGTCGCTCATTCTTCTCCCAGGATCTTCGGCACGAGGAAGCGCTGTTCCTCACTGGCGGGGGCGGCGGCGAGCGCCTGCTCGGGGGTGAGTCCGGGCGTCACCTCGTCCGGCCGGAACACGTTCGTCACCGGCACGGGGTGGCTCATGGCCGGGACGTCGTCCCCGGCGACCTGCTGGACCACCTTCACGTGCTCGAGGATCGCGGGGAGCTCGGCCCCCAAGCGGTCCAGCTCGGAGTCGGACAACTCGATCCGCGCGAGGTTCGCCAGGTGGGCGACGTCGTCGCGGGAGATCTCGGGTGACGACATGTCCGCCATCCTAGTGAGCGACGCCCGAGCGTCGGCACTCAGGATTGCGGCCCGTAATCGATCAGCTCCCAGCGCCCGTCGGCCCACATCACGTCGTAGCGGATCGCGAGCCGCTCGGGCTCGGTGGACGAGCGCTCCTCGCCGTCCTCCACACCCACACGGCGCGAGGCCGACAGGGCGATGACGGCGTCGATCGACCACTTGTCGCCGCCGGGGTCCTGGGTGATCCGGACGTCCTCGACGACGGGACGCTCGTCGTACAGGACGACCTCGTCCCCGTAGGCGCGTCGGATCTGCTCGGCCCGGGCGCACGGCCGACAGGTCGCCGGGTCGCCCAGACCCGAGAGCACCGAGGCGTCGTGCGTCGCGAGGGTGTAGGGCGTCACCAGGACCACGTAGTCGAGGTAGGCCCGCAGTCCCTCGTCGGTCTTGACGTCCTCGGGACGCTCGGGCTTGGCCGTCTGGTCCCAGCCCGAGGCGGTGGGGGCGCCCGTCGACGGGGTGTACTCGGGCAGGTCGGACTCCTCACCGGAGCCACACGCGGCGAGCGCCAGCGCCAGCACCAGGCCGGCCAGCACACGTCTCATCGGACACCGGTGACGATCGACTGGATCTCGGCGACCGCGAGCGGGTACGGATCGCTCGTCACCTCGATCGGATCGTCGAGCGTGATCGTGCCCGCGCCGGGGACCTGCGCCGACACCGTGAACGCACGAGTCGCGGTCACGCTGACCGATCCGCCGCGCCGGTAGGCGTGCTCGACCGCTCCCGTCTGGCCGACCGCCGCGCCGGCGATGCCGTCGCCGGAGCCGCCGGCGCCGTCCCCGAACGCCCAGGTCGTCGACACCGGGGTGAAGGTCAGCGTGACGGAGCGGCCGAGGATCCGGACGGTGCGCGTCGTGTCCCCGAGCGCCGCCGAGAAGTTCGTCGGCACGTTGACGTACGTGCGGGTGGCCGGCTCGACGCTCACGTCAGGTCGGGGCGCGGCGAGCGTCGCGCTGTCGCGGATCATCTGCGGCGTGATCGTCGGCTCGGCCTCATCGTCCTCGGGCGCGTCCTCGGGCTCGATGCACGTCGTCTGCACCCCGGTCGACTCCCACGGCCCCCACGATCCGCCGACTCGCTCGCGGCGCTCCTGGTGGTACCAGCTCATCGGTGCCCGACACGGCGTCGGATGCTCGATCCAGCGGTACTGGACGTTCGGGTTCGTGGGCGTGGACTCGCCGGCCCCTCCCCCGGTCGAGCCGCCCGGGCCGCTCCCGGGGATCTCCTCCTCCCCACCGACCGTGACCTCGTCCTCGTCGGGGCTGATCACCCAGTCGTCGAGCGGGGAGCCACCTCCGCCGCTGTCCTCGGCGACCGCCGGCGCGCCGGACACGAACACGAATGCGGCGACCACGGCCACCAACCACTGCCAGCGCACCAGGCGCTCCTCCCCGATCGACAGAACTGCGCGGCCCAGCCTACGTCACGCCAGACCGTCGGGCCCGTGCACGAGCAGCTTCTTGAACTGCTCCTCGTCGAGCATCGGAATCCCCAACTCCTCGGCCTTGTCGGCCTTGGACCCGGCGTTCTCCCCCACCACGACGTAGTCGGTCTTCTTGCTCACCGAGCTCGCGGCCTTGCCCCCGGCGGCGATGATCGCCTCCTTGACCGAGTCGCGTGTGAAGTCCTGCAACGATCCGGTCGCGACGATCGTCAAGCCCTCGAGCGGTCCGCCGACCGCGGTGGCCGCACCCGGACCCGGATGGCCGGGGATCGCGAACCTCACCCCGGCCCGAGCCCAGCGGTCGACGATCTCACGGTGCCAGTCCACCGAGAACCACTCGACGACCGAGTCGGCGATGATCTCGCCGACTCCCTCGACCGCGGCCAGCTCCTCACGGCTCGCCGCGCGGATCGCGTCGAGCGAGCCGAACCACTGCGCGAGCGCGCGCGCCGCGACCGGCCCGACGTGACGGATGTTCAGGGCGACGAGCTGGCGCCAGAAGTCCTTCGTCTTGGCCTTCTCCAACTCGTCCAGCAGCACGAGCGCCTGCTTGGACGGCTCGCCCGACTTCACCCGGAAGGGCGTGCGCACGACGGGCTCGCCGGTGCGCGGATCGATCTTCACCTCGCCGGTCTCGGCGTCGCGGACGGTGACCCGGATGGGGACGAGCTGCTCGAGCGTGAGGTCGAACAGGCCGGCCTCGGTCTCCAGAGGGGCGCCCTCGCCCTGGGTCAGCGCGGCCGCCGTGACCTCGCCGAGCGCCTCGATGTCGAGCGCCCCGCGCGAGCCGATGTGCTCGACGCGGCCGCGCACCTGGGCGGGACAGGCCCGCGCGTTCGGGCAGCGCAGATCGACGTCCCCCTCCTTCATCGGCCGCAGCTCGGTGCCGCACTCGGGGCAGCTGTCCGGCATGACGAACTCCCGCTCGGTGCCGTCGCGTCGCTCGACGACCGGTCCGAGCACCTCGGGGATCACGTCGCCGGCCTTGCGCAGGACGACGGTGTCACCGATGAGCACGCCCTTGACCTTGACCACGTCGCGGTTGTGCAGGGTCGCCTGCCGCACGACGCTGCCCGCCACCAGAACCGGCTCCATCACCGCGTACGGGGTGGCCCGACCGGTGCGTCCGACCGACACCACGATGTCCAACAGGGTCGTGTGGACCTCCTCGGGCGGGTACTTGTAGGCGATCGCCCAGCGCGGGGCGCGGCTGGTCTGGCCCAGCTCCTCGTGCAGCGCCAGCTGATCGACCTTGACGACCAGGCCGTCGATCTCGTGCTGGAGAGAGTGCCGCTGGCCGCCGAGCTCCTCGACCCGGGCCAGGACGTCGTCGACGTCGTCGTAGACGCGGGTGTTCGGACTCGTCGGCAGGCCCCACTGCGCGAGCAGCTCGTAGACCTCGCTCTGCGTCGCCGCGGGCGGGTCCGGCCAGGCGCCGATGCCGTGGACGTAGACGCCGAGCACCTCGATCCGCTTGCGACCGGCCTCCAGCTCCAGACCCGACTTCTTCTCGAGCTGCTGACGCAGGCCGCCGCTGGCGGCGTTGCGCGGGTTGGCGAACGCCGGGAAGCGACGCGCGGCGCTGGCCTCGGCCCGCTCGGGATCGACGCCGCGGGCGATCGCCTCGGCCGCGGCCCGCTCCCGCAGCTCGGCCTGGAAGGCATTGAGCCGCTCGAACTCCTCGATGCCGATGAACACCTCGCCACGCACCTCGACGAGCGGAGGATGCCCGGTCCCCTCGAGCCGCCGCGGGATGCCCGCGACGCGCACGGCGTTCGTCGTGACGATCTCCCCCACCCGCCCGTCACCGCGCGTGGCGGCCGACGTCAGGACGCCGCCCTCGTACCGCAGGTTGATCGCCAGCCCGTCGATCTTGGCCTCGGTCAGCCATCGCACCTGCTGGCGACCGGCCGCGCGCTGAGTCTTGGCACACCACTCGCGCAGCTCGTCGGGGGTGAAGACGTTGTCGAGGCTGAGCATCCGCTCCGCGTGCTCGATGGTCGCCAGGTCGCCCGAGGCCGACCCCCCGACGTTGAGCGTCGGCGAGTCCTGCCCCTGCAGCTGTGGGTGCAGTCGCTCGAGCTCCTGCAGACGGCGCATCCAGGCGTCGTACGTCGGATCGTCGACCAGCGAGGTGTCGCGGTTGTAGTAGGCGTCGCGCGCCTCCTCGATGCGTGCGACGAGCTCCTCCGCCTCGGCCCGCGCCTCCTCGAGCGTGGGGCGGTCCTGAGGCAACTCGCCCTCGGGTGTCTGCGCCATGGTTCGAGCGTAGTGCGAGCCTCGGACGTCGCCGGAGTTGCCGCGCGGCCGGATCGATCTAGGGTGCCGACATGAGGCTGCGACGCGTCAGGACGCGCACCACCGGCTGGACCCGACGGCGCGCCGGACGCGGCTGAACGTATCTGGACGAGCTCGGCCGGACGATCACGGGCGAGGACCGGGAGCGGATCGAGTCCCTGGCGATCCCACCCGCCTGGCAGGACGTGTGGATCTGCCCGTGGGACTACGGCCACCTGCAGGCGACCGGCGTCGACGAGGCCGATCGGACGCAGTACCTCTACCACCCGGACTGGGTCCGCCGACGGAACCTGGAGAAGTTCGAGCGGATCACCGAGATCGCCGCTCATCTTCCCGAGCTGCGGTCGCTCGTCGCCGACCACGTCGCCGCGCCGCGCTGCACGCTCGAGCACGCGGCGGCCGTGGCGGTCCGCATGCTCGACTCGGGCGCCTTCCGGGTCGGCAACGACGTCTACGCCCGCCAGGGCAGCTTCGGCCTGACCACTCTGGAGCGTCGCCACGTGCGCCTGCGCGGAGGCGTCCTGGTGTTCACCTTCGTGGGCAAGTCCGGCGTCGAGCACCGGGTCGACCTCGACGACCTGCCCGTCATCGAG
>JAJUII010000194.1 GCA_029265505.1 Aeromicrobium choanae
CCGCTGTCCAAGAGCGTCGTGCCGCTCTGATCGCCCTGCAGCGACGGTACGGTCCGACCGTCGACGAGGTGATCGCCTGGGCCGAGAAGGCGCGGGAGGAGGTCCTCGAGCTCGACCAGGACGACAGCACGATCGAGCGTCTCGAGCGGCGGATCGGCGACCTCGATCGCGAGGTCGCCGACCTGGCAGCGCGACTCAGCGCCGCCCGCCGTCGCGCGGCCGACGAGCTCGCGGACCGTGTCGGAGTCGAGCTCGCCGACCTGGCCCTCCCCGCAGCGCACGTGGATATCCGACTGACCCGCGTCGAGCCGGGACCGCACGGAGCCGACGAGGTCGAGTTCTGGTTCGCCGCGAACAGCGGCGCCGAGCCCCGTCCGCTCGCGAAGTCGGCCAGCGGCGGCGAGCTGTCGCGCGTCATGCTCGCGCTGGAGGTCGTGGTCGCCGGGCGCGACCCGGTCCCGACGCTGGTCTTCGACGAGGTCGACGCCGGCATCGGCGGGCGGACCGCCGTCGAGGTCGGTCGGCGACTCGCGCGCCTGGCCGAGCACGCGCAGGTGATCGCGGTGACCCACCTGCCTCAGGTCGCCGCCTTCGCCGACTCCCACTTCGTGGTGAGCAAGTCCGACGACGGCACCGTCACCAGCAGCAGCGTCGTGAGACTCGACGACGAGGCCCGGGTCGACGAGCTGGCCCGCATGCTGGCCGGACTCGACGAGTCGACCGCGGCGCAGGAGCACGCCCGCGAGCTCCTGGAGCTCGCTCGCGCCCGCTGACCGCACGTTTTGGGCCACACCCGGCGTGTCGGGGCCGAAACCCTCCACCGGGCAGGTTCCATGGGAGGCATCATGCCCATCTTGAAACGCAGGCACCGCGACGTGCCCGAAGGCCCGGGCGTCATCGGTCCGGTGCGGCTGTGTCGGCGCCCCGAGGAGCTGGGCTCGGTCCGCACCGGCGACGTCGTCGTCCTGGCGATGCCCGACCTCGAGGCCGAGACCGCACAGACCCTCGTCGAGCGTGGCGTGGCGGCGGTTCTCAACGTGACCGCCTCGTCGACGGGGCGCTATCCCAACCTCGGGCCCCAGGTCCTGGCGGAGTCCTCGATCCTCCTGGTCGATCGGGTCGGCGAGGGCGTCTGGCAGGCGCTGCGCAGCGGGGACGTCGTGCGGGTCCACGACGGCGCGGTGCATCTCGGCGACACCACCGTCGCGACCGGCGTCGAGATGACGCCCGAGCGCGTGCGCTCCCAGCTCGAGGACGCCTCGTCGGGTCTGACCAACCAGCTCGACGCGATCGTCGCCAACGCCGCCGACACGCTGCGGCGCGATCGCGCGATGCTGCTCGAGGGTGCCGGCATTCCCGCCCTCGCCACCCGGATGAAGCACCGCCCGGTCGTCGTCGTCACGCCGCATCCGGACGCCGAGGCCGAGCTGCGGGCGATCCGTCGGTTCATCCAGGACAAGGATGCGGTGCTCATCGGCGTGGCCGAGGGCGCCGAGCTCATCCTCGCCCGAGGTCTGCGACCGGATCTCGTCGTCGGACGGGCCGACCAGCTCCCGCCCAGGGTCATCAGCCAGGCCGGCGAGGTCGTCGTGGTGTCCGCGGCCGGGCGCCTCGATCGGCCCGAGCTGTTCGAGACGCACGGACACCAGCCGGTGGTCCTCACATCCGGCGCTGCCCCGGAGAATCTCGCGATCCTGCTGGCCGACCACCACGAGGCCGCCGTGATCGTGCAGGTCGGCGGGCCGACTCGCCTCGTCGACATGGTCGACGGCGACGTCGCCGACTCGGCCGGCGCGTTCATCGCCCGGCTGCGGGCCGGATCCCGCATCGTCGACGCCCAGGCCGTCGCTTGGTTCGAACGCCAGCGGATCAGCTGGTTCGCTCCGCTCCTCCTCCTGCTCGCCGGCGTCGTGGCGCTGGTGGTCGCCGTGGCGAGCACGCCGCTGGGCCACGACTGGCTCGCGCCCGTGTTCGACGCCGTCACCTCCCGCATCGAAGGACTCTTCTCGTGATCAACCTGCGCTACCACGTCATCTCCCTGGCCGCCGTGCTGCTCGCGCTCGCGGCCGGCATCGCGATCGGAGCCGGCCTGCTCGACGAGTCCGAGGCCGGCGCGACGGGGCGTTCGACCGGTGCCTCGCAGATCAGCCCCGCCCTCGCCGGGTTCGATGCCGGCTACGCGACGCTGACCGCGCCGACGATGCTCAACGACAAGCTCCGCGGCAAGTCCGTGATGCTGTTCGTGACCCCGGGGGCGCGGGACGTCGAGGTCGACTCGCTCATCGACAACCTCACCACGGCCGGTGCCTCGGTCACCGGACAGATCGCGATGACGGCCAAGTTCCTCTCGCCGTCGAACCGCCAGTTCGTCGAGGGGGTCGCCGCGCAGTCGAACCCCGGCGGCTCGGAGACCGGGTACGCGGCGGTCGGCACGGCCATCGCGCGCGGCTACCTGACCGAGGGGGACGGCGCACTCGACGAGACCGCGCGAACGATCCGCTCGGCGTTCGAGGAGGGCGGTCTGCTCGAGCCCGCGCAGGACCCGGAGACGTCGGCCCAGCTCGCCCTGATCGTCAGCGGCCCGGCGGAGGCCACCGCGGAGGGCGAGGGCACCGTGATCGCCAACATCGCCGCGAGCCTGGACGCGGGATCGGAGGGCGTCGCGGTCGTGGGCCCGGTGTCCTCCGGCGAGAACGGCGTGGTCAACGCGGTCCGTGGCAGCGACGCCGCGTCCGTCGTGTCCACGGTCGACGTGACCGACACCGGGACGGGCCGCGTGGCGGCCGTGCTCGCGCTGATCCGCGAGGCCTCGGGTCAGTCCGGCTCGTGGGGCACCTCGCGCGCGACGGGCGGCCCGGTTCCGAACTGAGTCGGCGCCGTGGGGAGCGCCACAGATGGCTCCCGGGGGCGGCGCTCGATGGTAGGCTGGAGTCCCGTGGAACCCCGAGTCGAACGCATCGCGCGCGATCGTTCCTCAGCCCACGGGTGCGGCCGAAGGCTCCGCCCGGTTCCGCATCCGAACCGGATCCACGGGAGTCACCTTGCCAGCTAGCGCGGTCACCAAACACGTATTCGTCACCGGCGGCGTCGTCTCGTCGCTCGGCAAGGGCTTGACCGCGTCGAGCCTCGGTCGCCTGCTCAAGTCGCGGGGCCTGCGGGTGACCATGCAGAAGCTCGACCCGTACCTCAACGTCGATCCGGGCACCATGAACCCGTTCCAGCACGGCGAGGTGTTCGTCACCGACGACGGCGCCGAGACCGACCTGGACATCGGCCACTACGAGCGCTTCCTCGACGAGGACCTCGTCGGGCGGGCGAACGTCACGACCGGACAGGTCTACTCCGAGGTGATCGCGCGCGAGCGTCGCGGCGACTACCTCGGCGACACGGTCCAGGTGATCCCGCACATCACGAACGAGATCAAGGACCGCATGCTGTCGATGGCCGGTCCGGACGTCGACGTGGTGATCCACGAGATCGGCGGCACCGTGGGCGACATCGAGAGCCAGCCCTTCCTCGAGTCCGCGCGACAGGTGCGCCAGGAGGTCGGCCGGGCCAACGTCTTCTTCCTGCATGTCTCGCTGATCCCGTACATCGGGCCGTCGGGCGAGCTCAAGACCAAGCCCACGCAGCACTCGGTCGCGGCGCTGCGATCGATCGGCATCCAGCCCGACGCGATCGTGTGCCGCAGCGACCGGCCCGTACCGGCGAGCGTCAAGCGCAAGATCTCCCTCATGTGCGACGTCGACGAGGAGGCTGTCGTCACCGCCGTCGACGCCCCGTCGATCTACGACATCCCCAAGGTGCTGCACGCCGAAGGTCTGGACGCCTACGTCGTGAGGCGACTCGACCTGCCGTTCCGGGACGTCGACTGGACCGAGTGGGACGCGCTGCTGCAGCGCGTGCACCACCCCGCCGAGGAGGTCACGATCGCCCTCGTGGGCAAGTACGTCGACCTCCCCGACGCCTATCTGTCGGTCGTCGAGGCCCTGCGGGCGGGCGGGTTCGCCAACGACGTCAAGGTGCACCTGCGCTGGGTCGCCTCCGACGAGTGCGCGACCGAGGACGGGGCCGCCGAGAACCTCGGCGACGTCGACGGCGTGTGCGTGCCGGGAGGCTTCGGCATCCGCGGCATCGAGGGCAAGCTCGGGGCTCTGCGGTACGCCCGCACACACGGCATCCCGACCCTCGGGCTGTGCCTCGGACTGCAGTGCATGGTCATCGAGTACGCGCGCAACGTCGCCGGGATCGCCGACGCGAGCTCCTCGGAGTTCGATCCGAGCACCGAGCACCCCGTCATCGCGACGATGGCCGAGCAGGCCGCGTACGTCGACGGCGCGGGCGACCTGGGCGGCACGATGCGTCTGGGGCTGTATCCGGCTCAACTCACGCCCGGCAGCCTCGTCGCCGAGCTGTACGGAGCCGACAAGGTGGAGGAGCGTCACCGCCACCGCTACGAGGTCAACAACGCCTACCGGGATCGTCTGGAGAAGGCGGGCCTGGAGTTCTCAGGCACCTCACCGGACTCCCAGCTCGTCGAGTTCGTCGAGCTGCCGCGCGAGCAGCACCCGTTCTACGTCGCGACCCAGGCCCATCCCGAGCTGCGCTCGCGGCCGACCCGTCCGCACCCCCTGTTCTCGGGGTTGGTCGCCGCCGCGCTGCGACGCAAGCTCGAGATGCGGCTTCCGGTCGAGGGCGTGTGAG
>JAJUII010000168.1 GCA_029265505.1 Aeromicrobium choanae
CCCGGCGGACCGCTGCCCGAGGTAGCTCGCCCGGCCCTTGGTCGCCACCATGGGTTCGGTCTCCGCTGCGCCGGTGGCCGCAGCCTCGGCGGCGGCACGCAGGGCGGCCACGGGACCGTCGGCGGCGGCCTCCCGGGCGGCGCGAGCGGCCGGAACCCAGGCGTCGACCATCGTCTTCTCGCCCGGCTCGGCCTTGCCGCGAGCCTGGATGCCCTCGACCGCGGCGTCCAGCAACGCCGCCACCCCGTCGCCGTCCAGGGCGTCACCGGCCGCCTTGGACGCACGCAGGAACGCGGTCCCGTACAACGGACCCGCCGCTCCGCCCACGGTGGACATCAGCGTCGTGGCGGCGGTCTTGAGTAGCTCCCCCGGCGACCCGGGCGCCTGGGTGGCGAGTTTGGCGGTCACGGCCGTGAATCCGCGGTCCATGTTCTCGCCGTGATCGCCGTCGCCGATCGCCCGGTCGAGGTCGATCAGCGCGATGCGTTCGGCCGAGACGGCGGCGCGGGCCCGCTCCATCCAGTCCAGTGCCCAGGCGTGGCCGAGGGTCTCCGTTGCCATGCGTCCTTCTCCTTGTGGTTCCCGAGGTTCCGGGGCGGTCAGAGCCCGCGGCGGAGCGCGACCGTGCCTACTGGAGCGTCCCACAGTTCGGTGAGCGTCTCGTCCAGTCGCAGCACGGTGATCGAGGCGCCCTGCATCTCCAGCGAGGTGATGTAGTTGCCCACCAGCGACCGGGAGACCTCGACGCCGCGGGCGGCGAGCACGTCGTGAGCGTGACCGTAGACGATGTACAGCTCGGACAGCGGGGTGCCACCCATGCCGTTGACGAACAACAGCACCTTCTCCCCCGAGGAGAGCGAGAGGTCCTCGAGCACCGGGTTCAGCAGACGGTCGGTGATCTCGTCGGCGGGTGCGGCCGGAATCCGTTCCCGACCGGGCTCCCCGTGGATCCCGATGCCGATCTCGATCTCGTTCTCGCCCAGGTCGAACGTGGGCTGCCCGGCGTGCGGCACGGTGCAGGAGCTCAACGCCGCACCCATCGACCGGACGTTCTCGATGACCTGCTCGGCGATGGTGGCCACGGATTCGAGGTCCTCACCCCGTTCGGCCGCCGCACCCGCGATCTTCTCCACCAGCACGGTGCCGCCCACGCCCCGGCGGCCCGCGGTGTAGAGCGAGTCCTCGACGGCCACGTCGTCGGCGACGACGACGGAACGCACGGTGATGTCCTCGGCCTCGGCCAGCTCGGCCGCGGTCTCGAAGTTGAGCACGTCGCCGGTGTAGTTCTTGACGATGTGCAGCACACCGGCCCCGCCGTCGGCGGCTTTGGTCGCCTCGAGGACCGGTTCCGGGGTTGGGGAGGTGAACATGGCGCCGGGCACGGCCGCGTCGAGCATGCCCTGACCCACGTAGCCGGCGTGCAGGGGTTCGTGGCCGCTGCCGCCGCCGGAGACGAGTCCGACCTTGCCGGCCACGGCTCCGCCGGCACGGCAGACGAACAGCGGGTCCTCGTTGACACGAACCGTCTCGGGGTGGGCGAGGCCGAAGCCCCGGACCGACTCGGTGACGACGTCGCCTGGATCGTTGATGAGCTTCTTCACCGACGTGCTCCTTCGGTAGTCGGGCCGGCCGGGTCCGGCCGTCGCCTCAAGTCTGCTACGACTTGCGCCCCAACAGGGTGCGAACGTCGGCGGCGAGCAAGACGGAACCGACGACGAGTACCCCGGTAGTCGACGATACGGCGGCCGCGTCGTCGGTTCCGGCCTCGGCGAGGGTGACGGCGCGGTCGATCGCGTCGTCGAGCCGCTCGGCCAGATGCACCTGGTCCGGGTCGAAGACGTCCCGCGCCACCTCGGCCAGGTCCTCCACCGGCATGGACCGCTCGTTGTGGGCCCGGGTGACGACGACCTCGTCGAGCATCGGCTCCAGCTCGGCGAGGATCCCCTCGGCGTCCTTGTCCGCCATGACGCCGACGACGCCGACGAGGCGGGAGAAGTCGAACGCCTCCTCCACCGCCTCGCGCAGCGCCACGATCCCGGCGGGATTGTGCGCCGCGTCGAGAAGGATCGCGGGACTGCGACGCACCAGCTCGAGCCGTGCCGGCGAGTCGACCCCGGCGAACCCCTGCTCGACGACGTCGCCGTCGATGGCCCGGCCGCCGAAGAACGCCTCGACGGCGGCGAGCGCCAACAACGCGTTGCCGGCCTGGTAGGCACCGTGCAGCGGCAGGAAGACCTCGGTGTACAGGGCCGCAGGCGTGCGCAGGCTGAGCATCTGCCCGCCCACGGCGATCTGCCGGTCGACGACACTCATGTCCTCGCCGACCCGCACCAGGCGGGCACCGTGCTGCGCGGCCGCCGAGAGGATGACGCCCTCGACCTCCTCGTGCTGGGTGTCGGCAATGACGGTGGAGCCGTCGGTGACGATGCCGACCTTCTCCGAGGCGATGTCGGTCAGCTCGTAGCCGAGCCAGCGTTCGTGGTCGCGCTCGACGCGGGTGATGATCTCGACGCCGGCGTCGGCGACGTTGGTCGCATCCCAGCGGCCCCCCATGCCGACCTCGACGACGGCGACGTCCACGGGGGCGTCGGCGAAGGCGGCGTAGGCCATGACGGTGTAGACCTCGAAGAAGCTCAGCGGCGGCCCGCCGGCGGCCTGGCTGCGCTCGTCCACCATGGCGATGTACGGGGCGACGTCCTCCCAGGTCTCGACGAACCTCTCCGGAGAGATCGGCTCGCCGTCGATGGCGATGCGCTCCCGCACGGTGTGCAGGTGCGGGGAGGTGAAGCGCCCGGTCCGCAGGTTCGACTCACGCAGCAGCCGTTCGATCATGCGGGCGGTGGAGGTCTTCCCGTTGGTGCCGGTGAGGTGGATGACCTGGTAGGAGCGGTGCGGGTCGCCGAGGAGCTCGAGGACGTCGCGCACCCGGTCGAGGCTGGGCTGGACGTCGTGCTCGGGTGCGCGCTGCAGCACCTCCGAGTAGATGCGACGGACCTGCTGCTCGATGGCGGTCTCCTCGCCGCCCCGGTCCGCGGGCCCGCCACTCACCGGGCACCGACCTTGGTCACCGAGACCTCGGCCGCCCCGTTGCCGCCGGGGGTGACGGCGAGGTCGACGGCGAGCGTCTCGCGGGCGATGAGGTCGCGGTGGGCCTCCACGGCGGCCACCTTGTCCGCGGGGACTGTCAGGTCGAGACGGATGCGGTCGGCCACGTACAACCCGACCTCCTTCCGGGTGTCCTGGACCTGGCGGACCAGGTCGCGTGCGTACCCCTCGGCGGCGAGTTCGTCGTCGACGGCGAGGTCGAGAACCACGAACCCGCCGCCGGCGAGCAGCGCGGCCCGCGAGTCACCGCCGACGACCGTCGGGTCGACCTCCGTGGCGAGCTCGTACTCGCCGGGTTCGAGGGCGATGCCGTCGACGGTGACACCGCCGTCGGTCTCTTCCCACCGGCCTTCGCGGGCGGCGCGGATGACGCGCTGGACGTGCTTGCCGAGCCGCGGGCCGGCGGCGCGGGCGTTGACCGTCAGCTTGGTGACGATGCCGTAGTCAGCGGCGGCGCCGTCGTCCAAGCCACGCAGGTCGACCTGCTTGACGTTGACCTCGTCGGAGACCAGCCCGGTGAACGGCGCGACAGCGTCCGGCTCGGGCAGCACCACGGTCAGCGACCGCAGCGGCTGGCGGACGCGCACCTTCGCCGCCTTGCGCAGACCGTGGGTGACCGAGACGACGTCGCGAGCGGTGTCCATCGCCGAGACCAGTTCCGGGTCGGCGACCGTGTCCGGCAGCTCGGGCCAGTCGGTCAGGTGCACGCTGCGGCCCCCGGTCACGCCACGCCAGACCTCCTCGGTGACGAGCGGGGCGAGCGGGGCCATGACCCGGCAGAGGATCTCCAGGACGGTGCCGAGCGTGTCGAACGCGCCGCGGTCCTCGTCCCAGAACCGGTCGCGTGAGGTACGCACGTACCAGTTGGTGAGCAGGTCGAGGTAACTGCGGATCGACTCGCAGGCGCCGGCGATGTCGTAACACTCGAGCTGGCCCGCGACGGTGTCCGCGAGCTGCTTGGTGTGCGCGAGGAGATACCGGTCCATGACGTGCAGGTCACGCAGCCGCTGCGCGTCGGCGAGGTCCAGCGGGGTGTGCCGGTAGCCACGGCCGTCGTCCACGGTGCCCGCGTAGAGCTGGAAGAAGTACCAGGTGTTCCACAGCGGCAGCAGGATCTGGCGCACGGCGTCGCGGATGCCCTGCTCGGTGACGACGAGGTTGCCGCCGCGCAGGATGGGACTGGCCATGAGGAACCAGCGCATGGCATCGGCACCGTCACGGTCGAAGACCTCGCGCACGTCCGGGTAGTTGCGCAGCGACTTGGACATCTTCTGCCCGTCGGAGCCGAGCACGATGCCGTGCGAGACGCAGGCCGAGAACGCGGGCCGGTCGAACAGCGCGGTGGCGAGGATGTGCAGGGTGTAGAACCACCCGCGCGTCTGCCCGATGTACTCGACGATGAAGTCCGCCGGGAAATGGCCCTCGAACCACTCGGCGTTCTCGAACGGGACGTGGTTCTGCGCGTAGGACATCGAGCCCGAGTCGAACCACACATCCAGCACGTCCTCCACGCGCCGCATGGTCGAGCGCTCCCCCTCCGGGCGCGGATCGTCCGGGTTGGGGCGGGTGAGCCGGTCGATGAACGGCCGGTGCAGGTCCACCTCACCGTCGGCGCCGCGCGGAAGCTCGCCGAAGTCCCGCTCGAGCTCGTCCAGGGACCCGTAGACGTCGATCCGGGGGTACTCGGGGTCGTCCGAGCGCCACACCGGGACCGGACTGCCCCAGAAGCGGTTCCGCGTGATGGACCAGTCGCGCGCGCCTTCCAGCCACTTGCCGAACTGACCGTCCCTGATGTGCTCCGGGACCCACGTGATCTGCTGGTTGAGCTCGACCATCCGGTCCTTGAAGGCCGTGACCTGGACGAACCACGAGCTCACGCCGCGGTAGATCAGCGGCTGCCGGCACCGCCAGCAGTGCGGGTAGGAGTGGTCGTAGGTCTCGCGCCGTAGGAGCACCGTGCCGGGGCTCACCGAACCGCAAGCGGAGCGAGCCTGGTTCGGTGAAGCATCATCGGGGAGCGGAGCGACCTCCACGCCTTCCCGTGTGGCGTTCTTCAGGTGGTCGATGATGTGCGGGTTGGCGTCGAAGACCTGCATCCCGGCGTAGTCGTCGACGGGCTGGGTGAAGCAGCCGTCCGGGCCGACCGGCATGACGGACTCGATGCCCTCGCGGTCGGTGGTGGCCTTGTCGTCCTCACCGAAGGCGCCGGCGCTGTGCACCAGCCCGGTACCGTCCGTCGTCGTCACATAATCGTCCGCGACCACGCGGTGCGCGCCGGGGTGGCCGGCGTAGTAGCTGAACGGCGGCGTGTAGGACCGGCCGACGAGATCGGCGCCGGTGTACCGGGCGACGATCCGCTCGCGCAGCGCCTCGG
>JAJUII010000087.1 GCA_029265505.1 Aeromicrobium choanae
ACCGCGATCCCGCGGGTCACCAAGGAGGCGAGCAGGTCGTCGCGCGGATCGAGGGCCCGTGCCGGGGCGGCCTCGACGTCGTCGAGGATGCTCCGGTCGGCGATGAACCCGCACTTGACGATCTCCGCCATCCCGCCGCGGAGCTCACGCTCCGGCAGGTCGGCGACCGTGTCCAGGTCGCACAGCACCCCGATCGGCTCGTGGAACGCCCCGACGAGGTTCTTCCCGGCGGCGACGTTGATGCCGGTCTTGCCGCCCACGGCGGCGTCGACCATGCCGAGAACAGTGGTGGGCACGGTGACGAACCGGACACCGCGCAGCCAACTGGCGGCGACGAAGCCGGCGAGGTCCGTGGTGGCTCCTCCCCCGACACCGATGATCAGATCCGAGCGAGTGAAGCCGTGCGCCCCCAGCTCGTCCCAGCAGTGGGCGAGGAAGGCGACCGTCTTGGCCTGCTCGCCGTCGGGCGCCTCGATCAGGAGCACCTGACGCTCGACCAACCGATCCGCCAGCGATCGGGCGAAGTCGGCGACCGGCCCGGCGTGGATGATCGCGACACGCAGCACGTCGTCGGGGACCAGCGCGGTCAGCTCTCGGCCGAGCGCGTGACCGACCACGACCTGGTACGGCCGCTCGGTCCGCACCTCGACGCGGCGGGTCATCGCCCCAGCTCCGCCAGGATGCGATCGACGACCTGCTCGGGCGTCAGGTCGTTGGTGTCGATCGTGACGGTGGCGACCTCCTCGTACAGGGGGCGGCGCTGGTCCATGAGCTGCTTGAGCCGGCCACGGACGTTGCCGAGCAGCAGAGGTCGACCGGAGTTCATCCCGACGCGCGCAGCGGCCTGGGCCAGGCCGACGTCCAGGTGGACGACCGTGTGATCGGCCAGCAGGGCCCGGGTGCCCGGATCGACGACCGCGCCGCCGCCGAGCGCGAGCACGCCGGAGTGGGTCCGCAGCGCCTCGGCGACCGCCGCCGCCTCGAGGGCACGGAACGCGGCCTCCCCGCGGCTGACGAAGATGTCCTGGATGCTCTCCCCCTCGGCCGCCTCGACGTCCTGATCGGTGTCGCGAACCTCGACGCCGAGTCGCGCCGCCAGCAACTCGGCGACGGTCGTCTTGCCGGCCCCGGGCGGACCGACCACCACGACCACCGGACTGATCGCGGTCACCGGAAGCGCAGGTGGTCGAGGTACGAGCGGACGTTGCGGCTCGTCTCGCCGACGGAGTCGCCACCGAACTTCTCGGTGATCGCGTCCGCGACGACGAGGGCGACCATCGCCTCGGCGACGATGCCGGCCGCCGGAACGGCGCACACGTCGGACCGCTGGTGGTGGGCACGCGCCTCCTCGCCGGTCTCGACGTCGACCGTGCGCAGGGCACGCGGGACGGTCGCGATCGGCTTCATCGCGGCCCGGACGCGCAGCAGCTCGCCTGTCGTCATACCGCCCTCGGTGCCGCCGGCGCGGCCGGAGACCCGACGGATGCCCTCGGGGGTCGGCACGATCTCGTCATGGGCTGCAGAGCCGCGGGTGCGAGCGAGCGCGAACCCGTCGCCGACCTCGACACCCTTGATCGCCTGGATGCCCATGAGCGCCCCCGCGAGGCGACTGTCGAGCCGACGGTCCCACTGCGTGTGGGAGCCGAGTCCGGGCGGGAGCCCCTCGACGACCACCTCGACGACACCGCCGAGGGTGTCGCCGTCCTTGTGGGCGGCGTCGACCTCGGCCACCATCGCGGCGGAGGTCTCCGGGTCCAGGCAGCGCAGCGGATCGGCGTCGAGGCGCTCGACGTCCGCGTACGTCGGCACCAGACCGGGCGGAGCGGCGACGGTGCCGAGCTCGACGACGTGGCTGACGATCGTCGCCCCGGTGGCCTGACGGACGAAGCGCGCCGCGATCTCGCCCAACGCGACACGAGCCGCCGTCTCGCGTGCACTGGCGCGTTCCAGGATCGGCCGCGCCTCGTCGAAGTCGTACTTCTGCATGCCGGCCAGATCGGCGTGACCCGGCCGCGGACGCGTGAGCGGAGCGTTGCGCTTCAGTCCCGCCAGCTCGTCGGGATCGACCGGATCGGCCGACATGACCTTCTCCCACTTCGGCCACTCGCTGTTGCCGATGCGCAGGGCGATGGGGCTGCCGAGGGTGCGTCCGTGCCGGATGCCCCCGATGATCTCCAGCTCGTCGGCCTCGAAGGACATCCGTGCTCCCCGGCCGTAGCCGAGTCGGCGGCGGGCGAGCGCCGCCTGGATGTGGTCACTGGTCACCTCGACCCCGGCCGGGAGGCCGTCGAGGGTCGCGACGAGTGCCGGGCCGTGGGACTCACCGGCGGTCAACCAACGAAGCATGCGCCGATTCTCTCATCCCCGCCTGAGGGTCCGACTCCACCGTCCCTGCTCACAGCCACAGCGCCGCGAACGCCCCGAGCAGCAGGTACGGGCCGAACGCGATCGGGGTCTGCGAGCCCAGTCTCCCCCGCACCAGGACCAGGCCGACGACCGCGCCGAGGACCATGCCGAAGAACACCCCGTAGAACGTGGCCACCACGCCCAGCGGGCCGAGGGCGACGCCCAAGACGGCGGCGAGCCTGATGTCGCCGTAGCCCATCGGCCCGACGAGACCGAGCAGCAGGTAGAAGCCGAAGACCGCCAGATTGCCTCCGAGCGCGTGCAGCAGGACCGAGGCGTCGCCGAGCCACGCGGCACCGACCCCGACCAGGAGCCATGTGACCACGTACAGCGGCGCCACGATCCAGAACGGCAGCAGGTGGACCTTCCAGTCGACCCAGGCCAGGACCGGCGTGGCGGCCGCGATCGGGATCCACGGCAGCACGAGCCTGGGTTCGCTGATGGTGGCTGCGGCGAGCGCCCCGAGGGCGGCTGCGGCCAGCGCGAGCAGCGGCGCCAGCCGGGGGGTCGTGGCGAGCTCGGCGTACGGGATCTTGGGCGGCATGTCCGGCTCTGGCTCGCCGGTCGGCTCGGGAAGACGAGCCAGCGCCACCGGCGAGAGCCAGGCGAGCAGGCCCGCGGCCAGCGCACTCCACAGAATCGGCACGACGCGACCCTAACGGGCGGCCAGCTCCCGCGTGGCGGCATCGCGCAGCACCTGGGGATCGACCCCGCGGCCGGTCATCAGGTCGACCTGGAGGACGGCCTGGTGGGCCAGCAGGTCCAGTCCCGTCACCGAGGCGGTGCCGTCGACCTGCGCGGACTTGGACAGCGCCGTGGGCCACGGGTCGTAGACCACGTCGAAGACGACCTCGGCCGCGCCGACGAACTCGTGCTCGCGTCCGGCGATCGCACGGCCCGGCACGGTGGAGACGACGAGGTCGACGGTCTCGGTCACGGCGACCGCGAGAGGCTCGACCGACACCGTCATGTCGAGCGCCTCGATGGCCCGTGCGGTCCCCGCGGCGCGCGCCTCGTCCCGGACCCGCAGCTCGACGCGATCGGCACCCAGGCGGCGGCAGGCCAGTGCCAGGGAGGCCGCGGTCGCACCGGCGCCCAGGATGCGCACGGTCGAGAGTCGATCGACCCCCACCTCACGGAGCGCGTTGATCGCGCCCGGGACGTCGGTGTTGGACGCGGACCATCCTCCGTCGATCGCGACCAGGGTGTTGGCGACGCCGAGCGTGTCGACGATCCGGTCTCGCTCGGCGCCGATCACGGCGGCCTCCCGCTTCAGCGGTGCGGTCACCGAGAAGCCGCGCCAGCCCTGCCGATGCTCGGAGACGAACTCGGTCAGCTCCCCCTCGGCCACGTCGAATGCGCCGTAGCTCCAGTCGAGACCGAGGACACGGTAGGCCGCCCGATGCATCGCCGGGGAGAGCGAATGGGCGATCGGGGACCCCAGGACGGCGGCTCTCAACACTCGATCCCGGTGGCGCGGCAGGCCTGCTGGTGCTCGGCGTAGGAGCTGGTGAACGTGGTCTCCCCCGTCTTGGGGTCGGCGACGAAGTACAGCCAGTCGCCGTCGGCCGGGTTCAACGCCGCCTGGATCGCAGCGCGACCCGGCGAGCCGATCGGCCCCGGCGGCAGACCGGGGTACTTGTACGTGTTGTACGGCGAGTCCGCAGCACGCTCCTCGTCGGTCGTGTAGGCGTCACCCTTGCGCCCGCTGATGAAGTGCACCGTGGAGTCCATCTGCAGCGCCTGACCGGCCGCGAGACGGTTCTGGATGACTCGGGAGGCCTTCGCGAAGTCGTCGTCGTTGTTGACCTCCCACTCCAGGATGCTGGCCACGGTCAGCACCTCGAGCCCGGTCATGTCGAGCGCGCGGGCCTTCGGGCCGACCTCCAGCTCGTTCAGGACGCTCATGGTCTGGTCGACCATCGCCTTGATCACGTCGACCGCGGACTGACCCGGCTCGACGAAGTAGGTCTCGGGGAACAGGAAGCCCTCGGGGTTGCCCCCGGCCTGCGCGGGCAGGCCGATCGCCTCGGGGTCGTCGAGCGCGGCGCGCAGCTCGTCCTCGCTCAGCTCGGTGTTCTTCGCGATGATAGCGACCACGTCGTCGACGCGGGAGCCCTCGGGCACCGTGAACTTGGACTGGACGCGTGACGACGGATCGACGAGCGCGGTGAGCGCCGCCTCGGCGGACATCTTCCCGCGGAGTCGGTACGTGCCGGGCTGGATCTGCTGGGCGCGCGGATCGGACAGGCTCACCTGGTAGAACGCCTCGGACGACTTCACCACGTCGGCCTCGGCCAGGATGCGGGCGATCTGCACGCCGTTGGCTCCGGCGGGGATGGAGACCTCGACCGTTCCGCTGCCGCCGCCGGTGTAGTCCTCGGCGCCGCCGAGTCGATCCATCGCGGTGATCCCGACGTATCCGGCCACGCCGATGGCGACGATCACCAGCAGGGCGATGACTCCCGTGAGGGCTCCGGAGCGGCGCGGCGGTGGATCGGCGCGCCGCCGTGAACCGGGTCGGCGCGGACGCGACTCGTCCTCGCCGGTGAGCATCTCCAGGCCGCCGTCACCGTCGCTCATGCGTCCTTCCCTTCCACGGCCTCGCCGGGGGCGACGCCGTGCGATCGTTCGGCGTCGATCGCCGACTGCAGGATCACGACCGCCGCCGCCTGGTCGATCACCGACCGGGACGACTTCACCGATCGCCCGCTGGCGTGCAGTTGGGCCTGACCGGCCACGGTCGAGAGTCGTTCATCGATCAACCGTACCGAAACGCCGTCGAGCGCGACGGCGAGCGATTGCGCGAAGGCGCGCACCTTCGCCGCCGCAGGCCCTTCACGCCCGGACATCCCCAGCGGCAGGCCGACCACGACTTCGAGGGCCTCGTACTCGGCCGCCAGGGTCACCAGGCGGGCGATCGCGTCGGGTCCGGCGGGCACGGTCTCGACCGGGGTCGCGAGCATCCCGTCCGGGTCGCAGGTCGCGACGCCGATCCGGGCGTCACCCACGTCGACCCCGAGCCGACGTCCGCGGCGCCAGCTCATCGGCGCAGCGCGTCGCGCACGGCCTCGAACGCCGCGTCGATGCCGCCGACGTCGGTGCCACCACCCTGCGCGATGTCGGGCTTGCCGCCACCGCGACCGCCGATCCGCTCGCCGATCACGCTGATCAGGTCCTTGGCGGACAGACCGCGGTCCACCGCGGCCGGAGTGAGCGCCACGACCGCCGACGGCTTGTCGCCGGCGGTGCCGACGACCGCGACGACCGCGGGGCGGTCCTGGAGGCGACCCCGCACGTCCAGCGCCAACTGGCGCACGTCGCCGCCGCCGACGCCCTCGGCACGGTGACCGACGAACGCGACGCCGTCGACGTCGACCGCCGCGGCGGCGATCTCGCCCGCCGCTCCCTGCAACTGGGCCGCCTTGAGCTTCTCGAGCTCCTTCTCGGTCGCCTTGAGACGCGAGACGAGATCCTGGATGCGGTTCGGCAGGTCCTCGGGCTTGGTCTTGAGCGCCTCGGTGACCTGCATCACGAGGTCACGCTCGCGCGCCAGGTACTCGAATCCCTCCAGGCCGACGAGCGCCTCGATGCGCCGGTTGCCGGCACCGACGGACGAGTCCGAGGTGATGACGACGGTGCCGATCTGGCTCGACCGCTCCACGTGGGTGCCACCGCACAGCTCGCGCGACCACGGGCCGCCGATCTCGATGACGCGCACCGTGTCGCCGTAGGTCTCGCCGAACAGCGCCAGGGCACCGAACTCCTTGGCCTCCGGCAGCGTCATGTAGTGCTCGCTGACCTGCAGGTCCTCGCGCAGAGCGCGGTTCGACACGTGCTCGACGCGGTGCAGCTGCTCCGGATCGAGCGCGCTGGTCCAGCCGAAGTCCAGGCGCAGATAGCCGGGTCGGTTGTAGGAGCCGGACTGCAGGGCCGTCGGGCCGAGCACCTCGCGCAGGGCGGCGTGGAGGACGTGCGTGCCCGAATGCGCCTGGCGGGCGCCCAGGCGCCAGTCGTGATCGACCTCGGCCGACACGTCCCGGTCGACGGTGAGCTCGCCCTCGACGATGCGGACCTGGTGCACGACCAGCCCGCGGATGGGGCGCTGGACGTCGAGCACCTCGGCCCGGCCGCCGTCCCACCGCAGGACGCCGGCGTCGGCGTTCTGGCCGCCCGACTCGGCGTAGAAGCCCGTGCGGTCGAGGATGACCTCGCCGATCTGCCCCTCGGACAGCACCGGGACCGACGCGCCCCCGGCCAGCAGCGCCAGCACCTTGGACTCGGTGATGAGGTTCGTGTACGCCAGCCAGTCTGTCGGCCCGAAGCGGTCGAGGGTCTCGCGGTAGGCGGTGGTGTCGGCGTGCAGGCCCTTCTTGGCCTTGGCATCGGCCTTGGCGCGTGCCTTCTGCTCGGCCATCAGGGCGCGGAAGCCCTCCTGGTCGACCGACAGCCCCTGCTCCTCGGCCATCTCAAGGGTCAGGTCGATCGGGAACCCGTAGGTGTCGTGCAACTGGAACGCCTGTTCGCCCGACAGGCCCGTGCCGCCGGACTTCTTGATCTCACCGACTGCCACGTCGAAGATCTGGGTGCCCTTGCCGAGCGTCTGGCGGAAGGCCTCCTCCTCGGCGTAGGCGATCTGGCTGATGCGGGCGAAGTCGCCCTCGAGCTCGGGGTAGGAGGCCTTCATCCGGTCCAGGCTCACCGGCAGCAGCTCGGGCAGCGCCGGGTCCTCGAAGCCCAGCAGTCGCATCGAGCGGACGGCGCGGCGCAGCAGACGCCGCAGCACATAGCCGCGCGCCTCGTTGCCCGGCGTCACGCCGTCGCCGATGAGCATGAGGCTGGAGCGGACGTGATCGGCGATCACCCGGAAGCGGACGTCGTCCTGGGGGTCGGCGCCATAGGCCCGACCGGTCAGCTCGGAGGCGCGCGCGATGACGGGGAAGACCTCGTCGATCTCGTACATGTTCTCCTTGCCCTGAAGGAGGTAGGCGACGCGCTCCAGGCCCATGCCGGTGTCGATGTTCTTCTTCGGCAGCGGGCCGACGACCTCGAACTGGTCCTTGGCGCGGACGTCGGTGATCTCCTCCTGCATGAAGACGAGGTTCCAGATCTCCAGGAACCTGTCCTCGTCGGCTTCCGGGCCGCCGTCGGGACCGTACTCCGGTCCGCGGTCGACGTAGATCTCCGAGCAGGGCCCACCCGGTCCGGGGACGCCCATGTGCCAGTAGTTGTCCAGCAGGCCGCGGTTCTGGATGCGCTCCTCGGGCAGCCCGGCGACCTTCCTCCACAGCTCGCGGGCCTCGGTGTCCGTGTGCAGCACGGTGACCCAGATGCGGTCGGGGTCGAAGCCCAGTCCGCCGTCGTCGACCGACTTCGTGATGAGGTCCCACGCCAGCGTGATGGCGCCTTCCTTGAAGTAGTCGCCGAAGCTGAAATTGCCGTTCATCTGGAAGAACGTGCCGTGTCGGGTCGTCTTGCCGACCTCGTCGATGTCGAGGGTGCGGACGCACTTCTGGACACTGGTGGCGCGCGCGTACGGCGGCGTCTCCTGCCCCAGGAAATAGGGCTTGAACGGCACCATGCCCGCGTTGACGAACAACAGGTTGGGGTCGTCGAACTTCAGCGGGGCCGACGGCACCACGGTGTGGCCGGCGTTCTCGAAGTGAGCGAGGAATCGGCGCCGGATCTCAGCGGTTTCCATCAGTGGGAGTCCTTCTGTTCGGTGGTGTCGTGCGCCTCGGGCAGCGCGAGTCGCAAGTCGGTGGCGGAGTCGAGCAGATGCGTGCGCAGCTGGCGCTCCTTGGCGGTCATGCCCTCGGCGAGCTCGTCCCGGAAGGCTCGCAGGCCCGAGCCGGCCGCCGCCGCCTGGTCGATCAGGCCAGGCATGGAGAGCCGGTAGGCGGCGCGGCGGGCCTTGACGCTGGCGTAGACACCGGCCGCCGTGCCCGCGATGAACCAGGCGATCCTCATGGCTCCACCCACCGTCGGGCGGCCGTGCGCGCGGCGCGCTGCCGGGCTCGGCGTCGGGCGCGGTACTCGCGCCGCATCAGCGCGGTGATCCGGTCACGGCTCTCCGGTCGCAGGGCGTGGGCCAGCCCGGCCGCGAGGATGCTGAGGCGGACGCTCGCGCGGGTCATCGTGGCGGCGACCACCTGCTCCCGGGTGGGCTGGACGATCACCCGCCCGTCGACGATCTCGACGACCTCGGCGGGCTCGGGGTCGGTGACCCGGTCGACGACGGTCGCCGGCTCCGGCTCGGCCGCCTCGTCCCGGCGCGCGAGAGCCGTCGTGGAGCCTGTCGAGTCGATCGGGTCCTCGGTCCGGAGCCGCCGCACCTCACGCAAGGCGCGCAGCGCGATGACGGCGGCGACCACCGCGACCACGGCCAGGACGGCCGTGGCGATGAGCATCACGAGCTGCACGGGCATGGGACGAGGTTACCGGTCGCGGATGATGGCGCGGATGCGGCCGAGCCGCTCGCCGAGCGGCCCTTCGGCGCCGTGCGGGCCGGGCACGTAGTAGTCCGTCCCGTCGACGTCGTCGGGCGCATACTGCTGAGCGACGACGCCGCGCGGGTCGTCGTGGGCGTACACGTAGTCGTGTCCGTGGCCGAGCTTCTTCGCGCCGGCGTAGTGCGCGTCCCGCAGTGCCGGCGGTACAGGTCCGACCTTCCCGGCCCGCACGTCGGCCAGCGCGGCGTCGATCGCTCGGATCACCGCGTTGGACTTCGGTGCCGTGGCCAGGTGGATCACCGCCTGCGCGAGCGGGATGCGTGCCTCGGGGAAGCCGATCATCGCGACCGCCTGCGCGGTGGCCGTGGCGACCGGCAGCGCGGTCGGGTCGGCCATGCCGATGTCCTCGCTGGCGTGGATCATCAGGCGGCGCGCGATGAACCGCGGGTCCTCCCCCGCCTCGATCATCCGCGCCAGGTAGTGCAGCGCGGCGTCGACGTCCGAGCCGCGAATCGACTTGATGAACGCACTGGTGACGTCGTAGTGCTGGTCGCCCTGGCGGTC
>JAJUII010000177.1 GCA_029265505.1 Aeromicrobium choanae
AAATCGACAAGTGGCTTTATTGATGGGTCGATCAGGACACGAACTCCTCGAGTTCGGCGAGGATCGCCGACTTGGGACGCACGCCGGTGATCGAGCGCACGACCTCACCGTTGACGTAGAGGTTGATCGTGGGAAGTCCGGTGACCCGGTACTGGGCCGGGGTGACCGGGTTGGCGTCCGCGTCCATCTTCACGACCTTGAGCGAGCCGGCCTTCTCCTCGGCGATCTCCTCGAGGATCGGGGCGAGCTGACGGCACGGACCGCACCACGAGGCCCAGAAGTCGACCAGGACGGGCCCGTCGGCCTTCAGGACGGTGGTTTCGAAGTCGGCGTCGGTGACGGCGGCGATGTCAGCCATGGTTCTCCTTGGTGTGTGCAGCGGATCGGATCATTCGGTCAGGGCGGCGGCCGGAGCCGGGGCGCCGGCCGCGTCGATGTCGGCGAGGAAGCGTTCGGCGTCCAGCGCCGCCTGGCAGCCGGTGCCTGCGGCCGTGATCGCCTGGCGGTAGGTGTGGTCCACCAGATCGCCGGCGGCGAAGACGCCCGGCAGGTTCGTGGCCGTCGAGCCGGGCCGGGTCAGCACGTAGCCCTCGTCGTCGAGGTCGACTTGGCCGACGAGCAGCTCCGAACGCGGGTCGTGGCCGATCGCGATGAACAGACCGCTGATGTCGAGTCGTCGCGTCTGACCGGTCACGGTGTCGCGAAGGGTCACACCCTCGAGCAGTCCGTCGCCGTGGATCTCGGCGACCTCGCTGTTCCACGCGAACTCGATCTTCTCGTTCGCCAGCGCGCGATCGGCCATGATCTTGCTGGCCCGCAACTCGTCGCGGCGGTGGATGAGCGTGACCTTGTCGGCGAATCGAGTCAGGAACAGGGCCTCCTCGACGGCCGAGTCGCCGCCGCCGACCACCGCGATGCTCTTGCCGCGGAAGAAGAAGCCGTCACACGTCGCGCACCAGCTGACTCCGTGACCCGACAGGCGATCCTCTCCGGGAAGACCCAGCTTGCGGTAGCCCGAGCCCATCGCGAGGATCACCGCGTGCGCCCGGAAGGTCGACCCGTCCGCGAGCTTGACCGTCTTGACGTCGCCGGTCAGGTCGACCGCGGTCACGTCGTCGGCGACGAGCTCGGCCCCGAAACGCTCGGCCTGGGCGCGGAACCGGTCCATGAGCTCCGGTCCCATGATCCCCTCGGGGAAGCCCGGGAAGTTCTCGACGTCCGTCGTGTTCATGAGGGCGCCACCGGCGGTCACCGAGCCCTCGAAGACGAGCGGCTTGAGGTTGGCGCGCGCGGCGTAGATGGCCGCCGTGTAACCGGAGGGGCCGGAGCCGATGATGATGAGACTACGAACGTCGTCGGACATGGAGAGGGGCACTTTCACTCGGGTACACGTGGTGCAACAGATTCTAGGTGGTGGTTGTTCCCGTCGGGCGCGTGCGGCTCAGCGGCCCCGAATGGTGACCCGCTGGATCTCGCCGCGATACTGGCCCTCGTCGATCTGCGGCAGCGAGGTCAGCCACACCACGACGAATCGCGTGCGCAGGCCACGGGGCATCACGATCGAGACGTCCTCGCCGGCGCGCTGGAGCGTCGCCGCCTCGCGCAGTCCGTCCAGGTCCTCCGGCATCGAGGCGACCGACGAGGGCGCGGTGAGGATGGCCAGGTCGGTCGGCGCCCCGGCCAGCCGCAACCGCACCTGCTCGACCTCGCGGACCACGCCGAGGTCGAGCACCACGCCCACGCCGTCCTTGAGCCCCCCGAGGTCCGCGCGGTTGAGGTAGGTGCTGGTGCGCCACCCCTCGGTCGACTCGGGATCGAGGATCGCCTCGGTGGTCTCGGGATTCTCCTGACCGTCCTCACCCTGCGGATCGAAGTCGACGACCCGATCGATCGGCAGGACGCGCACCGGAGTGTCCGGCGACAGCTGGGACAGGGGATCGCCCTCACGGCCGAACTCGCGCCCGATCAGGAAGGCCATGACGCCGGACAGCACGATCGCGGTGACCAGCGCGGCGACGATGAGGGCACGGTCGCCGCGGGTCAAGGAGGCGAGGCGCTCGCGGAGTCGCTCCACGCGGGTCGGCGGCTTGGGCTCGAACGCCTTGGGCCGCCGGCGGGGCGGCTCGAGTCCGGGCGGTGGCCCCGAGGGCTCCACGACGGGGTCCAGACGCAGCAGGTCCGGCGAGGTGACGTCATGGCCGAGCGGCTCGTCGAACAGGAACTCCTCCCCGTGGCCCGCGTCGCGCAGCGCGTACGCGATGTCGGCGGCCGTGGTCAGCGGATCGCGATGCCGCTGTGGCTCGAGGATGCGGTCGCAGATCTCGTCGACGTCGGCCAGGACTCCCGCGCGCACCTGGCGAGGGCGCAGCAGGTGCCCGTGCTCGGTCGGTGCGGCCCGCAGACCGTCGACGTGGCCGCCCGGCCACCGACTGACCAGACACGCGTAGAGCAGCTTGCCGAGCGCGGCGACGTCCGCGGCCCGGTACGCGGCCAGATCCTCCTCCGAGTCCTGGTGGTCCGCCGGCGCCAGAGCGGTCGCCACGCCGAGGCCGACGATGCGCACGGCCCCGGACTCCTTGAGCAGGACCTGGTTCGGTGTGAGTCGACGGTGGACCAGGCCACGCTCGTGGGCGTGGGCGATCGACTCGGCGACCTCGGCCACGATCGCGGCGGCGCGGCGGTTGGGCAGCGGAGACTGGGCCAGGAGACGGCTCAACGGCATCGCTCGGGCCCACTCGCGCACGACGACGTGCACGCCGTCCTCGTCGCGCAGCAGGTCGAGGACGCGCAGGAACCGATGATCGGTGACCGTGGTCGACGACTTGGCGGCCTGGAGGAAGTTCTCGCCGCGGGGGTCGTCGGCGGGGAGCAGCTCGACGCGGACGTTGCGGTGCAGGACGCGGTCGATCGCACGCCAGTTGGAGGCGCCGAGACTCTCGCTGACCAGATCGGCCAGCTCGTAGCGGGATGCGAGCACGTCGCCGGAGACGTGGGGCCTCCGGTCGCTCATTCATTCCTCCTGGACACGACGCACGGGACGTGACGAGTTCATCGTACGGGCGTCATCCACGTCGCAGGACCGAGGTCACGACATAGCGCAGCTCCTCGATCCGCAGGATCCGTGCCGCCACGACCGTCGTGGCGGCACCGGCGAGGCCGACGATGACGAGCTCGCAGATCGCCGAGACCAGACCGGGGAGGTCGACGAGTCGATCCCAGGCCTCACGGCCCAGGAGCATCACCGCGGCGGCGACTCCGCAGACGCCGGCCAGCCGCACCACGAAGCGGATCGTCTCGGCATCGGCCAAGGACCCGATACGACGTGAGAGCAGAACGCCGGAGATCGTCAGACCGAGCGTGTACGCCAGGCCGTAGGCCAGGGCCAGCCGGGTGGACACCTCGATCGGCTCGGCGCCCTGCGTGAGGACGACCGCGAGGACGATGTTCGCCGCCGCGATCACCGTCTGGATCCAGAACGGGGTCCGGGTGTCCTCCAGCGCGTAGAACCCGCGGAGCACCACGTAGTGCATGCTGAACATCACCAGGGCGAGGGCGAAGGCCGAGATCGTCGACCCGATGGCGTCGGTGTTGCTGCGAGCCGCGCCGAAGCCGGTGAGCACCGCCGCGATCGGCAGGCCGAGACAGGCGACCGCGACGGCCACGGGCGCGATGAGCATGAGCGCCAGGCGGAGCGTGCGACCCAGTTCGATGCGCATCCGGCGGAAGTCGTGATCGGCGGCCAAGGCCGCGAGGGTCGGGATGATCGCGGTCGCGAGGGAGACCGTGATGACGCCGTGCGGGACCTGGCTGATCAGGAACCCGGCGTCGTAGACCACCTGGCCGGCGCTGGCGACGCCTCGGCGGGCGCCCTCCAGGTCGGCGCCGGAGGCGAGTCGGATGATGATGAACAGCGCCACCTGGTTGACGATGATGAAGCCCAACGTCCAGGCGCCGAGCTTGAGGGTGTGCCCCAGGCCGACGCCACGGAAGTCGAACCGCGGCCGATAGCGGAAGCCGACCTGACGCAGGAACGGCACCAGCACCGCGAACTGCACGGCGATCCCCGCCGTCGAGCCGAAGCCCAGGAGCCACGCCTCGCCGGCGCTGAAGCCGTCGTTCGCACCGGGCTCGGCCACACCGAACACCACGGCGTACGTGCCCAGCACGCCGAGGGCGACCAGATTGTTCACGATCGGCGCCCACATCATCGGACCGAACCGCTGCCGGGAGTTGAGGATCTGTCCGACGAGGACGAACGCGCCGTAGAAGAACACCTGCGGCATGCACAGCATCATCAGCAGCGCGGCGGCCCGGCGCTGACGCTCGAAGTCCTCGGTGAACATCTCGGACCCGAACAGCATCCGCATCAGCAGGGGGACCGCGACGATCAGCAAGGCCGACGCCACCGCGAGTACGAGCAGACCCAGCGTCACGATCCGGTTCGCGTAGGCGTCCCCACCGTCCGGATCGTGCTTCATGGCCCGGACCAACTGGGGGACCAGCACGACGTTGAAGATGCCGCCGGCGACGAGGATGTACAGGGAGTTGGGGATCGAGTTCGCGACGTTGAAGATCGTGCCGTTCAGCGCGCTGCCGATGACCGCCAACAGGACGAGGGTTCGCAGCAGTCCGGTGATCCGCGAGATGATCGTCCCCAAGGCCATCCAGGCGCTGGCGCGGGCGAGGTTCGGGTCACTCATGAGCATCCCCGAGCGTGCTCGACGCCACGGCGTCCCGCCGGCGCCGCCCGAACCGGCGGACCCACGTCGCGACGACCAGGACCATCGCCGCGGCCATCGCCACCCACACGATCAGGCCGACGTTGCTGGAGCGGACGTTGAAGTCGACGGGCTCGCCGAACGGTTCGCCGTCGGCGGTGGTGAGGGTCGCGGTGACGGTGCTGGAGCTCTGGCCGTCGAGATCGACGGTGACCGTGACGGTGTGGCGCTCGCCGGGCTCGATCTCGATCGGATCGACCTGCTCCAGCGTGAGGTAGGGGTTGTCCGCCGTCAGTGTCAGCCCGAGCCGCGCACGATGGCCGGTGTCGTTGACGATGGTCAGGGGAAAGCCACCGCGACTGCTCGACAGGGTGATCGTCGACGGGCTCTCGATGGACAGCCCGGCCAACTGTCGGTTCAGGTCGTCGATCCGCGACTCC
>JAJUII010000017.1 GCA_029265505.1 Aeromicrobium choanae
GGCGGATGCCGCGCCGGGCCGGGCGGGAGCGCGTCAGACGTTGAAGCGGAACTCCACGACGTCGCCGTCGGCCATGACGTAGTCCTTGCCCTCCATGCGAACCTTGCCGGCCGCGCGGGCGGCGGCCATCGAGCCGGCCTCGACGAGGTCGTCGAACGAGACGATCTCAGCCTTGATGAAGCCCTTCTGGAAGTCGGTGTGGATCACCCCGGCGGCCTCGGGGGCGGTCGCGCCCTTGCGGATCGTCCAGGCGCGCGCCTCCTTCGGGCCCGCCGTGAGGTACGTCTGCAGGCCGAGGGTGTCGAAGCCGACGCGCGCCAGCTGGTCCAGTCCGGGCTCGTCGACGCCCATCTCGGCGAGCATCTCGGCACGCATCTGCTCGGCCTCCTCGTCGTCGCCCAGCTCGACCAGCTCGGCCTCGCTCTTCGCGTCGAGGAACACCGCCTCGGCCGGAGCGACCAGGTCGCGCATGCGCGCCTTGAGCTCCTCGTCGGCCAACTCGTCGGCGTCGCAGTTGAAGACGTAGAGGAACCGCTTGGCGGTCAGCAGGTGCAGGTCGCGCAGCGCCTCCAGGTCCAGTCCCGCCGCCAGCACGCCCGTGCCCGACTCGAGCGCCTCCTTGGCCTTGCGGGCCTCCTCGAGCTGCGCGACGAGGGACTTGTCCTTGCGCGAGTCCTTCTCCAGCCTCGGGAGCGCCTTCTCGACCGTCTGCAGGTCGGCCAGCACGAGCTCCATCGTGATGGTCTCGATGTCGCTCTGCGGATTCACCTCACCGTCGACGTGGGTGACGTCCTCGTCGCGGAAGACCCGGGTGACCTGGCAGATCGCATCGGACTCGCGGATGTGGGACAGGAACTTGTTGCCCATGCCCTCGCCCTCGGACGCGCCCCGCACGATGCCGGCGATGTCGACGAACTCCACCGTGGCCGGCAGGATCCGCTCCGAGCCGAAGATCTCGGCGAGCTTCTCCAGTCGCGGGTCGGGCACGCCGACCACGCCGACGTTGGGCTCGATCGTCGCGAACGGGTAGTTCGCGGCGAGCACGTTGTTCTTGGTCAGGGCGTTGAACAGGGTCGACTTCCCGGCGTTGGGAAGTCCCACGATTCCGATGGTGAGGGCCACGGGACACCAGCCTACTGGCGCCGTCCCATCCCTCGGATCGCGCGCATGTACCGCCGGTGTAACTGCGTGATACATTCCGCGTGACACACATCACACTCTGGGGAGAAGCTCGTGATCCGGTCCATCAGATTCCTCGTGGGCGCCGCCGCCGGCGCACTCGTCGCCTCGCTCGCCGTCGCCCAGCCGGCGTCGGCCGCCTCCTTCTACGATCCGCCCTCGACCCTGCCCGGCGGACTCGGCACCATCGTCAAGAGCGAGCCGATGAAGCTCGCGACGAACATCGTCGTCGGAGGCGTGCCGATCAAGGTCTCGGCGAACGCCACCAAGATCATGTACACGTCGACCGACGAGCTGGGCGAGCCCGTCGCGGTCACCGGCGTCTATCTCGAGCCCACCAAGAAGTGGAGCGGCAAGGGCGCCCGTCCGCTGGTCGCCTTCGCGGCCGGCACCCAGGGCCAGGGAGACGCCTGTGCCCCCTCCAAGACCCTCGAGAAGCTGATCAACGTCGAGTCCGGCGAGTTCGGCATCGGCTACGAGATCCCCAGCATCAACGACTACGTCAAGCGCGGCATCGCGGTCGTCGTCACCGACTACATCGGTCTGGGCACCACCGATCGGGTCCACTCCTACACGAACCGCCTCGACATGGCCCACGCCCTGCTCGACGCGGCCCGTGCCGCGCTGCGGGTGCCCGGCGCCTCGGTGACCTCCGCCTCGCCGATCGGCCTGCACGGCTACTCGCAGGGCGGTGGCGCCTCCGGCGCGGCCGCCGAGCTGGCGCCGCAGTACGCGCCCGAGCTCAACATCAAGGGCGCCTTCGTCGGCGCTCCCCCGGCGAACCTGCTGGAGGTCACCAAGTCGGCCGACGGCACGACGCTGACCGGTGTCATCGCCTACGCGATCAACGGCATCACGCAGTACCACCCCGAGCTCGCCGCCGCCCTGGACACGTACGTGACCGACGACGGCCGCGCCGCGTTGCAGAAGGTCTCGAACCAGTGCATCGGCGGCACCCTGCTGTCGTACGCCTTCTCGAAGACGTCGAAGTGGACCAAGAACGGCAAGTCCGCCTACGACATCGTCAAGAACGACCCGACCCTGCGCGCCGGGGTCGACCGTCACCGCATCGGCAAGCTCAAGCCCGCCGTGCCCGTCCAGGTGCTCACCGGCACCAAGGACGACATCGTCGACCACGGTCAGGCCCGCCAGCTGGCCAAGGACTGGTGCGACAAGGGCGTCAACGTCACCTACAAGCCGGTGATCCAGCTGCTCGGCTCGGCCGGCACGTCGCTGAACCACCTCACGCCGATGTTGACCCACTCCGGGCAGGCCCACGATTGGCTCGCCGACCGACTGGCCGGCAAGTCGGTCAAGTCCAACTGCAGCTCGCTGTGGCTGCTGCCCTGACGGGAAGCCGATGAGCGCGTCGGGCGACGATCGGAGTGTGGAGGCTTCGATCGTCGCCCGACTGCGCGCTGCCGGATGCGTCGACCCGGAGGCCGAGGCGGCGTTCGTCCGACGACACCTGCACACCGCACACGACGTCGAGCACGCGGTCGCGGCCCGAGTCCGCGGAATGCCGCTCGAACAGGCCGTCGGTGCGGCCGAGTTCGCCGGCGTGACGGTCGCGGTCGCCGACGGGGTCTTCGTGCCCCGAGCGCGAGCCGCCGCCGTGGTCGAGGTCGCGGCCCGCGAGCACCCCGGAGCCCGCGTGGTCGTCGACCTGGGCTGCGGCGCGGGGGCGCTCGCCGCCGCGATGGCGGCCAGGCTCCCCGGCGCCGAGATCCACGCGGTCGACATCGACCCGGCCGCGGTGGTCGTCGCCCGCTGCAACGCCTGGCGTCATGGGTTCACCCCCCATCACGGTTCGTGGTGGGACGGGCTGCCCACGAACCTGCGCGGACGGATCGACCTCGCCGTCGCCTACCTGCCCCACGTGCCCAGCGGGCAGGTGCGCCTCCTGCCTCCGGACCATCGCGCCCACGAGCCCCGCCGCACGGTCGACGGCGGCCCCGACGGACTCGCCCCCTTGCGGACCGTCCTCGGCGAGGCCGACGCCTGGCTGGCCCCCGAGGGGCGCTTGGTGACCCTGCTGACCCGTGAGCAGGCGCGCACCGCCGGCGGACGCATCGCCGGAGGCGACGACGAGGACGCGGTCGTCGTGTTCGACCGCGCCGCGGTGAGACGATGACGACGTGACCGTCATCAAGATCAACGCCATCACCGTGCCCCGCGACGCCGGGGACGAGCTCGCCCACCGCTTCGCCCGCCGCGCCGGCGCCGTCGACGGCCAGGACGGCTTCGAGGGATTCGAGCTCCTCAAGCCGACCGACGAGCGCGATCAGTGGCTGGTGGTGACGCGCTGGCGGGACGAGGAGTCGTTCCGGGCATGGCTCGACTCCCCCGCCTTCGCCCACGGGCACCGCCGGTCGAGGCCCGAGGGCGGCGACCAGGCGCCCTCGCCGGTCGCCACCCACAGCGAGCTGTGGAGCTACGAGGTCGTCGACCTCTCCGGCGACTGACACGGCCCGCGAGCCGGGCACCGCGATTCTGTCGGTCCCCGCTGCCACGCTGGGCCCATGACCGCATTGACCGCCGTGACCTCGTTGCTGCTGGTCGCCGTCCTCGCCGGAGGGCTCGGGTTCGTGCTCGGCAGCCGTCGCACCCCGGAGGCGACCGCGCAGGACCTCGACGTCGCCACCAGCGCCACGTTCCGCGCCGTCGAGCCCGTCCGCGAGAGCCTCGACCGCGTCGACCAGCGACTGCGCGAGCTGGAGGCCAGCCGCATCGAATGGCACACCCAGCTGCGTGAGCAGGTCGAGGCGATGCGCCTGACCGGCGAGGAGCTGCGCCGCGAGACCTCCTCGCTGGCGACGGCCCTGCGCCGGCCCGAGGTGCGCGGCCGATGGGGCGAGCTCCACCTGCGTCGCACCGCCGAGCTCGCCGGCATGGTCGAGCACTGCGACTTCGACCTGCAGGTCACCACCGCCGACGGCCGACTCCGCCCGGACATGGTCGTCCGACTCGTCGGCGGGCGACAGATCGTGGTGGACTCCAAGGTGCCGCTCGACGCGTTCCTCGAGGCGACCGGGAGCGAGGACGCCGACCGACGGGAGGCGGCCTTGAGTCGCCACGCACACCAGCTGCGCCAGCACATCGACCACCTGGCGGCCAAGTCCTACTGGCGCCAGTTCGAGACGACACCGCAGTTCGTGGTGCTGTTCGTCCCCGGCGAGTCGTTCCTCTCCGCCGCGCTGCAGACCGACCCCGGCCTGCTGGAGCATGCGGCCGCGCAGAACGTCGTGCTCGCCTCCCCCACCACGCTCGTGGCGCTGTTGCGCACGGTCGCCCTGGGGTGGACGGAGGCGTCCCTGGCGGAGAACGCCCGCGAGATCCATCGCGTCGCCAGCGAGCTGTACGAGCGGCTCGGGACCGTGATGGAGAAGTTCGACGGAGTCGGCCAGTCGCTGGAGCGAGCGGTCAAGGCCTACAACGGCACGATCGGCTCGGTCGAGTCCCGCCTGCTGGTCAGCGCCCGTCGCATGCACCAGCTCAAGGTGGCACCCGAGCCACCGTTCCAGCCGCGGATCGTCGAGTCGACACCCCGCGTCATGACCGCGCCGGAACTGCGCGATGAACTAACGTCGTGACCATGAGCTCGCCGGCAGCCGGCGCCGTCATGGCCCTGGCCAGGACTCCGGCCGCGGCTGCCAGGTACGACCTGACGCCGCGCGGCACGGTCGTGTGCGCGGCGCTCGCCCTGGCCCTCGTGACCGCCGTCGACCTCCTCGACGGGCGCCTGGGGGTCGCTTTCTCGGTGGCGTTCGTCCTGATCTGCCTGTCGGCGGCCACCGCGGTCCGCGCCGACGGCTTCTACACCGTCGGTGTGCTGCCTCCCGTGCTGATCGTGACCGCACTGCTGATCGTCTCGGCGATCGCCCCGCACGCCATCGTGATCGAGCGGCTGCCGCCCGACACCGGCGTCTTCGGACGCACCCTGTCGGCCACGATCGCGCACGGGGTGCCGATGATGATCGGTCACGGGTTGGCGATCGCGATGATCGTGGCGCGCCTGCTCACCCGCCCGCGCTGACCTGCCCGGTTGCCGGCGAGCGGGGCCGGACATACCGTGGCGGAACGACGAATTCCGGGGGGAATCATGGTCGTTCGACGCACGTCGGCCGTCGTGGCCGCACTCGCCACCGCCACCGCGCTGGTGGCCCTGCACTCACCCGTCGAGGCGCATGACCGCGGCCCCCGACCGAGTCCTCGGCCCGGGCCACCGGCCGCTGCCGACTGGGTCGCCGAGGGCGCCGGCGGCGCGGTCAGCTCCGTCGACGCCGACGCCAGCCGCGTCGGACTGGCGGTCCTGAGATCAGGTGGCAATGCCGCCGACGCCGCGGTGGCGACGGCCGCCGCGCTCGGCGTCACCGAGCCCTACAGCGCCGGAGTCGGCGGCGGCGGATACTTCGTCTTCCTCGACGGCCGCACCGGGAAGGTCACCACCATCGACGGGCGCGAGACCGCACCGGCCGGAATCACTCGCGACGCCTTCATCGATCCGGCGACGGGCGAGCCCTATCCGTTCACCCCCGAGCTCGTCACGTCCGGCGTCGCCGTCGGCGTCCCCGGCACCGTCGCGACGTGGGCGGAGGCGACCCGCCGCTTCGGCACGCGGTCGCTCGCCGCGAACCTGCGACCGGCGACCACCTTGGCCCGCCGCGGATTCGTCGTGGACGAGACGTTCCGCAATCAGACCCTCGACAACGCCGAGCGGTTCACCGCCTTCGACGAGACCGCGCGGCTCTTCCTGCCCGGGGGCGACGCCCCGAAGGTGGGCACCCGACTGCGCAACCCGGACCTGGCGCGCACCTACGACCTGATCGCGAGGAAGGGCGAGCGCGCCTTCTACACCGGAGCACTCGCCCGCGACATCGCCCGCACCGTGCAACGTCCGCCGAAGAACCCGAACAGCTCGTTGCCCGCGCCTCCGGGGTCGATGACCACGGCCGACCTGGCGCGCTATCGGGTCACGGTGCAGCGCCCGACGACGACCCGCTACCGGGGACTGACCGTGCACGGCATGGCCCCGTCCTCCTCGGGCGGCACGACCGTGGGCGAAGCACTCAACATCCTGCAGCACCACCGACTGGCGCCAGGGCGTCACCTGGCGCGCAGCCTGCACCTGTATCTGGAGGCCTCGGCCCGCGCGTACGCCGACCGGGCCGCCTACGTCGGAGACGCCGCCTTCGTCCACGTACCGACGCGGACCCTGCTGAGCCGGCGCTTCGCCGCCGCACGCGACTGCACGATCGACCCGACGACCGCCGCTCCGCGTCCCGTGCCGGCCGGAGACCTCGACGGCTCCGGCTGTCGCACCGTGAGTCACGAGGAGAGGCCCGACACCGAGAACGAGTCGACGACCCACCTGTCGGTCGTCGACCGGTGGGGCAACGCCGTGGCGTACACCCTCACCATCGAGCAGACCGGCGGGTCCGGCATCACCGTTCCGGGTCGCGGCTTCCTGCTCAACAACGAGCTCACCGACTTCACGGCGGTGTACGACCCGGCCGACCCGAACCGCATCGAGCCGGGCAAGCGTCCGCGATCGTCGATGTCGCCCACGATCGTCACCGACCGCGGTCGGGTGCGCTTCGTGCTGGGCTCGCCGGGCGGGTCGACCATCATCACGACCGTCCTGCAGATCCTGGTGAATCGGATCGATCTGGGCATGTCGCTGCCCGAGGCGGTCGCCGCACCGCGGGCCTCGCAGCGCAACACGCCCGACACGACGGCCGAGCCGGAGTTCATCGAGCGCCACGCCGAGCGCCTGGCGCCCTTCGGCCAGACGTTCGTGCCGTCGGGCGACTCGTTCACGTCCGCCGCCGAGATCGGGGCGGCCGCGGCGATCGAGGTCGACCGGCGCGGACGGATGCTGGCGGTCGCCGAGCCGGAGCGTCGCGGCGGGGGCAGCGCCCTGGTGGTGCGGCCCGCGCACCACCACCGCTGAGTCGGACCGCTAGCGGCGGTCGGTCAGCGCGCGACCGCCGACGAGGCCGGGGTCATCCTTTGCCGGCCGCCTTGAGGTCGCGCCGCAGTTCGGGCGGCAGGGCGAACATGAGCGACTCCTCGGCGGTGCGGATCGCCGTGGCGTCGCCGATGCCGCGCTCGGCCAGGTACTCCAGCACCTCTTGGACGAGGTCGTCGGGCACCGAGGCGCCGGAGGTGACGCCGACCGTCGACACGCCCTCGAGCCAGGCGTCGTCGATCTCGCCCGCGTCGTCGATCCGGTACGCGGCCTTCGCACCGGCCTCGAGGGCCACCTCGACGAGCCGGACCGAGTTCGAGGAGTTCGCCGACCCGACGACGATCACCAGGTCGGCGTCCTTGGCGATCTCCTTGACCGCGACCTGGCGGTTCTGGGTCGCGTAGCAGATGTCGTCGCTCGGCGGATCCTCCAGTTGTGGGAACCGCTCGCGCAGGCGCCGGACCGTCTCCATCGTCTCGTCGACGCTCAGGGTGGTCTGGCTGAGCCAGCTCAGGCGAGTGCCCTCGGGGAAGTCCGGCAACGAGTCCACGTCGTCGGGGTGCTCGACGAGGGTGATGTGCTCGGGAGCCTCGCCGGCGGTGCCCTCGACCTCCTCGTGACCGGCGTGGCCGATCAGCAGGATCCGGTAGTCCTCCTTGGCGAAGCGGCGCGCCTCGTGGTGCACCTTGGTCACCAGCGGGCAGGTGGCGTCGATCGTCTTGAGCCGCCGCTCGGCCGCCTGCGCGTGGACCGCCGGGGAGACGCCGTGCGCGCTGAAGACGACGGTGGCCCCCTCGGGGACCTCGTCGAGCTCCTCGACGAAGATCGCGCCGCGCGCGGCGAGGTTGGCCACGACGTGCTTGTTGTGCACGATCTGCTTGCGGACATAGACCGGGGCGCCGTACAGGTCGAGGGCCTTCTCGACTGTGATCACCGCCCGGTCGACGCCGGCGCAGTAGCCGCGTGGATCGGCGAGCAGGACCTGGCCGGAGGGGGCGGGCATGCCGAGATCGACCTGAGTGGACATGCCGTCAGCCTACCCAGTGGACTCTGAACGGTCACACTGTCGCAGCCGCCTCCTAAGGTGGGGCGCATGACCCTCGAGACGAGCGCGGAGTCCCCGGCACCGCTGCGCACGATCTCGATGGCCATCCAAGGCTGGGTCGGGCGACTCGGCGCGGTCTGGGTCGAGGCCGAGGTGGTCCAGCCGAAGCTGAGCGGCAGCACCTACTACCTGACGCTGCGCGACCTGACCGCGAACATGAGCGTCAACGCGATCGCCTTCCGCGGCGTGGTGGAGTCCACGGCCGCGCCGATCACCGACGGCACCCGGGTCGTGGCCCACGCCAAGCCGGAGTTCTACGCCCCGAACGGGCGCCTGTCGCTCAAGCTGCTCGAGATCCGACCGACCGGCGAGGGCGAGCTGCTGGCCCAACTCGAGCGCCGACGTCGGCTGCTGGCCGCCGAGGGTCTGTTCGAGGCCCGCTGGAAGAAGCCCCTGCCCGTGCTGCCGAGGGCGATCGGTCTGGTGACGGCCGTCGGCTCGGCGGCCGAGCGCGACGTCCTGCGCAACGTCCACGACCGATGGCCGGCCGCGCGGATCGAGGTGCGCCACGCCCTCATGCAGGGATCGCAGAGCGCCGCGGCCGTGATCGACGCGGTGCGGAGCCTCGACGCGCTCGAGCACGTGGACGTCATCGTCATCGCGCGCGGCGGCGGCTCTCTGAGCGACCTGCTGCCGTTCTCCGACGAGGCCCTCGTGCGGGCCGTGCACGCGGCGTCGACGCCGGTCGTCAGCGCGATCGGTCACGAGCCCGACGTCCCCCTGCTCGACCTGGTCGCCGACCTGAGGGCGTCCACCCCGACCGACGCCGCCAAGCGCGTCGTCCCCGACGCCCGCGAGGAGCAGGTGGGCCTGGACGGCGCTCGCGAGCGGATGCGGCGCGCGGTGAGCACCCTGATCTCCCGTGAGGCGACGGCACTGACCGCCCTGCGCAGCCGCCCGGTGCTGTGCTCGCCGACCGCGTTCGTCGAGGCGCAACAAGAGATCGTCGACGCCCACCGCGACCGCGCGCGGCGGGCGATCACCGCTCGACTCGACCGCGCCCACGACGAGATCGGCCATCACGTGGCCCGCGTCCGGGCGCTCTCTCCCCTGGCCACCATGCGGCGCGGCTACGCGGTGGCGCTCGACGACTCGGGTCACGCCGTGACCTCGATCGATCCGATCGAGGTCGGCGATCGGCTCGTTCTCCACCTCACCGACGGTCAGGCCACCGTCTCGGTGACCGACCTGCAGGAGCACCCGCATGAGTGAACCCATCCCGCCGACCGACCCGGCCGAGATGACGTACGAACAGGCGCGCGACGAGCTGATCTCGATCGTGCAGCGGCTCGAGACCGGGGGCACGACCCTGGAGGAGTCCCTGGCGCTGTGGGAGCGCGGCGAGGCGCTGGCCGAGGCGTGCCAGCGGTGGCTCGACGGCGCACGAGCCCGGGTCGAGGCGGCCTCCGGCGGCGCGGACGACGACCACGATCAGGGTGAGTAGCGCACCAGCGAGGCGACGAAGTCGATCAGCTCGGCGCGCGGGGCGCTGCCGGTGACGACGACGGCCTGACTGTCCACCACCCGGGCGAACGTCCGGTCACCGCCGGGGGTCGTGGACTCCTGCCACGCGCGGCCACCGATCCGCTCGGTGCCCTCGACCTCGCTGTCGGGCGCGCGGTCGTCGACCAGCCGACGCAGGTCGGCGGCGTCGCCGGGGCGCTGGGTCAGGCCGACGTACTCCTCGTCGGCGGTGACCAGACCGAGCTGCCAGCGACCCTCGACGAGCTCGGCCCTGGTCGCCCGCCACCCCGCCGGGAGCTCGTCCGGCACGAGTGGCACGAACCCGGCGCGGGGCTCGATCCCGCCGGCCGCGGTGCGCCAGTCGACCTCGCTCGTGGGCTCGTCCGGGGAGACCGCGAAGAACTGACCGATCCCCCACACGCCGAGCACGATCGCGCTCAGGACCACCACGGTCCGCAGCACGTCGCCCATCGACGGATTGCCCCGCGAATAGCCCGCCATCACGCTCCTGTCCACCGACCGGAACCCGCGCCCGGTCACCACGGCCAGCCTAGCCAGCCGGACCGTTAGGATGACCGCGTGGACCGACTCAAGCCCGCTGAATCAGCTCCTGACCGCAACCTCGCCCTGGACCTCGTCCGCGTCACGGAGGCCGGCGCCCTGGCTGCCGGCCGCTGGGTCGGACGCGGCGACAAGAACGGCGCCGACCAGGTCGCGGTCAACGCCATGCGCGCCATGATCAACACCGTTCGGATGGACGGCGTCGTGGTGATCGGCGAGGGCGAGAAGGACGAGGCGCCGATGCTCTACAACGGCGAGCACGTCGGCGACGGCACCGGCCCGGAGTGCGACGTGGCCGTCGATCCGATCGACGGGACGACGCTGACCGCCAAGAGCCTCGACAACGCGATCTCGGTCATGGCGGTGGCCCCCCGCGGCTCGATGTACGACCCGTCGGCGGTGTTCTACATGGAGAAGCTCATCGCCGGCCCGGAAGCCGCCGACAAGGTCGACATCCGACTCCCCGCCGCCGAGAACATCAAGATCGTCGCCCGAGCGAAGGGACTGGACGTCGAGGACGTCACGGTCTGCGTGCTCGATCGTCCTCGCCACGAGGCGCTCGTCAAGGAGATCCGCGAGACCGGCGCCCGCATCAAGCTCATCCAGGACGGCGACATCGCCGGCGGAATCACCGCGGCCCGTCCCGACTCCGGCGTCGACCTGCTGCTCGGCATCGGCGGCACCCCTGAGGGCATCATCGCGGCGGTCGCGATGAAGTGCCTCGGCGGCGTCATCCAGGGCCGCCTCGCCCCGAAGGACGACGAGGAGCGCCAGCGCGCCATCGATGCCGGGCACGACCTGGACCGGGTGCTGACCACCGACGACCTCGTCGCCGGGGACGACTGCTTCTTCGTCGCCACCGGCGTCACCAACGGCAACCTGCTCCGTGGTGTGCACTACGGCGCCGGCAGCGCGACCACCGAGTCGATCGTCATGCGGTCGCGCTCGGGCACGATCCGCACGATCCGCAGCGAGCACCGACTGTCGAAGCTGAGCGCCTACTCGGCGATCGACTACGAACGCTGAACGATGACCGCCCGACAGCCGCAGCACCCCTCCGTGGCGGTCGGTGAGGAGACGTTCGCCCACCTGCCGAGCGGGTTGGACATCTGTCACCAGAGCTTCGGAGACCCGTCCGACGAGACGATCCTGCTCATCATGGGTCTGGGCGGCCCGATGGGCTGGTGGTCGACCGAGTTCTGCACGCTGCTCGCGAGTCGGGGCTTCCATGTGGTGCGATACGACAATCGCGACACCGGTCGATCGACCAAGCTGCGCCACCACCGCGTCTCCCGCGGCGACGTGCTGCGCGCGGCGGCGGGACTGGGGCGGGCGCCCTACGGACTGTCCGACCTCGCCGACGACGCCGTCGGCCTGCTCGACAGTCTCCAGGTCGAGGCCGCCCACGTGGTCGGCGCGTCGATGGGCGGGATGATCGCGCAGCTGCTCGCGATCGACCACGCCGCGCGGGTGCGGTCGCTGACCTCGATCATGTCCACCACCGGACGACGCACGGTGGGCTGGATCCATCCGCGGGCCGTCCCCACGATGCTGGCCCCGGCCGGGCGCACCCGCGCCGAGTTCGCCGCCGGCTCGGTCCGCCGCGGCCGGATCCTGGGTTCGCCGGCCTTCCCCACCGACGAGGCCGTCGCGCGGGCGCGCGCGCTGGAGACCTACGATCGCGGCTGGATCGCCAGCGGGGTCACCCGGCACATGCTGGCCGTGCTCACCCAGACCGACCGCACCGAACGGCTGCGCGCCGTGTCCGTCCCGACCCAGGTCATCCACGGCACCCGCGACCTACTGGTCCACCCGTCGGGCGGGCGGGCGACGGCCGCGGCGATCCCCGGTGCCCGCCTGCTGCAGATCGCCGGCATGGGGCACGACCTGCCGTCCCAGCTGAACGACACGTTCGTCGAGGCGATCGTCGACGCCGCGGCGCGCGCACGATGACCGCTCACCTGCGTCGGCGCGAGGACGGCGCGTTGGAGCTGCGGGTCAACGGCGTCTTCGTCATGGACGACGTCGAGACCTCGTCCGAGCGGGTGCTCGCCGAGGTCGTCCTCGACGCGGGGGCGCGCGAGGTCCTGGTCGGCGGACTCGGCCTGGGTCACACCCTGCGCGCGCTGCTCGACGGCGGCGCCACCGGCGTCCTCGTCGCCGAGATCGAGCCCGAGATCGTCACCTGGATGCGCACCGGCCGCATTCGCGGACGCGAACTGCTGGACGACCCACGCACCGAGATCGTGGTCGGGGACGTGCGTGACGTCGTGGAGGCTCAGCCGCCCGCACGCTGGGACGCGATCTGCCTCGACGTCGACAACGGGCCCGACTTCCTCGTCCACGAGCACAACGCCGACATCTACTCCGACGACTTCCTCGGCGCCTGCCGCACCGCCCTGCGCCCCGACGGCGCGCTCGCGATCTGGTCGATGAACCGACCCGCCGGTCTGCTCGACGCCCTGCGCGAGCGGTTCGATCGGGTCGACGAGCACCCGGTCCCGGTTCGACTGCAGGACCGACCGGAGACGTACTGGGTGCTGCTCGCGCGCTGAGGCGACGTCGGCGGCGGTCCTACACTGACGATCATGCATCGCATCTCCCGGGCCTGCGTCGCCTCGGTCCGCCGGGACGGGCTCGTCGACGAGCCGGCTCAGGGCCGCCCCGTGGCGACGGTGCCGCGCACATGACGTGGCCGCGCGTCGGTGGTCTGCGCGCCCTCGAGCTCGGGACGCCCGGGCCGTTGAGGGAGCGCCTCAACGCCCTGGTGCTCGCCGGCGCCAAACGGGCCACCGCGGGCCGGCTGGCCGAGTACGCGGAGGAGGGCGAGGAGATCGAGCACATCGGCGAGCGTCTCGCCCTCGTGGACGACGACCTGCGTCAGATCGGTACGGTCGAGGTCACCCGAATCGAGTTCCTCCCCTTCGCCGAGGTCCCGTGGGAGTTCGCCGCGGCCGAGGGCGAGGGCGACGAGAACATCGCGCAGTGGCGCGCGGGCCACGCTCGCTTCTGGGCCGACGCCGGCACCCCGGTGGACGATGACACGCCGATCGCGTGCATCTGGTTCGACCTGCTCTGAGTCTCAGTCCCGTGGCAGGACGGTCAGGACCCGCTCGATGTGGTCGGCGAACTCGCTCATGAAGTCCGCCAGGAACGATCGCGTCGACTCGTCGGTGACGCCCCCGTCCTCGTCGATGAGTCCCGGAGTGAAGGTGATGTACGCCTCCGGCGCGGTCATCTGACGCGCATTGCAGAAGCTCAGCACGGCCCGCAGACTCTGCTGTCCGACCGCGGTGCCCACGGATCCGGGCGAGGCGCCGATCACCGCGGCAGGCAGGTGGTCGAAGGAGTTCTGCCCCCACGGGCGCGAGGCCCAGTCGATGGCGTTCTTGAGCGCGCCCGGGATGGAGCGGTTGTACTCCGGCGTCACGAACAGCACCGCGTCGGCGGCGGCCAGGGACTCCTTCAGCGCACGGGCGGGCGGTGGATAGTCGTCGTCGTGGTCGGGGCTGTAGAGCGGCAGGTCGCCGATCGGCACCTCGGTGAACTCGAGGTGGTCCGGGGCCAGACGGATCAGGGCCTGACTGAGGGTGCGGTTGATCGACGTCGAGGACAGGCTCCCCACAAAGTAGGCGACCGAGCGGGTGTTCATGCGTGCCTCCATCGGACGGGCGGGTCAGGTCGCGCGACGGCGCGCTCTCCACCGGCAGCGTCGCACAGGTCGGCGACCGGCGACACTCGACGATCAGTCGCGGGCCGGCTCCCGGTCGGTGCGACGGCCCTGCTCCCCGAGCGCACGCATCACATCGGTGATCTCGTCCTGGAGGTCGGCACCGAGGTGGCCCCAGTCCGGGGCGTAGTCGTACAGGTCCCGCAGGGACACCGCCGAGCGCTGGCCGTCGAGGATGTCGATGTCGTCGGCCGTGATGAGGCCGGGGTGGACGACCCCGACCGCCTCGGACACCTTGAGCAGATCGCGCCGCAGGGCGAACAGGTAGTTCGCGACACGGTGCTTCTTCAGCTCCGGCACCAGACCGCGGGTGTAGCGCGGGTTCTGGGTCGCGACGCCGACCGGGCAGGTGTCGGTGTGGCACTTCTGGGACTGGATGCAGCCGATCGCCAGCATCGCCTCACGGCCGACGTTGACCATGTCGACCCCGAGCGCGAAGGCGACCAGCGCGTTCTCGGCCAGACCCAGCTTGCCGCCGCCCATGAAGACGACGTCGTCGGTCAGCCCGGCGGCCGCGAACCGCTTGTAGACCTCGGTGAACGCGATCCGGAAGGGGTAGGCGATCGAGTCGGCGAAGATCAGCGGGGCGGCACCGGTCCCGCCCTCTCCCCCGTCGATGTTGATGAAGTCCACCCCGCGTGAGCGCGGGGTCATCAGCTCGACGAGGTGGTCCCAGAACGTGAGGTTGCCGACCGCGGACTTGATGCCGACCGGAAGTCCCGTCGCGTCGGCGATCCGCTCGACGAAGTCGAGCATCGAGTCGGCGTCGTGGAACTCGGTGTGTCGGCTCGGCGAGGCGCAGTCGACGCCCTCGGGGATGCCGCGGATCTCGGCGATCGTCCGGTCGACCTTGACGCCCGGCAGCATGCCGCCCAGTCCGGGCTTCGCCCCTTGGGAGAGCTTGATCTCGATGGCCTTGACCGGGGCGGACTGCACCAGGTCGACCAATCGCGCCAGGTCGAACCGACCGTGCTCGTCACGGCAGCCGAAGTACGCCGTGCCGATCTGGAACACCAGATCGCCGCCGTGGCGGTGCGGCGGCGCGATGGAGCCCTCGCCGGTGTTCTGCATGCAGCCGGCGATCGCCGCGCCCTCGTTGAGCGCCTGGATCGCCGGGGCTGACAGGGCGCCGAAGCTCATCCCGGAGATGTTGACGACCGAGGTCGGCCGGAAGGCGTGGCGGCGTCCCCGCGCCGCGCCCAGCACCTTCGCCACCGGCACCGGCACGCCCTCGCTGCCGTGCGGCGCGGTGACCGCACCGGGTCCGGTGAAGGTGCGGTGCTTGATGATCGGGTACCCCGGCACGCGCTCGACGTCGTTGTCGGTGCCGAAGCCGAAGTAGTTGTTCTCGCCCTTGGAGCTGGCGTAGATCCAGCTGCGTTGATCGCGGGAGAAGGGACGCTCCTCGTCGTTGCTCGTGACGATGTATTGCCGCAGCTCCGGGCCGACCGTCTCGATCCAGTAGCGGAAGTGGCCGATGACCGGGAAGTTCCGCAAGATCGCGTGCTTGCGCTGCAGGAGGTCGTAGGCCGCGACGCCGCCGACGGCGGCGGCGGCGAGGCCGGCGACGCGCGCGCCGGCGCGGGAGACGAGATGCATCTCTCTGGTCTACCCCGCGCGGGCTCGGCTGTCGACCGGACGGCCGCCGTCGCCGTCGCGCCATCGAATCCAGCCGGGTCGGCGCGGTGCCTCACAAGGTCGTGACGACCTGCTCCGGCTCGAGACGGGGCAGGCGCTCGTACCAGGCGTTCTCCCCAGGGCGGCCGATGTTCACGACGACCATCGACCGATAGCCGGTGCCGGCCAGGAGGTCCTCGTCGATGCCGGCGGCGTCGAAGCCGGTCATCGGGCCGGCGGCGAGCCCCGCGGCGCGGACGCCCATGATGAAGTAGCCGATCTGCAGCCCGGCGTTGAGCCGCGCCATGCTCTCGCGGGCGACCGGGTCCGGGAACCAGTCCTTGGCGCCCTCGGCGTGCGGGAAGACCTGCGGCAGGTGCTCATGGAAGTTCGTGTCGGCCGCGAGCACGGCGACCAAGGGGGCCGTCGCGGTCTTGTCGCGGTTGCCGTCGGACATGTGCTTGAGCAGGCGGGCGCGGGCCTCGTCGCTGCGGATCAGGATGACGCGGAGGGGCTGCGAGTTCATCGCGGTCGGACCGTACTTGACGAGGTCGTGGATCGCGGCGACCTGCTCGTCGGTGACGGGCTCGTCGGTGAACGTGTTGGCGGTGCGAGCCTCGCGGAACAGCAGGTCCTGGGCCTCGGCGGACAGTTTCAGCGCATCGGTCATGCCTGCGTCAACGCGCACCGCCGGAGGCAGACTCCCGGACCGGGACGTGTCCTTGCTCACGGTCGGTCGGCCCGTGTGGTCCGCACGCTCAGCCGTAGTAGGTCGCGATGAGCTGTCCGTCGAGCTCGTGGACCCGCACGGGCAGGCCGTAGATCTCCTCCAGCAGGTCCGGGCGCATGATCTCCGCGGGCGTGCCGCACGCGGCGACCTTCCCGTCACGCATCGCCACGATCGTGTCGGCGTAGCAGGACGCCACGTTGAGGTCGTGGACGACGACCACGACGGTCCTGCCCAGCTCGCGCGCCGCGTCGCGCAGGCGACCCATCATCGCCACGGCGTGGCGCAGGTCGAGGTTGTTGAGCGGCTCGTCCAGCAGGATCACGTCGGTGTCCTGGCACAGCACCATCGCGACGAACGCGCGCTGGCGCTGGCCGCCGGAGAGCTGGTCGAGGAACCGGTCGGCCAGCTCGGTCAGGTCGAGGTACGCCAGTGCCCTCTCCACGTGCTCGAGGTCCTCGGCCGTCGGCCGACCCTTGGAGTGCGGGTACCGCCCGAACGTGACCAGGTCGCGCACCGTCAGCCGGATGTCGAGGTGGTTGTCCTGGCGCAGCACCGCCAGCCTCTTGGCCAGCTCGTCGCCACGGGTGGTGGCCACGTCGAGGCCTGCGACGCTGACCCGTCCGGCGTCGGCGCCGAGCAGGCGCCCGACGATCGACAGCAGGGTCGACTTGCCCGCACCGTTGGGGCCGATCAGGGCCGTGACGCCGCCCAGCGGCAGGTCGAGGTGGACGTCGTCGACCACGAGCGAGCGCCCGTAGCGCTTCGTGACCCCCTCGGCGCGGACCCCGTGGCCGCGCGTGCGGGCGCTGGTCTCGGCGGTGGCGGTCATGCGAGGTTCCTCCTGGCGCGGTGGATCAGCAGGGCGATGAAGGTCAGGCCGCCGATCAGCTCGATGACGACCGACAGCGTGGTGGTGACCTCGAGCAGGCGCTCGAGCACGAACTGTCCGCCGACGAGGCAGATCACGGCGGACAGGCCGGCGAGCGGCAGCACGACGGCGTGCCGGTGGGTGCCGGCGAGGTGATAGGCGAGGTGGGCGACGAGCAGTCCGAAGAACGTCACCGGACCGACCAGCGCGGTCGAGACCGAGACGAGGACGGCGACGAGGGTCAGCACGCGAGTGGTCTCGCGGCGGTGGTCGACGCCCAAGTTGGTCGCCGGTCCGGCGCCGAGGGCGAGCACGTCGTAGACCCGCAGACGCCGGATCACCAGCACGCTGACGACGGCGACCACAGCGGCCGTGAGCCACACGAGGTCCTCGTCGACCGTCGTGAACGACGCGAACATCAGATTCTGCAGGATCTGGAACTCGCTGGGGTCGATGAGTCGCTGCAGAAGCCCGGCGATACTGCGGAAGAGCGTCGCGAAGACCATCCCGACGAGGATCAGGACGTGCAGCTCGTACCGTCCGGACGCGAACAGTCGGCGGAACAGGGTCAGTGCGAAGCCCACCATCAGCAACGTCTCGACGAGGAACTGCACACGCGTGTCGGTGCCGGTGAGCAGCGACGCGGAGAACACGAAGACGACGACGGTCTGCAGCAGCACGTAGAGAGCGTCGAAGCCCATGAGCGCCGGCGTCAAGATCCGGTTGCCCGTGACCGTCTGGAACAGCACGGTCGACATGGCGATCGCCCACCCGACGAGCACGAGGGCGACCAGGCGGCGAACGCGCAACGGGACGACGAAGGAGGCGTAGCCGTGCGTGTCAGCCAGCAGGAACCCCGCGACGACGGCCACGGCGAGCACGGCGGCGATCCCGAGGCGCGCCCTCGGCGTCAGGCGGCGCCCGGGTCGCGTCTCGGCGGGCGCGGTCTCACGCAGCACGGCTCCTCCTCAACAGCAGGTGGAGGAAGAACACGGCGCCGAGCACGCCCATGACGGTGCCGACCGGGATCTCGTACGGGTGGCGGACGAGGCGGCCGACGATGTCGCACGCCAGCACGAGGCCCGAGCCCAGCAACGCGACCCAGGGCAGCCCCCGGCGGGCGTTGTCGCCCACCAGCGCGCTGACCACGTTCGGCACGATCAGTCCCAGGAAGGGGATGACGCCGACCGTGACCACGACGACAGCGCTGACGACCGAGACGATCGCGAGCCCGACGGCCAGCACCGACCGATGATCGAGTCCGGCGTTCGCGGAGAACGTCTCCCCCATGCCGGCGACGGTGAACCTGTCGGCGGCGACGAAGGCGATCACGACGAGTCCGGCCACGAGCCACAGCAGCTCGTAGCGGCCCTGCAGGACCCCGGAGAAGTCGCCGGTCATCCAGGTGTTGAGCGTCTGCAGCAGGTCGTGGTGGAACGCGAGGAAGGTGGTCATGGCGGAGATGACCCCGCCGAGCATGAGGCCGATGAGCGGCACGAGGATCGGCTCGCGCACCGGCATGAGCCGCACGACCCGCAGGAACAGCCACGTGCCCGCGAGCGCGAACAGCGCGGCGGTGACCATCTTGACCATCAGCGGCGATCCGGGCACCAGCAGCGTGATGACGACGAGCCCGAGCCCGGCGGCCTCGGTGGTGCCGACTGTGGAGGGCTCGACGAAGCGGTTGCGGACCAGCAGCTGCATCAGCAGGCCGCACACCGCCAGAGCGGCCCCGGCCAGGACGAGCCCGATCGTCCGCGGGAGGCGGGAGACCCACAGGACCTCCCACGACATGCCGGCGACGCCGATCAGGCAGCTGATCGCGGCGAGCACCAGCAGCCCGCCGACCCCACCGACCAGCGCGGCCGGCGGGGTCGTGCGAGCGGGACGGGTGGTGACCGTCATGGTCAGGCGAGGCTCGTCTCGATGTCGCCGATCAGCGTGCCGAGACTGGTCAGACCGCCGCCGACGAGGTACCAGGCCTCGGGGTCGACGTAGGTGACCTTCCCGCGCGTCCAGGCCTTCGTCTTCCTCACGAGGGCGTTGTCGAGGATCTCCCGGGCGGACTCGCCCTCCTCGCCGATCGCGGCGTCGCGGTCGACGACGTAGAGCAGGTCGGGGTTCGCCTCGCGGACGAACTCGAAGGACACCGCCTCGCCGTGACGGGACTCGGTGTCGCCGAGCTCGCCGGTGGCGGGCGCGACGCCGAAGACGTCGTGGACGAAGCCGAAGCGCGAGTTGATCGAGTAGGCGGTGATCTCGCCGCCGCTGGTCAGCAGGACCAGGCCCGTGCCGGCATCGGTGGCCTTCTCCCGGGCGGCGGCGATGCGGTCGTCGTACTCGGCGAGGAGCTGCTCGGCCCGGTCCTCCTCGCCGAAGATTCCGGCGAGCGTGGTGATGTTGCGGCGCGCGCTCTCGAGGTAGTCCGTCTCGTCGGTCGACATGTCCAGGACAGGCACGTCCGGGAACGTCTTCTCGAGGGTGTCGTGCATGCCGGCCGAGCGGCCGCCGACGATGATGAGGTCGGGCTCGGCCGCCGGGATCGCCTCGAGGTCGGGCTCGAACAGGTCGCCCACGTCGACGTACTCGTCTCCGGCGTACTCGCGCAGATAGGACGGCACGGCGCCGCCCTTCGCCACGCCCGAGATCGCGTCCACGCCGAGCGTGTCGAGCGTGTCGAGCGAGGCCATGTCGAACACGACGACACTCTCGGGGTCGCGCGGGACCTCCTCCTCCCCGAGCGCGTCGGTGACGATGATCGTCTCGCCGTCATCGCCGCTCGCGGACTCGTCCGTGGCGCACGCGGTGAGCGCGAGGCTGAGCAGGGGCAGGGTCAGGGCGGCGGTCAGCCGTCGGGTCTGAAGCATTCGTCGTCCTTGGACAGTAGGCGGGTTAGGCGAGCCTAATGTAACTAAGGCTCGCCTTGCTTCGACCTGGGGGTCCGTCGGACGAGACCAGCCGTGCGCCGCCGGGCGCCGGACCGCGCGGGGCGTGGGCGGTCGGTCAGTGGCCCCCGCCGATCGCCGCGGGACCGTCCTCGCGGCGGATGTCGATGATGTGCCCGGTCATCGGGGCGACCAGCACGTCGAGCGACCGGCGCGCGACCTCCTCGGAGGACAGCAGGGTGCCCGGCGGCTCCTCGCCGAACGCCTTGGTCCGCATCGGCGTGCCGGTGCGCTCGGGGTTGACGCAGTTGACGCGCACCTGGCCGGCCCACTCGTCGGCGAGCGCCTGGGTCAGGTTGACCGTGGCGGCCTTCGCCGAGGAGTACAGCGAGTAGCCCTTGCGTCCCCGCGTGTACGAGGACGAGGTGAACAGCAGCAGCGAGCCGTGGGTCTCGGCGAGCAGCGGCCGGAACTCCTGGGCGATGAAGATGGGGGCGAGGTAGTTGATCTCGGTGGCCGCCCAGATCGTCTCCTCGCTGGTCTCGGCCAGGTCGCCGATCGGCAGGATGCCCGCGGTGTTGACGACGAAGTCGACCCGTCCGGCCTGCTCGACGACCTCGCGGGCCGCGGCGGCGACGTCCTCGCGACGATCGACGTGCGTGCCGGTCGTCGAGCGGGAGAACGCGAAGACCCGCGCTCCGTGACTCTCGGCGAGCGTGGCGATGTCGCCACCGATGCCGTACGAGCCGCCGAACACGACC
>JAJUII010000209.1 GCA_029265505.1 Aeromicrobium choanae
GCTCCACCTGACTGGCCACGTCACCGATGAGGGAGGAGAACGTCCCGGTGGCCTGCGCGACGGGCGAGTCCCGCACCAGGATGCGGAAGCCGTCGGTGTTCTCCTCGATGTAGTCCAGCAGGGCGAGCGCGGAGCGCTCCACGACGAGCTTCGGATGCCCGCCCGAGGAGAGTTGCTCGGTCAGCATCCCCAGCAGCTTCTGCACCTCCCGGTCCACGACGACGGCGTAGATGCCCTCCTTGCCGCCGAAGTGCTCGTAGACCACCGGTTTCGACACCTTCGCCTGGGCAGCGATCTCCTCCACCGAAGTGCCCTCGAAGCCTTTCGAGGCGAACAGGGCGCGGGAGACCGTGACCAGCTGCTCGCGCCGCTGGCTCCCGGTCATCCGCACACGCGGCGTCTTCTCCTTCGGGCTCATCGTGCCCATCATGCCGGGTCGGGGATGGGCCGGGCGTGGCCCATGCGAACCGGATCGGTCAGCGGGGCGGGCACGGCACCGTCCGAACCAGCTCGTGCAGTCCGGATCGAGGCGGGCCTGCCGCGGTTGGGAGGCCCGCCCGGCGGGCTGGCAGACTGGGGCGGTGCTCCGGCGAGCACGATCCGCCCTGGTGTAATGGCAGCACGCAGGCCTTTGGTGCCTTGAGGTCCGGGTTCGAATCCTGGGGGCGGAGCTCTAGAGTGTCCGTTGCACGATGCCCGGCGAACCCCCGGGCCGTCCCCGTCCGAGGAGCCCGGCTGTGAGCCAGACCCGTCCCGCGGCCGTCGTCGTCCTGGCGGCGGGCGCAGGTACCCGGATGAAGTCCCGCACCCCCAAGGTGCTGCACCGCATCGGCGGCCGCAGTCTCCTGGGCCACGTCCTCACCGCGGCCCGGGGTCTGGAGCCCGAACGGCTCGCCGTCGTCGTGCGGCACGAACGGGACCTCGTCGCCGCCCATGCCCTCGAGGTCGACGACGCCGTCGTGCTCGTCGACCAGGACGAGGTGCCGGGCACCGGCCGCGCTGTGCAGTGCGCGTTGACTGCGCTCGACCTCGCGGCCCAGGCGGAGCCGAACGGCAACTCCGGTCGGCGCCACGCTGCCGACGTCCTCGCCGGTTCCGTGCTGGTCACCGCAGGGGACACCCCGCTGCTCGACGCCGGCACCCTCGGCGAGCTCGTCCACGCGCACGAGGCCGACGGCAACGCCGTGACGATTCTCACGACGACCGTCGAGAAGCCGCAGGGCTACGGGCGGATCCTGCGGGAGGGCGGCGCCGTGGTCGGCGTCGTCGAGGAACGGGACGCCACCGACGAGCAGCGCGCGATCCGGGAGATCAACACGTCCACGTACGTCTTCGACGCCGCCGTCCTGCGTGACGCCCTCGGTCAGATCGGCCAGGACAACGATCAGGGCGAGGTCTACCTCACCGACGTCGTCGCCCTCGCCCACGAGGCGGGGCTGCCGGTGCGTGCGGTCTCCGTCGAGGACTCCTGGCTCGTCGAGGGTGTCAACGACCGCGTCCAGCTCTCCGTCCTCGGCGCGGAGCTCAACCGTCGCGTGCTGGAGGACTGGATGCGCGAAGGCGTCACGGTCGTCGACCCCGCGACCACCTGGGTCGACGTCACCGTCGAGCTCGCGCCGGACGTCACCCTCCTGCCCGGCACGCAGCTCCATGGCCGGACGGTCGTCGGTGAGGGCGCCACCGTCGGGCCCGACACCACCCTGACCGACGTCCGCGTCGGACCCGGTGCCACGGTCATCCGTACTCACGGCAGCGGTGCCGAGATCGGCGAGGATGCCGCTGTCGGGCCGTTCACCTACGTGCGTCCGGGCACTCGGCTGGGTCCTGAGGGCAAGATCGGTGCGTTCTACGAGACGAAGAACGTCCAGGTCGGGCGGGGCTCGAAGCTCTCCCACCTCGGCTACGCCGGCGACGCGGTCATCGGCGAGCACACGAACATCGGCTGCGGGAACATCACCGCCAACTACGACGGTGAGCACAAGCACCCCACCGTGATCGGCAGTCACGTGCGCACCAGCTCGGCCACGGTCTTCGTCGCTCCCGTGGAGATCGGCGACGGCGCCTACACCGGAGCCGGCGCGATCATCCGCGAGGACGTGCCTCCGGGTGCGCTGAGCGTCCCGGACCACGGGCAGCGCACCATGCCCGGCTGGGTCTCGCGGCGTCGGCCGGAGAGCGCCTCCGCCGAGGCCGCGGCGCAGGCCCTCGACACCTCCCAGCCCACCGACGGACCCGGTACCACCGACGAAGAGGACACGCAGCGATGACGGGGATCATCACCCAAGGCGAGAAGCGGCTCGTGCTGGTCAGCGGGCGGGCGCATCCGCAGCTGGCCGCCGACGTCGCCCAGGAGCTCGACATCGAGCTGCTGCCGACGACCGCCTACGACTTCGCCAACGGCGAGATCTATGTCCGGTTCGCCGAATCGGTGCGCGGGACCGACGCGTTCGTCCTGCAGTCGCACACCTCTCCCATCAACGAGTGGCTCATGGAGCAGCTCCTCATGGTCGACGCCCTCAAGCGCGGGTCGGCCAAGCGGATCACGGTGGTTGCGCCGTTCTTCCCGTACGCGCGCCAGGACAAGAAGCACCGCGGCCGCGAGCCCATCTCGGCCCGCCTCGTGGCAGACCTCTTCCGCACCGCCGGCGCCGACCGCCTGCTGAGCGTGGACCTCCACGCCGCGCAGACCATGGGCTTCTTCGACGGCCCGGTCGACCACCTGTGGGCGATGTCGATCCTGACCGACTACGTGCGCACCCGCGTGGACCTCGAGGCCGCCGCCGTCGTCTCGCCCGACGCCGGCCGCATCCGGGTCGCCGAGCAATGGGCGGCCAAGCTCGGTGGGGTCCCGCTGGCCTTCGTGCACAAGACCCGGGACATCACCCGGCCCAACGAGGCCGTCGCGAACCGCGTCGTCGGTGAGGTCGAAGGCCGGACCGCGATCCTCGTCGACGACCTCATCGACACCGGCGGCACCATCGCGGAGGCCGTCAAGGTGGTCCTGGAGGCGGGTGCCTCCGACGTCATCGTCGCTGCCACGCACGGCGTGCTGTCCGACCCGGCTGCGCGGCGGCTGACGGAGTCCGGCGCCCGGGAGGTCATCGTCACGGACACACTGCCGATCTCCGCGGACAAGCAGTTCCCGCAGTTGACGGTGCTCCCGATCGCCCCGCTCCTGGCCCGGGCGATCCGCGAGATCTTCGACGACGGCTCGGTGACCTCCCTCTTCGACGGCGTCGCCTGACCGCGGCGATGACTTCTCAGTGAGAAAGTGACATCTCACCGGGAAGAGGGGTGCGGTGCGGGTGACATCTCGCGACATCAGGTGGGGTGAGTCGTCACTTGCGTGGTGAGTTGTCACTCGCCGGGGGACGCAAGACCCAGCAGACTGAGGGCATGTCGACGACGATCGAGGTTTCCACTGCCGATGGCGCCATGCCCGCCCACCTCTGGCTGCCGGCGTCCGGGCGGGGCCCGGGCATCGTCCTCATCCAGGAGATCTTCGGCGTCACGGAGTACATCCGCTCCCGCGCGGCCGACCTGGCCGCACTCGGCTACGTCGTGCTCGCCCCGGAGATCTACTGGCGCCTCGAGGACGCCGAGGTGGACCTCTCACGGGAGGACTTCCTCCAGCAGGCCATCGAGGTGGCCGGCCGGCTCGACTGGCCCACTGCGGTCGAGGACGCCGCGGTCGCGCTGGACGAGCTCGGGCGCCGAGCCGAGGTCCGCGGGGGCACGGGTGTGATGGGGTTCTGCTTCGGCGGTGGGCTCGCCTTCAACGTCGCCGCCGTCAGCGAACCGGACGTGCTGGTCTCCTACTACGGCTCGGCTCTGCCGGACCTCCTGGACCTGGCGGGCCAGGTCGACGCCACCAGCCTGCACATCTTCGGAGCCGAGGACCCCTACCTGCCGGCGGAGACCCTCGAGCGGATCCGCGACGCCGTCGCCGGGCCCGGCGTGGAGATCCACGTCCACGAGGGCGCCGGGCACGCCTTCGACAACCCTCACCCCGCCTTCCACCACGCCGAGGCCTCGTCTGCCGCCAGGCGGCAGCCGATGGGCGGCACCCACGACGGATGTGAGACTCCCGACGCCGGCCGCGTTTCCGGGGCCGACGCGACGGCGCTACC
>JAJUII010000015.1 GCA_029265505.1 Aeromicrobium choanae
GATCCGACCCCTGTGGTGCGAGGACCCGCCGACGGGCGACCTGGCGTGCACCGTGCAGCTGCGCGCCCACGGCGGCGAGCATCGCGCGACCGTCACCGTCGACGGCGACCGGGTCCGCGTCCGGCTCCATGACCCCGCCCAGGGCGTCGCGCCCGGTCAGGCCTGCGTCATCTACGACGGCACCCGCGTCGTCGGCTCCGCCACGATCGCGCGCACCCGTCGCACCTCCGCCGCGATCGGCTGAGAACGTCACCGTCGCCCCGGCCCGACCTCATGCCGGATCGGCACGGGGTCCGGCGACCCCTCAGTGCCAGCCGCGCGGGTCCAGCCCGCCGGGATGCCGCACCTCGGGGTCGTAGGGAGTCCGTGAGAGCACGAAGGTCGCGACCTCGATCGCGCCGTCGTCGCGCAGGTGAAGACGCTCCCCGGCGAAGTAGGTGTCCAGGCCGACCCAGTGGTCGTCCTCGCGCACGAACCGCGAGTGGCGGCGTCGGGCGGCGTCGGAGAGGTGGAATCCGTCCGCGGTCGGCTCGATCCGGAACGGGGCGGCGCCCCAGTACCAGTCGCCGACGAGGGCGGCGACGTCCGACGGGACGGTGAGCTCCGACTCGACCGGCGCGGGCGCCGCCTCGGAGGCGGCGTCCAGCAGCGCCACGGCCACGTCGCCGAGGTGGTGGGTGTCGTTCGTCAGCACGACCACGCCGGTGCGGGTGGCGGGCTCGGCCATCAGGACCGCGAGGAAGCCTGGCATGGACCCCGAGTGCCCGACGCGACGGCCGCGGCTCTTCCCCGGCCACACGCGCCAGCCCAGCCCCTGCGCGGTCGCCCACGGCTCGTCCGGACGGTCGTCGACGGCCAGCGGGACGACCATCTCGTCCCAGCTGGAGCGCGTCAGCACGCCGCCGGTGTCACCCGCCGCGAACGCCGCCCAGCGCACGAGGTCATCGACGCTCGACCACAGCTGACCGGCCGGGGCCATCGCCCGCGCGTCGTGGTGCGGCTCGATCATCAGCCGGTCGTCGTGTGGATGGCGCGACAGCCCCACCGCGGCGTCGTCGTCCGGGGCGTACGTCGTGCGCGACATCTGCAGAGGGGCGAGCACCTCGTCGTCGATCACCTCGAACCACGGCCGGTCGCGCAGCACCTCGACCAGCCGACCCAGCACGGCGTAGCCGACGTTCGAATAGTGGAAGCGAGTCCCGGGAGTGTGAGCCAGACGCGGCGGCCGGGACATCAACGTGCCCCAGTCCACGCCGGGCGTCCGCTCCCACCAGGGCCCGTTCGTCTCGGCCTGCAGTCCCGCGGTGTGAGTGAGCAGCTGGGCGATCGTCACGTGGCCGAAGGGCACGTCCGCCAGATGGCGCGCGATCGGATCGGCCAGGTCGAGCAGGCCCTCGTCGCGCAGACGCATGACCTCGACCGCGACGAACGTCTTCGTGATCGACCCGATCCGGTACTGCGTCCGCGGCGTCACCGGGCGGCCGTCGCGGCCGTCGTCGATCCCGAGTGCCGCGGACCACACGGTCCGGCCTCCGGAGGTGACCGCGGCGGCGATCGACGGCTGCCCGGACTCGGCGTGCTCGCGCCGCAGCAGCTCGTCGAACGCCGGGGTCACGATCAGCCCAGGTCGCGCGCGAGTCGGACCAGCGTGCGCACGCCCGCACCGGTGCCGCCCGCCGGGGTGTAGTCGTACGCGCCGCCGTCGTTGAACGCCGGACCTGCGATGTCCAGATGGGCCCAGGAGCTCTCCCCGACGAACTCGCGCAGGAACGCCGCCGCGTACAGCGTTCCGCCGTGCGGCTTGGGGTTGTGCTGGCGCACGTCCGCGATCGTCGACGACGTGACCGCCGAGATGATCTCCTCGGTGATCGGCAGGCGCCACATCGACTCGCCGGCGACCTCCGCCGCGGCCAGGACGCGGTTCTCGAGCTCCTCGTCGTTGCCGAGCACCGCCGCGGTGCGGGTGCCCAGGGCGACCATCGCGGCGCCGGTCAGGGTCGCGGCGTCGACGATGTGGTCGGGCTCGGCCTCGGCGGCCAGCGCCAGACCGTCGGCCAGCACGAGGCGACCCTCGGCGTCGGTGTTGTGCACCTCGACCGTCGCGCCGGAGCGCATCCGCAGCACGTCGCCGGGGCGGGTGGCGCTGCCACTGGGCAGGTTCTCGGCGATGCACGCGAAGGCGGTGACCCGGATCGGCAGGCCGAGTCGGGCGATCGCCGTGGTGGCCGCGACGATCGCCGCGGCGCCGCCCATGTCGCACTTCATCGTCATCATCGACGCGCCCGGCTTGAGCGACAGGCCGCCGGAGTCGAAGGTGATGCCCTTGCCGACGAGGGCCAGATGGGTCTTCGCTCCCTCCGGGGCGTAGCTCAGCTTGACCAGCCGCGGTGGGGCCTGCGAGCCGGCGCCGACGCCCAGGATGCCGCCGCAGTTCTCGCGCGCGAGTTTCTTCTCGTCCCAGACCGTGACCCGGACACCCGTCGGGGCGGCCGCCTTGATCGCGTCGGCGAACGCCGGGGGCCGCAGGTCGGCCGGGGGAGTGTTGACCCAGTCGCGGGCCAGGCAGGTGGCCTCGGCCACCACGACGGCCTCCTCGACGGCCCGCTTGGCGGCCACCTTGCGGGCGTCGGGGGTCAGGATCGTCACCGTGTCGACCACGGTCGTCTTCTTGCGGGCGTCCTCGCCCTTGTACTCCAGGTAGGCGTAGGCGGTCAGCACGGCCGACTCGGCCAGCGCGCCCAGGTCGACCTCGGGGAGACGGGACGGGTCGATGCCGACCGTGCGCGCCTTCGGCACCGCGCGCAGGCCCTTGGCCACCGCGCGGCGCTGCTGCTCGGCGTTCGGCTCGGCGACGGTGGCGACCCAGGCCGTGACCTGGGCGTCGCCACTGGGCACGACGGCCACCTGGCCGTCCTCGCCGGTGAAGCCGAACGCGTCCCACGGGATCCCCGAGGGCAGGTCCGCTCCCTTCGGCAGCAGGGCGATGATCGCATCGACGGTGGGCAGGGAAGCGCGCAAGTGGACCGTGGGCATGTGGCCACTCTAATCAGCGGTAGTTTGGGCCGCATGGACCTGCTGCTGTCACCCCTGCATGCACGGCACGAGGACCTCGGGGCGAAGTTCTCCGAGTTCGGCGGCTGGAACATGCCGCTGGAGTACGCCGACGGGGGTGTGCTGGCCGAGCATCGAGCGGTCCGCGAGGCGGTCGGCATCTTCGACGTCAGTCACCTCGGCAAGGTCGTCGTGCGCGGCACCGGCGCCGCCGACTTCGTCGACCGGTGCCTGACCAACGATCTCGGCCGGATCGCCCCGGGCCAGGCGCAGTACACGCTGTGCTGCGACGAGGACGGCGGCACGATCGACGACCTGATCGTATACCTGCGCAGTGACTTCGACGTCTTCCTGGTGCCGAACGCCGCCAACACCGCCGAGGTCGTCCGACGCCTCGCCGAGGCGGCGCCCGAGGGGGTCGAGGTCGTCGACCGGCATCGCGACCACGCGATCTTCGCGGTCCAAGGACCACTCAGCGACGAGACCCTCGCTGCGGCGGGCCTGCCGACCGACCACGCGTACATGTCGTTCACCACCGGCACCGTCGCCGGTGTCGAGGTGACCGTCTGCCGCACCGGCTACACCGGGGAGCGTGGCTACGAGGTCGTGACCGCGGCCGAGGACGCCGAGGCGGTCTGGGACGCCCTCATGGCCGCGGGCCGCGAGCACGGGATCCGCGCCTGCGGGCTCGGCGCGCGCGACACCTTGCGCACGGAGATGGGCTACCCCCTGCACGGACACGAGCTCTCCCGGGAGGTCTCGCCCGTGATGGCCCGGGTCGGGTGGGCCGTCGGCTGGGACAAGCCCTGGTTCTGGGGCAAGGAGGCGCTCGAGCGCCAGCGTGACGAGAAGACCGTGCGGACCCTGCGAGGACTGGTCGCCGAGGGCCGGGGCATCCCGCGGCCCGGCATGCAGGTGATCGACGCCGACGGGAACGAGCTCGGCGAGATCACCTCCGGCACCTTCTCCCCGACCCTGCGTCAGGGCATCGGGCTGGCCCTGCTCGACCGCGGCGTCGAGGACGGCGCCGAGGTCTTGGTCGACGTGCGCGGGCGCCAGCAGCCCTTCCGCGTCACCCAGCCCCCGTTCGTCCGACCCTCCACGAAGGAGTCCTGATGGCCTGGACCTGGCTGTACGAGAACGCCGCCGGCGAGTCGATCGGCGCATCCGAGGCGTTCGACCAGCGCGCGGACGCCGAGACCTGGATCGGGACGGCCTTCGAGGACCTGCTCGAGCAGGGTGTGGAGCAGGTGCGCCTTCTCGACGACGGGACCGAGGTCTACGGTCCGATGTCGCTGCGCCCTGAGTGAGCCGGGGTCAGTAGCGCTCGCGCAACGGCTCGCCGATGCCGATCGTCGGCTTCGGCAGGCGCATCCGCCGCAGTTGCGTGCTGCGCAGCACGGCGTAGAGCACCGCGCCGCGACGCTCGGCCTTCGTGAACCGCCTGGCGAGCTCGCGCTTGAGCGAGACGACGAGCCACAGCTCGTCGACGACGGTCGCGATGATCGTCACTGACCAGAGCGTGAACACCCACGTGGCGAGTGACGGGAAGAAGCTCAGCACGAGGATCAACACGAGGATCGGCAGCATGAACTCCGCGACCGTGCGGCGACGATCGACCGCGTCGCGGGCGAGGGCGCGTGCCGGTCCGCGGTCACGCGGCGGCAGGTCGGCCGCCGACCCGGCGCCCAACAGCGCCTCACGCTGACGCTCACGGGCGGCGGCGCGGCGGCGGCGCTCGCGCTGAGCCTGCTCGCGGCGTGTCAGCGGACGCTTCATCTGAGCACGTCGCTCGGCCTCGGCCTCACGGCGGCTGCGGGTGGGTCGTCCCTTGCCCTGGCGCGACTCTTCGGCTGCGTCGTTCACGATGCAGACCCTACAAGGGCGGACCCACCGCGAGACCGCACGGCTAGGGTGGGAGCCATGGCAGACGGCGGACTCTGGGCGCGACTGCGAGGCCTGTTCCGGTCGCGAGCCGCAGGCGGTGACCGACTCGACGTCGACGAGCTGCGCGATCGACTCGACGAGGCCTATCGCAGCCAGAGCCGCCTGCTGTCGCAGGTCCGTCGGGGCGTCGCCGACGTCGCCACCAGCCGCAAGCGCGTCGAGATCCAGCTCGCCTCGCTGCGCCGCCAGATCGAGACCGCCGGCCAGGAGGCCCGAGGGGCCGTCGACCGCGGTGACGACGACGCGGCCCGACGTGCGCTGGAGCGCCAGGTCACCCTCGAGAAGGCCGCCGGGGAGCTCGAGTCCCGTCACGCGAAGCTGCGGTCCGAAGAGGAACGGCTGACCGACTCCGCCGCCGCGATCGAGCGCCAGATCGAGGACTTCCGGCTGCGCAAGGACACCCTCGCCGCGCGCGCCTCGGCCGCCCAGGCGCGCTCGGAGATCCAGCAGGCCACCGCGGGGATCGGCGCCACCGCCGGCGAAGTCGGGCGGCTGATGGCCGAGGCGGAGCGTCACACCCGCGAGCTGGAGGCCACCGCCGACGCGGTGGACGAGCTGATGGACGAAGGACTCATCGCCCGGCCGGGCGAATCGCAGGAGGAGGCGTTGCTGCGCCGCTTCGACGAGGCACTGGAGGGAGGCGCCGATGGCCCGCACCAGATTTCGCAGTGACCCCGGGCTGACGTGGCGCATGGGCGGCGTCGGGCTCGGCCTGGTGCTGCTCTACGTCGCCTTCGGTGCCGTGCTGATGTCGCTCGTCGACATCGGGCCCGCCCTCGTCATCACGCTCGGCATGGCCTGGGGGCAGTGGTACTTCTCCGACAGCCTCGCTCTCAAGTCGATGGGCGCCCGTATCGTCGAGCCGGAGCAGGCCCCCGAGCTGCACGCGATGATCGACCGGCTCGTCGCGCTCGCCGACATGCCCAAGCCGAAGGTCGCCGTCGCCGTCACCGACGTGCCGAACGCGTTCGCGACAGGTCGGTCGCCGAGTCACGCGGCGGTGTGCGTCACGACCGGCATCATGCAGCGGCTCGACGCCGACGAGCTCGAGGGCGTGCTGGCCCACGAGCTGGCGCACGTCGCCCATCGGGACGTGTCGGTGATGACGGTCGCCTCGTCGATGGGCCTGCTCGCCGGGTTCCTCACCCGGTGGGGCTTCTGGCTGGGGGGCTCCCGCCGTGACGGGCGCAGCGGAGCGGCGATGATCGTGGTCGTCCTGGTCAGCGTCGTCGTGGCGTTCCTGAGCCACCTGCTCACCCGCGCCCTGTCGCGCTACCGCGAGCTGAGCGCCGACCGGTCCGGCGCCTACCTCACCGGTCGACCGACGAAGCTGGCCTCGGCGCTCACCAAGATCTCCGGGGAGATGGCCGCCATCCCCACCGAGGACCTGCGCGAGGTCCAACAGATGAACGCCTTCTTCTTCTCGCCCGCCGTCAACGGCACGACGGTGCGCGAGCTGATGTCGACCCATCCGTCCTTGGAGCGACGTCTCGAACAGCTCGCCCGGATCAGCGCCGACCTGGCCGATCGGGGTTGAGATGGGATTCCTCGACGCCCTGTTCGGGCGCAGCAGACCGCCTCGGGCCGACCTGGACGTCCTGTTCGCCGTGCCGCAGGCGGCGACGACGCTGCGGGCGGAGGGCTGTCCGTTCACCGGGCACGGGGCCGTGTGCTTCCGCGACTCCGAGGGCGGGGCCGACGACGAGCTCATCGAGTCGGCGCGGCAGATGATCCTCACCGACCCGTCCGCCACCGTCGACCTGCGGCAGGACGAGTTCGGCTTCAGCTGGCTCGAGGTGGTGCGGCCCGATGACGACCTGACCGCCCTGGTGACCGACCTGCACGCGGTCAACTCCACGATGGCCGCCCAGGGATTCGACACCGCGCTGCTGTGCTCGACGTTCACCTTCGAGCACGACGGGCGCCCCGGCGCGCTGGTCTACCTGTTCAAGCGAGGCACCTTCTACCCCTTCGTCCCCGACCCCTCCGCCGCTCGTCGGCGCGACAATCCCACCGAGCTGCGGATCCGGGCGCTGATCGAGGACGAGGTGCCGATCGAGCCGGACCTCGGCCGCTGGCTCGCGATCTGGGGCGCGCCGGGGCTCTGAGGGCGTCAGCACCCGGTGTCCGCGCGCTCGCGACGGGCGCCGCCGCGATACCGTGAGAGGGTGACTCTCGACTCCCTCGATCGTGACCAGCTGACCGCGTTCCTGACCGAGCAGCAGGAGGCCTACGCGGCCCTCCGCCAGGCCGGGCTCAAGCTCGACATCACCCGGGGCAAGCCCTCGGCCGAGCAGCTCGACCTGTCGACCGAGCTGCTGACCACGCCGCTGGACGACCACCTCAGCGACGGGGTCGACGTCCGCAACTACGGCGGCGGCACCGGTCTGCCCGAGCTGCGGGCGATCTTCGCCGAGCTGCTCGGGGTCCCGGTCGAGCAGCTCATCGCGGGGAACAACGCGAGCCTGGCGATGATGCACGACGCGATCACCTTCGCGATGCTCCACGGCACGCCCGACAGCCCCGCGCCGTGGAAGGACGGTCCGGTCAAGTTCCTCTGCCCGGCGCCGGGCTACGACCGCCACTTCGCGATCTGCGAGCACCTCGGCATCGAGATGATCACCATCGACATGCTGGCCGACGGCCCGGACATGGCCGCGGTGCGTGAGCACGTCGCCGACCCCGCGGTCAAGGGCATCTGGATCGTGCCCACCTACTCCAACCCGACCGGCGCCGTCGTGAGCGAGGAGGTCGCCGCCGAGCTCGCCGCGCTCGAGACCGCCGCCCCGGACTTCCGGATCTTCTGGGACAACGCCTACGCGGTCCACGACCTGACCGACGAGCACGTCGTGACCGCCGACATCCTCGGCGCCTGCGCGGCCTCGGGGCGCCCGAACCGTCCGCTGCTGTTCGCCTCGACGTCCAAGATCACCCTCGCCGGCTCCGGCGTGAGCTTCCTGGGCGCCTCGTCGGAGAACATCGCCTGGTACCTGTCGCACACGGCGATCCGCACGATCGGCCCGGACAAGGTCAACCAGCTGCGTCACGCCCGCTTCCTGCGCAGCCCCCAGGGCGTGCTCGACCTGATGGCCCGCCACCGCGAGATCCTGCGTCCCAAGTTCGACACCGTGCTGCGGATCCTGTCCGAGCGGCTCGGCCCGCACGGCGTCGCCACCTGGACCGAGCCCCGGGGCGGGTACTTCGTCAGCCTCGACGTCGTCGACGGCACCGCCTCGCGCGTCGTCGAGCTGGCCAAGCAGGCCGGGATCGCCCTCACTCCGGCGGGTGCCTCCTTCCCGTACGGCAGGGACCCGCGGGACCGCAACATCCGCATCGCGCCCTCGTTCCCGCCGCTGGACGAGCTGACCCGCGCCATGGAGGGCCTGTCGACGTGCGTGCTCCTCGCCGCCGCCGAGAAGGCTCTCGACCGCTGACGTGCGCATCGTCGTCGCTCCGGACAAGTTCGCCGGCACCCTGACCGCGCCGGAGGCCGCCGCGGCGATCGCCGAGGGATGGCGGCGCACGGCGGCCGACGACGAGCTCGTGCTCGCTCCGATGGCCGACGGCGGCCCCGGGTTCGTGCAGGCCCTGCAGGACGCGCTGGGGGAGTCCGCGCGACTGGAGGTCGTCAGCGTCACCGGACCGCTCGGCGACCCGACCCCGGTCACGCTGCTCGTGCACGGCGACACCGTGTACCTGGAGTCGGCCCAAGCCTGCGGACTGCAGGTCGTCGACGAGGTGCGTCCGCTGGAGGCGACCACCGTCGGCGTCGGGCAGGCGATCGCCGCCGCCGTCGACGGGGGAGCGCGGCGGATCGTCGTCGGGCTGGGCGGCAGTGCCACCAACGACGGCGGCGCCGGGATGCTCGCGGCGCTGGGCGCCACCGCCGACGCGCCGCTCGATGCCGGACCGCTCGCGCTGGAGCCGGTCACCCGCGTCGACCTCACCGCCGTGCGTGAGCGCCTCGCCGGCGTCGAGCTGGTCGTGGCCGCCGACGTCGAGACGATGCTGCTGGGCATGTTCGGCGCGACACGCACGTTCGGCCCCCAGAAGGGCCTGACCGACGAGCAGATCCTCACCGTCGACCACCGGCTCGACCGGTTCGTCGAGGCCGTCTGCGGCCCGACCCCCGCGGAGCGCCGGATCGCCGACGCCAAGGGTGCCGGGGCGGCCGGGGGCCTGGGCTTCGCCCTGCTCGTGCTCGGGGCCGAGATGACGTCCGGGATCGCGATGGTCGCCGAGGCGTCGGGGCTCGACGAGCTCGTCGCGCAGGCCGACCTGGTCATCTCGGGGGAGGGGGCCTTCGACTACTCCTCCCGCGCCGGGAAGGTGGTCCACGGGGTGGCGACCGTCGCGATGCGTCACGCCCGCCCGTGCATCGTGCTCGCCGGCCGGGTCGACGTCGGCAGCCGCGAGATCCGCGCGCTGGGCGTGGAGTCGGCCTATGCGATGGTGGACCGGGTCGGGGAGGCCGCCGCGACGGCCGAGCCCGCCCGCCACCTGGCCGACCTGGCCGCGCGCGTCGCCCGCACCTGGTCCGCCTGACGCCCGGAGGTCGAGATCGGCGGGGAGCAGCGCGTAGGATGGGAATCGAACCGGATCGACCGGTGTTGCACCAGTGACACGACCGATCCACCGTCGACCGAGGAGCCTTGATGACCGCCACGGACCAGACCAGCACCGACACCGCCACGACGCCCGCCGACGGCGTCACTCTCACGGCGCAGGCGGCGGCGAAGGTCAAGAGCCTGTTGGAGCAGGAGGGCCGCGACAACCTCTCCCTGCGCATCGCCGTGCAGCCGGGTGGCTGCTCGGGCCTGCGCTACCAGCTGTTCTTCGACGAGCGCACGCTCGACGGCGACGAGATCCGCGAGTTCGACGGCGTCAACGTCGTGGTCGACCGCATGAGCCTGCCGTACCTGCACGGTGCCTCGATCGACTTCGTCGACACCATCGAGAAGCAGGGCTTCACCATCGACAACCCGATGGCGACCGGCTCGTGCGCCTGCGGCGACTCCTTCCACTGAGTCGTCCTCACCGCGCCTGACGATCGGGGCGTCCTCACCGTCGATTCGGTGCAGGCGCCCCGATCGCCTATTCTGGCGGCCGTGCACCTTGCGAACGCCGGGTCGGTGCCCACCGACCATCTGCAGACCTTCGCCGGCCGGTTCTCCGACTCCCTCGTCCCCGATCAGCTCGACAAGCTGTCGGTGTCGTTCCTGGTCCAGGACCTGGACGTCCGCCGCGGCGGATGCGCGGCCAACATCGCCTTCGGGCTCGGCAGCCTCGGTCTGCGTCCGACGCTGGTCGCCGCCGTCGGTCGGGACTTCGTCGACAACGGCTACCAGGACTGGCTGACCGCCGCGGGGGTGGACTGCTCGCACCTGCTCGTCAGCGAGACGCTGCACACGGCCCTGTGCACCATCACGACGGACGAGGCGCACGCCCAGATCGTCACCTTCTACCCGGGTGCGATGTCGCAGGCCCGCCTCATCGACGTCGGGGCCCTGCACGCCGACAAGCCCATCGACCTGCTGCTCATCGGGCCGGACGATCCGGACGGCATGCTGCGCCACACGCGGACCGCCCGCGAGCTCGGCATCCCCTTCGCCGCAGACCCCTCCCAGCAGCTGGCCTGGTCCGACGGTGAGCTCATCCGCGATCTCATCGACGGTGCGGCGTACCTGTTCAGCAACGACTACGAGGCCGCCCTCATCGCGAAGAAGACCGGGTGGAGCGACGCCGACATCGCCGAGCGCGTCGGCGTCCGCGTCGTCACGCACGGCAAGGACGGCTGCGTCGTCCACCTCGCGGACGGCTCGGAGCACCACGTGCCCGCGATCCCGGGCGTGGAGGCGGTCGATCCCACCGGCGTGGGGGACAGCTTCCGTGCCGGGTTCCTCGCCGGTCTCGGTGCCGGTCTGGACCTGCAGCGGTCGGCTCAGGTCGGCTGCACCATCGCCGCCGGGGTGGTCGAGACGATCGGCACGCAGGAGTACACCTTGGAACGATCGGCATTCCTCGATCGGGTCGAGAGCGCCTACGGCGCGCAGGCCCGGGCCGACGTCGGCGCGGCGTTGTCGATCGGTCATGATGTGGTGGCGAAGTCAGGCTGACCTAACCACGCAGGTGGAGGCCTGCCTGCGTTACTGTTCAGGAAAGCCACCCTGTGGTAGAGAACTTGTGAGAAAGGCGCTCCGTGGGTCGGATGAAACTGGCGGTGTCGACCGCCCTGGCTGCTGTCATGCTCGGCGGCTGCTCACCCTTGGACGAGTCGGATCTGAACCGACTCGCGCTTCCCGTGGCCGGATCGGATCGATCCATCCACATGTGGAACCTGTGGCTCGGAACCTGGATCGCGGTTCTGGTCGTGCTCCTGGTCGTGGGCGGCATGATCCTGTACGCGCCCATCCGGTACCGCCGCAAGCATGCCGATGAGCCGGCCCCGCCGCAGGTGCGCTACAACCTGCCGCTGGAGGCGCTCTACACGATCGCCCCGGTGATCGTCGTCGCGATCTTCTTCTTCCACACGGTCGAGTCCCAGAACGCCCAGCTGGCCGAGGTCGAGAACCCCGACCACACGATCGAGGTCGTCGGCAGCAAGTGGCAGTGGACCTTCAACTACATCGACGGCGCTCCCAGCGGCGAGACCGTCTACGACCAGGGCGATCCGGCGCGCCTGCCCGAGCTGTGGCTGCCGGTCAACGAGTCGGTCAAGTTCGACCTCGTCTCGCCCGACGTCATCCACTCGTTCTGGGTCCCCGAGTTCTACTTCAAGATGGACGTCGTTCCGGGCCGCATCCCCGGCAAGGACGGCCCCAACTCGTTCACCATGACGCCCAACCGTGAGGGCACGTTCACCGGCCGCTGCGCCGAGCTGTGCGGCGTCTACCACACCCGCATGCTCTTCAAGGTCAAGGTCGTGTCGCCGGAGGAGTACCGCGCGCACCTGGCCGACCTGGAGGAGGCCGGCCAGGTCGGTCGCCCGCAGGGCGCCACCCGCACGACGACCGTCGCCGGCATCGAGAGCGACGCCGACACCGATTCGGAGGACTGATGGCAACCGCAACCTTCGACGCTCCCCGCGCCACCGAGGCGCCCGTCGCCAAGGAGCGCTCGTTCGGCAAGAAGGCGTTCACGCTGCTGACGACCACCGACCACAAGGTCATCGGTCAGATGTACGCCGCGACGACCTTCGCGTTCTTCCTGTTCGGTGGCATCCTGGCGCTCATCATCCGCGCCGAGCTCGCCCGCCCCGGCGGTCAGTTCGTCGGCGACGAGACCTTCAACCAGCTGTTCACGATGCACGGCACCGTGATGCTGCTGATGTTCGCGACGCCGCTGTTCTTCGCCTTCGGCAACATGATCATGCCGTTGCAGATCGGCGCCCCGGACGTGGCGTTCCCGCGGCTGAACATGTTCAGCTACTGGATGTACCTGTTCGGCTCGCTGATCGCGGTCTCGGGCTTCATCGTCCCCGGCGGCGCTGCGAGCTTCGGCTGGTTCGCCTACCTGCCGCTGTCGGACTCGATCCACAGCCCGGGTCTCGGCGGTGACCTGTGGGTGCTCGGCCTGTACATGTCGGGTCTGGGCACCATCTTGGGTGCGGTCAACTTCGTGACCACGATCTTCTGCATGCGCGCGCCGGGCATGACGATGTTCCGCATGCCGATCTTCGTGTGGAACACGCTGGTCACCAGCATCCTGATCCTGATCGTGTTCCCGGTCTTCGGTGCCGCCCTGCTGGCGATGGGCGCCGACCGCATGCTGGGCACGCACGTCTTCGACCCCGTCGCGGGCGGGCCGATCATGTACCAGCACCTGTTCTGGTTCTTCGGCCACCCGGAGGTCTACATCATCGCGCTGCCGTTCTTCGGCATCATCACCGAGGTGCTGCCGGTCTTCAGCCGCAAGCCGGTCTTCGGCTACGTCGGTCTGGTCGGTGCGACCCTGGCGATCGCGGTGCTGTCCTCGGCCGTGTGGGCGCACCACATGTTCGTCACCGGCGCGGTCAACCTCGCGTTCTTCAGCTTCATGACGCTGCTGATCGGTGTGCCGACCGGCGTGAAGTTCTTCAACTGGATCGGGACGATGTGGGGCGGCTCGGTGTCGTTCGACACGCCCATGTTCTTCTCGCTCGGCTTCCTGACGACCTTCCTCTTCGGCGGTCTGACCGGCATCGTGCTGGCCTCGCCGGCGCTGGACTTCCACGTCTCGGACACGTACTTCGTGGTGGCGCACTTCCACTACGTGGTGTTCGGCACCGTCGTGTTCGCGATGTTCGCCGGCTACTACTACTGGTGGCCGAAGATCACCGGCCGGATGCTCGACGAGAAGCTGGGCAAGATCCACTTCTGGCTGCTCTACATCGGCTTCCACCTGACGTTCTTGGTCCAGCACTGGCTCGGCGTCGAGGGCTTCCCGCGTCGCTACGCCGACTACCTGCCGACCGACGGCTTCACCCGCCTGAACGAGATCTCCACCGTGGGCGCGTTCCTGCTCGGTGCGTCGACCCTGCCGTTCATCTACAACGTGTGGAAGTCGCGCAAGGCGCCGCTGGTCAACCAGGACGACCCGTGGGGCTGGGGCCGCACGCTGGAGTGGGCCACCTCGAGCCCGCCGCCGCGCCACAACTTCGTGTCGCTGCCGCGGATCCGCTCCGAGAGCCCGGCGTTCGACCTGCACCACCCGGAGGTCGCCGCATTGGAGATGCAGGAGAACCCCGAAGCGAACGAGCCGCTGGCCGACACGCCTGACCTCGAGGGTCGTGGCGAGGCGCTCGGTGGCGACAACCCGAAGGCTGGTGAGTGACCGATGCGCAAGGAGTTCTGGATCTTCCTGAGCTGCGGCGTCTTCTTCCTGATCGTCACGCCGATCTACTGGGCGGTGTCCCATGAGGTCACCGGCACGGTCGCGATGATCATGGCGATGCTGCTGTTCTTCATGACCAGCTTCTACCTGTTCTTCGTCACCCGGGCGATTCCGCTCCGCCCGGAGGACCGCAAGGACGGTGAGATCGCCGACGGTGCGGGCGAGCTCGGGTTCTTCCCGCCGTACAGCTGGTGGCCGCTGGCCGCGGCGGTGTGCTTCGGCCTCATCGTGGTCGGGTTCGCCATCGGCTGGTGGATGTTCATCATGGCGCTCGTCCTCGGGTCGTTCGCCGTGATCGGCTGGACCTTCGAGTACTACCGCGGTCCGCACGCTCACTGACCGTACGGACACACGACGGCGCCCGGTGCTTCGGCACCGGGCGCCGTCGTGTCGGTGGCGGATACGGTCGAACGGCCTGCCTAGACTCGACACGTGCGATCTGACGGACTGGTGACGACCCTGCGGACCTGGACGGCCGTCGCGCTCGTCGGAGCTCTCCTGGCCGCCTGCACGCCCTGGCGGAGCGACTCCGCCGACGAGGCGGCCGCGACGCCGAGCGCGGCGCCCCTGACGATCGAGACGAACGTCGAGGACGAGGCGACCGACGTGCCCGTCGACACCACCGTGCACGTCGACGGCTTCGACGGGGAGCTCGAGCAGGTCGATCTCGTGCCCCGCGACGGTGGCGACCCCGTGCCGGGCCGGATCCACGGTGTCCGGTGGACGGCCGACGAGCTGCTCGAGCCCGGCACCACCTACATCCTCACCGCGTCGGGGACCGGCGACGACGGGAAGCCGGTCACCACCACGACGACCTTCACCACGAGGGATCTCACGCTCGACGAGCAGACGTATCCCTCGGTCGCGCCGCTGGAGGGGGAGACCGTCGGGGTCGGGATGCCGGTGATCGTCATGTTCGATCTGCCGGTACGGGACCGAGCCGCGTTCGAGCGGCGGATGCACGTGCACGCCGAGCCGGCGACCGAAGGCGGCTGGTACTGGCTGAGCGACCACACCGCCCACTGGCGCCCGAAGCGCTTCTGGAAGCCCGGGACGAAGGTGACGGTCGACCTGCGGCTCAACAGCGTCCACGCCGGCGAAGGAATCTACGGCCAGCAGGACCAGCTCGTGAGGTTCACCGTCGGACGCAAGGTCGTCTCGGTCGTGAACACCCGGAAGCACCGGATGACCGTCAGGATCGACGATCGCGTCGCGCGGACGATCCCGGTCTCGACCGGTGGCCCGAAGCATCAGAGTCGGCGTGGCGTCAAGGTGATCATGGAGAAGCACGAGTCGATCGACATGGACGCGGCCACCACCGGCGTCGACTCGACCGACCCGGACTACTACAACCTGACAGGCGTCAAGTGGGCCATGCGACTGACGAACTCCGGCGAGTTCGTCCACGCCGCGCCGTGGTCGTCGGCCTCACACGGGCGGGCGAACGTCAGCCACGGCTGCGTGGGGATGAGCACGGCGGACGCGGCCTGGCTGTTCCGTCAGAGCAAGCGGGGCGACGTCGTGCGGTTCGTCGGGAGCCAGCGCCGCCTCGAGCCGGCGAACGGATGGACCGACTGGAACCTCTCGTGGGAGGACTGGCTCGAGGGCTCGGCGTTGGCCGACGAGGCCGCGTGATCAGCCGCGGCGCGCGGCCGCCTTCTGCTCGCGCTTGAACTCGCGCACCTTCGCCAAGGACTCCGGGTCGGTGATGTCGGCGACGCTGCGATATCCGGGCTTGCCGTAGTCGCCGGCCGCCTCGTGCCAGCCGGCCCCGTCGTATCCGTACTGCTTGCCGAGCAGCGCGAGGAAGATCTTGGCCTTCTGGTCGCCGAAGCCGGGCAGTGCCTTGAGCCGGCGCAGCACCTCCGGGCCGTCGGGGGATCCTTGCGTCCAGATCGCCGCGGCGTCGCCGTCCCAGTCCTCGCACACGGCGGCGGCCAGCGCACGAACCCGGCCCGCCATCGAGCCTGGGTAGCGGTGCACGGCCGGAGTCTGGCGGAAGTGGGCCTCGAGCTCGTCCGGATCGATCGAGGCGAGCGTGGCCGGATCGAGAGTGCCGACCCGGTTGCGGATCTTCGCAGGTCCGGCGAATGCGGTCTCCATGGCGACCTGCTGGTCGAGCAGCATGCCCACCAGGAGCGCGAAGGGGTCCTCGGTCAGCAGGCGGTCGGCGGCGGCGTCTCCGGTGATCGACAGGCTCATGCCGTCCAGTCTGGCACCGAGCGTCCGCACACGACAGAGGGCCTCGACCACCGTGGTGGCCGAGGCCCTCAGGAGCGGGCGGCTCAGTGGACCCGCGGGACGCCCGTCTCGGAGATTCCCTGGAAGTCCTCGCCGAGCTCGATCGGATGCTGGTCGGCACCGACGAGGTGCTCGTTCGCGTGCTCGATCTCCTCGCGGCTCGGCTGGTCGACCGATCCGCTGTAGTAGAACTCGCGCAGTCGGTGACGCAGCGACTGCTTGCGGTACTTCGGGTTCCGGACGCCCTTGGCGTCGGCCTTCTTCGGACGCTCGCTCTCGAGCTCGGGCAGCGGCTCGCGCGAGCTGGTGAGGGCGTACGCCTTCTCGACCGGCAGCGGAGCGTGGCGCTCGGCGTAGCCGCCGGCGGGGGAGCGGTCGATGACGCCGGTCTCCCAGCCGTGGCTGAGCGTCTCGTTGTCCTTGCGCTGCAGCGAGATGCAGATCCGCTTCGTCACGATGAACGCGATGACCGGGAACACGAAGAACCCGATGCGCAGCACCCACGTGATCGCGAAGATGTCCAAGCCGAACTTGAGGGCGATGATGTCGTTGCCGCCGGCGGCCCAGCCGACGCCGTACATCGTCATCGCGGCGACACCGAGCGCGGTGCGGACCGGCGCGTTGCGCGGGCGCTCCAGCAGGTGGTGCTCGCGCTCGTCACCGGTGATCCAACGCTCGATGAACGGCCACAGGGCCAGCGAGGTGAACACCAGGCCCAGGCCGCCCACCGCGGGCAGGAACACGCTCCAGGTGAACGTCCAGCCGAACCACGTCGTCTCCAATGGCGGCATGAGGCGGACCAGACCCTCGGAGAAGCCCATGTACCAGTCCGGCTGCGAACCGGCCGTGACCTCCGACGGGTTGTACGGGCCGTACACCCACACCGGGTTGATCTGGATGATCGCGCCGAACAGTGCCAGCACGCCGAAGACGATGAAGAAGAAGCCGCCCGCCTTGGCCATGTACACCGGGAGCATCGGGTAGCCGACGACGTTCTCGTTGGTGCGTCCGGGCCCGGGCCACTGCGTGTGCTTGTGGTAGACGAGCAGCAGCATGTGCGCACCCACCAGGCCCAGCAGAATCGCCGGGATCAGCAGCACGTGGGCGATGTACAGGCGGGGCACGATCGCCTCACCCGGGAACTCGCCGCCGAACACGAAGAACTCGATGTAGGAGCCAACCAGCGGGATCGAGCGGATCATGCCGTCGACGAAGCGCAGGCCCGTGCCCGAGAGCAGGTCGTCCGGCAGCGAGTAGCCCGTGAAGCCCTCGACCATGCCGAGGCTCAGCAGGCCGACGCCGATGAGCCAGTTGATCTCGCGCGGCTTGCGGTACGCGCCGGTGAAGAAGACGCGCAGCATGTGCGCCATCATCGCGGCGACGAACAGCAGTGCTCCCCAGTGGTGGATCTGCCGGATGAGCAGACCGCCGCGGATGTCGAACGAGATGTTCAGCGTGGAGGCGTAGGCCTCCGACATCTCGATGCCGTACAGCGGCTTGTAGGAGCCCTGGTACTCGACCAGGCCCATGCTGGGCACGAACCACAGCGTCAGGAACACACCGGTCAGCAGCAGGACCACGAAGCTCCACAGCGCGACCTCGCCGAGCATGAACGACCAGTGCTCGGGGAAGACCTTGCGCAGGTTCTTCTTGCCGGCGGCGGCCAGTCCCAGACGGTCGTCGAGCCAGCCGACGGGTCCGGCGAGCTTCTTGCCGGTCGGGGAGTCCTCGACCCGCGTGAACGTGTTGTTGCTCATGCGTCACCGCCGAACTTCTCGTCGAGCTTCTTCTGATCGCGGGCCAGCTCGGGGTAGCTGGGGGCCACGATGTCTGGGAAGTCGCTGACCGCGACCAGGTAGCCCTCGCTGTCGACCGCCAGCGGCAGCTGCGGCAGCGGGCGGTAGGCGGGGCCGAACACGACCTTGCCGTTGTCGGCCAGGTCGAAGGTGGACTGGTGGCAGGGGCACAGCAGGTGATGCGTCTGCTGCTCCCACAGGCTGATCGGGCAGCCGACGTGCGTGCAGATCTTCGAGTAGCACAGGATGCCGTCGACGCCCCAGTTCTCGCGGCCCTTGGCCGGCGTGATGTCCTCGGGGCGCATGCGCACCAGGATGACCGCGGCCTTGGCCTTGGCCGCCGCGACCTCGTGGCCGTGCATGACCGGGTGGCCGTCCTCGTCGGTCTCGAAGAAGATCGCCGGCTCGGCGTTCACGAGCTGGCCGACCTTGAGATCCGACGGCTTGATCGGCGTGCCCGAGACGTCGTTGACGACGCGCATGCCCTTCTTCCACACGGTGTTGGTGTGGCCGTGGGGGAGCGGGCCCAGGTCGCGGAGCATGACGATGGCCGGCAGGCCCATCGCGCCGATCGCGCCGAGCAGGCTGTTGCGGATCAGCGGACGGCGGGCGATGCCCGACTCGTTCACGCCGGCGTTGATCTCGGCCATCACCGAGGCGCGGTCCTCGTCACTGGAGCGGACCGGGTGACGCATCTCGATCATCTCGTGATCGCCCATGAGCTTCTTGGCCCACTGGATGATGCCCACGCCGATCAGCAGGAGCGCACCGCCCAGCGTGCCGCCCAGCGCGAAGTTCTGCGCGGACCAGCCTCCGAACGCGGTGCCCGAGCTCGGATCGCCGAAGGCGAAGATCCGCACATCGGAGTCGATCGCGAAGTAGGAGACACAGAAGCCGAGGAGCAGCAGGGTGGCCAGGCCGAACATCGTGGCGATCTGGCGCTCGGTGCGACGCTCGAACTTCGCGTCGACGTCCTGCGGGCGGTACTGGTGCTCCGGAAGTCCCGGATCGGCGATCGGATCGCCCACGGTGGATTCCACGTCCTTCGTCATCGCTTCGTCGTCCTCGTTCCGTGCATGCCGATCCACACCGCGAATCCGGTGAGGATGCCCAGGCCGATGATCCACATGAACATGCCGTCGACGACCGGGCCGAGGCCGCCGCCGCCGATGCCGCCGTCGTTGCCCTGCTGCTGCACGGTCTTGACGTAGGCGATGATCTCGCGCTTGTCCTGCGGTGTGAGCACCTCGTCGGAGAAGACCGGCATCTGCTGCGGGCCGGTCAGCATGGCCTCGTAGAGGTGGATCGGCTCGACGTCCTTGAGGCTGGGGGCGTAGCGACCGCTCGGCAGGGCGCCGCCGGCGCCGACCGAGTTGTGGCACGCCGTGCAGTTCGTGCGGAAGAACTCGCCGCCGCGGGCGATGCCCTCCTCGTCGACGCTCTGCCAGTCGACGTCCTTCTCGGACGGACGGGCCGGGCCGGGAGCGAGCGAGGCCACGTAGGCGGCGATCTGCTCGATCTCCTCGTCGGTGTAGGTCTGCTGGTTGCGCGGCGCCTGGGGGCCGGAGCGCGCGAGCGGCATGCGGCCGGTCTCCATCTGGAAGCCGACGGCGGCGGCGCCGACGCCGATCAGCGACGGGCCGTAGTTGCCGGGCTCGCCGTCCGTGCCGGCGGTCGTGACGCCTTCTGCGTTGAGGCCGTGGCAGCTGGCGCAGCCGACGACGAAGAGTTGGCGACCGGCCTCGATCTGCGAGACCGAGGCATCGCTCTCGGCGGTCGCCGAGTCGGGGGCGACCACCGCGTAAGCGGCGCCGGTCAGCAGGAGAGCCATGGCCAGCAGCGCCGGTAGCGCCAAGAAATGCCGGCGGCGGGTCGACAGTTTCCGCACCGAGAACCTCGTTCCTGGAGTTCGTAGGGGACCGGGGGAGGGCACCACGGGCGGCGCCTCCGACGTTCCGGGCCCATGCGTTCGCCTCAGAGTAGCGAGGGCCCGGCTCAGACTTTTCAGTTAGGCTCGCCTATCCCCGAGGGGGTCAGCGAATGATGTAGATCGCCGCGAACAGGGCGACCCAGACCACGTCGACGAAGTGCCAGTAGTACGACACGACGATCGCCGAGACGGCCTGCTCGTGGGTGAACTTGCGGGCCGCGTACGTGCGGCCGATGACCACGAGGAAGGCCAGCAGACCACCGATGACGTGGATGCCGTGGAAGCCGGTGGCGAGGTAGAAGAGGCTGCCGTAGGTGTTGCTCTGCAGGGTGATGCCGTGGTGGACCAGCTCGGCGTACTCCAGAGCCTGGCCGCCGATGAAGACGGCGCCCATGACGAAGCTGATGATGAACCACTTCCGCAGGCGGGCCGCATCGCCCTTCGCCGCGGCGTACACGCCCAGCTGGCAGGTCACCGACGAGAGCACCAGGATCGTGGTGTTCGCCGTCGCGAAGGGGATGTTGAGCAGCGGGGTCGCCTGCTCCCACATCTCCGGCGCGACGCTACGCGCGGTGAAGTAGGCCGCGAACAGGGTCGCGAAGAACATCAGCTCGCTCGACAGCCACACGATGGTGCCGACCGTCACGTACGACGGACGACCTTCGACACCGTGGAGGCGGGACGCGGGGATCGCAGAAGTAGTTGCCACCCGCTCATTATGTACGATGCGAACGTGAGCGAGCATCAGCCCCTTCGAGTCCTGGTTTACAGCCACGATCGCGACGCCCGAGCGGCGGTCGTGACGGCCCTCGGAAACCGTCCGCACCCCGACCTTCCGCCGCTGGAGTTCATCGAGTGCGCGACCGAGCCGGTCGTGTGGCAGCACCTCGACGCCGGTGAGGTCGACCTGGCGATCCTGGACGGCGAGGCGGTTCCCGCCGGGGGCATGGGCATCGCTCGCCAGATGGGCGACGAGCTCTACGAGGGCCCGCCCAGCATCGTCGTCACCGGCCGTCCGCAGGACGCCTGGCTGGCCTCGTGGTCGCGCGCCGACGCCGTCGTGTCCCGCCCGATCGACCCGTTCCACCTCGCCGAGACCGTCATCGACGTGCTCCGCGGCGTCGTGGCCGGCGCAGCCCGGTGACCGCGGCGCCGAGCCTGTCGTGGCCGGCGGTCCTGTCCGAGCTGCTGGCCGGGCGTGACCTCGACCCGGACGCGACCGGCTGGGCGATGGGCGAGATCCTCTCCGGCAACGCCAGCGACGCCCAGATCGCGGGCTTCGCGGTGGCCCTGCGGGCCAAGGGCGAGACGGCGGCCGAGCTGCAGGGACTCGTCGACGCGATGTACGCCAAGGCGGTCACGCTGGACCTGAGCGACCGGGTCGTCGACATCGTCGGCACTGGTGGCGACATGGCCAGGACGGTCAACATCTCCTCGATGTCGGCCGTGACGACGGCGGGCGCCGGAATCGGCGTGGTCAAGCACGGCAACCGCGCCGCCTCGAGCCAGTCCGGGACCGCCGACGTCTTCGAGCGGCTGGGTGTGCGCCTGGACGTCCCCGCCGAGCGGGTGCTCGACGTCTATCGCGAGGCGGGCATCACCTTCTGCTTCGCCCCGGTCTTCCACGCCTCGATGCGCCACGCGGGTCCGGCCCGCCGTGAGCTCGGTGTGCCGACGTTCTTCAACTTCCTCGGGCCGTTGACCAACCCGGCGCGGCCGGCCGCCTCGGCGATCGGCTGCGCGGACGTGCGGATGGCGCCGCTGATGGCCGACGTCCTGGCGCGGCGTGGCTCCAGCGCCTTGGTGTTCCGTGGCGACGACGGCCTCGATGAGATCACCGTGTCCACCACGACGCGGTTCTGGCTGCCGGGGCCCGGCGGGATCGTCGAGGAGGTGCTCGACCCGGCCGACCTCGGCTTCGAGCGTGCCTCGGCCGATGCGCTGCGTGGGGGAGAGCCGGCCTACAACGCCGAGGTCTTCACCCGGGTGATCGACGGAGAGACCGGCCCGGTACGCGATGCGGTGCTGCTCAACGCCGGCGCGGCGATCGCCGCGCACGAGGCGGCCGAGGGCACCGTGGTCGAGCGGCTCGCCGCCGGCGTGGAGCGGGCCCGCGAGTCGATCGACTCCGGTGCCGCCCGCGCCGTCCTGGATCGCTGGGTCGCGGCCACCTCCCGCCACGCCGCCTGACGCCACGAGAGCGGTGAGCAGTCAACCCATCTCCCTTCAGGGCGGTGAGTGGTGAACCCTTCGCCGTGGGTCGCGGTGGCAGGTCAACCGAATGCAGCCCCATGAGGGTGAGGACTCACCGGTCGGCGGCGCTGGGGGCCGGACTCAGTCGAGTCCGATCGCGAACGCGTCCTCCAGATCGTGTCGGCTGAAGGTTCGGAACGCGATCTGGGTCTGCGTCGACAGGACACCCTCGACCTTGTTGATCCGATCGGCCACGACCGAGGCGATCTCCTCGTGCGAGCGGACCCGCACCATGGCGATGAGGTCATGGTCGCCGGTCACCGAGTAGACCTCGCTGACCCCGGGGACGTCGGCGATCTGGGCACCCGTCTCGGGGATCGACGAGACCTCGGCCTGGATGAAGACGATGGCGGTGATCACCCGGTCAGCCTAACGCCGCCTCAGCGCCCGTGGACGACCTGCGGCTCGACCTCGAAGCGGGCCAGGTGTCGTGCGGCTCCCGGCCAGCGCGACGACCAGGTGCCGCGCACCATGCGGACGCCGGGCGTCTCGAGCCAGCGCAGCAGGGTCTCGGTCTCCTCGGTCAGCGCGGCGGGGCGGGGCC
>JAJUII010000103.1 GCA_029265505.1 Aeromicrobium choanae
CCGGCCTGATCGCCGCCCTCGAGACGATCGGCATCGGCCTGGGCGCACCGTGGCGCGGTCGCCTGCTCGACCGCCTGGGGCTGCGACGCACGATCGTGCCCTCGATCGTGGCGATCTTCGTGCTCTACCCGCTCATGGTCACGGCCGACTACGTCTGGCTGATGCCGTTGGCCTTCGTGTCGGGCCTGTTCGTCGCCCCCATCCATTCGGCCATCCGGGTCTCGCTCGCCGCCACGCTGCCCAGTTCGCTGCACCGCAGCGCCTTCGCCCTGGACTCCGTCATGGCCGAGGGCTCCTTCATCCTCGGGCCGGCCGCAGCCGGGGTGCTCGTCGTGCTGGCCTCACCGCAGATCGCCCTGCTGTCCGTCGGCGGGGCCGTGGCCGCCGGCCTGACGATCCTGTGGCTGTTGGACCCGCCGACCCGCAGCGACATGACGACCGCACCCCCCGAGCGCGTGGCCGGATTCGGGTGGCTCTCCCCCGAGCTGCTGATGCTGTTCGTCATCTCCGGCGGCGCGATGGTCTCGCTGATGGCGATGGACCTGGGCATCATCGCCGTGCTGCGGGAGCTCGACGCGGTCGCGCTCGTCGGGGTCGTCTACCTCGGCTGGGGGCTTTCCTCGCTCGTCGGCGGGCTGATCTACGGCGCCCGCCCGGCGTCGATCCGCCCGTCGGTCCTGCTGTTCGTGATGGGGCTGCTCACCATCCCGGTCGGGCTCGCGCACGCGCCCTGGTCGCTCGCCCTGGCCAGCATCCCGGCCGGACTGCTGTGCGCGCCGATCATGTCCGCGAGCTCGGAGTGGATCGCCAAGCTCTCCGACTAGGTCCGGCGCGGCGAGGCGTTGGGCGGGCAGGCGTCGGCGTTCACCGTCGGCGGGGCGCTCGCCGCGCCGCTCGTCGGCAGCGCGATCGACCACCGCGGCGCGGTCGCCGGATTCGTCGTCGGGGGAGGCGCGGGCGTCGTCATCGCCCTGGCCGTGATCGTCGCGCAGCGCAGCGCCGCGCGGGTCTGACTCAGGGCACGAGGAAGCCGTCGGCGACGAGCTCCTCGACTACCGGGCCGTAGTCGCGGCGCAGCTCGGCGGGATCGCGATCCAGCAGGTGCGCGAGGGCGTCCAGGATCCGCCCGGCGGGCAGCTCGCCGTCGCAGGCCGACAGCAGTCCCGCCTCGATCGTGTCGACCTGGCGCGCGGGTCGCAGTCCCCCGTGGCGGACCACGCGGATCACCGCCGGATCCTCGGCGCCGACCCGGCCCACCGTCTCCTGGACCACGTCGGGTCCGACGTGCCAGCAGCGGTCGAGTGCATCCGACGACGCCAGCGCGTCGGCGCGCCGACCCCAGGCGAGGAACTCCGTCCCGACGGGCTGGGCGACCGGGGCCGTCCACTCCTCGATCCGCACTCGCGGGTTCTCGCGCCCGGCCTTGCGCAGGGTGATCCAACCGAAGCCCATCGCCTCGACCCCCTGCTCGGCGAACCAGGTGAGCCACCGGTCGTAGCGCTCGACGTGACCTGGGGCATGGCGCAGACCCGCGTCGGCGAGCCACATCTCGGCGTACTCGGGCAGGTCGACCCGTTCGCGCTGCACGACCCAGGCGTCCAGCCCGGTCGGTTCGATCCACCCGGCGAGCCGCTCCTGCCACGGTTCGCCCTCGGCGTGGATCCACGCGGCCAGCAGCTGGCACCAGCCGCCGTCCTCGAGATGGGCGTCGGCGCCGCTCACGATGCGCCGGACGACCTCGTCACCATCGAACCCGGTCTCGCGATAGACGAGCCGCTCCCCCTCGGGCGGAGAGACCACGAACGGCGGATTGGTGCAGATCAGGTCGAAGCGCTCACCGGCGACCGGCTCGAACAGGCTCCCCTCGCGCACGTCGACGTCCAGTCCGTTCAGCTCGGCCGTCAGCCGCGCCAGGCGGACCGCCCGCGGGTTGAGGTCGGTGGCGACGACCTGACGCGCATGACCGGCCAGGTGCAGGGCCTGCACCCCGCATCCCGTACCCAGATCGAGCGCGCGGCCCACCTGCGGACGGACCGTGAGCTGGGCCAGGGACGAGGACGCCTCGCTGATGCCGAGCACGTGCAGCGGATCACGCGGATGGTCACGTCCGTCCAGGCCGGGCGTCAGGTCGCAGACGACCCACCAGTCGTGCTGCTCGTCGCCGTACGGACGCAGGTCGAGCACCGCGCGCACCTCGTCCCCGTCGACCTCGACCAGGCCGAGGCGCCGGGCGGCCTCCCAGGCCGGGCCGAAAGCCGCCTCGGCGGCGGGGCGCGGGACGGGGATCTGCAGTTGGAACAGCCGGATCAGCGACGCCAGCGGTGACCCGTCGGTCGTGGCGCGTCGGCCGGGCACCGTCTCGTCGCGGGCGAGCGCCCGCCACGCCTCGTCACCGAGCATGCCGTGGACGGCGTCGACGGTGAACCCGTCGATCGCCTCGCGCAGTCGCGCGACGTCGGCGTCCGGCACGGTCAGGAGACCAGCTCGTCGAGTGAGGCGTGCAGTCCGAACACCTTGTCCAAGCCGGTGATCGCGAAGATCCGCAGCAGGCGCTCGCTGGTGCACACGATGTCGAGAGAGCCGTTGTCGGCGCGCACCCGCTTGAGTGCCCCGACGAGGACACCGAGCCCGGTCGAGTCCAGGAAGGCGACGTTCTCGACGTCGATCACCAGGCGCGTGTGGCCGTCGTCGATGGCCGCGACGACGACCTCGCGCAGCTTCGGAGCGGTGTAGACGTCGATCTCCCCCGAGACCTCGACGACGTGGAAGGGCGGGACCTCACGTTCGGCGAGAGACAGATCCATGACGGCATTGAATCACGATCGACCGGGCCGGCCCGGTCCGCCGCGTGGGCCGGTGAGGGACACTGCGGGCATGCGGTTGCACCCGGTCTTGGCGCGTCACGCCGAGCGACTGGTCCACGTGCAGCACCACCCGGCCGCCGAGGCGGTGGTCGAGCCCTGGCCCGACTGGATCGATGAGTCCGTGCGCGCGGTGTTCGCCCGCGAGGGCGCCGACGTGCTGTGGGGGCACCAGGCCGAGGCCCTGCGCGCGGTGGGCGACGGTCGTGACGTGGTCATCGCGACCGGGACGGCCTCGGGGAAGTCCCTGGTCTACCAGGCGGCCGGACTGCAGGCGCTGCGCGACGGTCGCGGCGGCAGCGGCCTGAGCGGGGCTCGGCGGCCGACCGTGCTGTACCTGGCGCCCACGAAGGCACTCGCGTTCGACCAGCTGCGTCGCCTGCCGACCGACGTCGAGGGACTGCACCCGGCGACCGTCGACGGGGACAACTCGCGCGAGCAGCGCGCCTGGGCCCGGGACCGCGCCAACTGGGTGCTGGCGAACCCGGACATCCTGCACCGGACGATCCTGCCCGCCCACGATCGATGGGCGCGTCTGCTGTCCGGTCTGCGCCTGGTGGTGGTCGACGAGTGCCACCACTATCGCGGGGTCTTCGGCGCCCACGTCGCGCTCATCCTGCGGCGGCTGCGGCGGATCTGCGAGCACTACGGCGCCTCGCCGACCTTCGTGCTGTCCTCGGCCACCGTCGCCGAGCCGGAAGCCTCGGCCGAGCGGCTCCTCGGATCGCCGGTCACCGCGGTCACCGACGACGTCTCGCCGCACGCCGCGCGGACGGTCGCCTTCTGGCAGCCGCCGCTGCTGCCGAGCCGGGACGGCGTCGAGGTGCGTCGATCCGCCGGCAGAGAGGCCTGCGAGCTGCTCACCGATCTGGTGGTCGATCGCACCCGCACCTTGGTGTTCGTGCGCTCCCGGCGCGGCGCCGAGCAGCTCGCCCTCGGAGCCCGACGTCGGCTCGAGGAGATCGACCCCGCGCTTCCGGACCGGGTGGCGACCTACCGCGGCGGCTACCTGCCCGAGGAGCGTCGCGATCTCGAGGCGCGGCTGCGATCGGGCGACCTGCTGGGTCTGGCCAGCACGAACGCGCTCGAGCTGGGCATCGACGTGGCCGGGCTCGACGCGGTCGTCACGGTCGGATTCCCCGGCACCCGGGCCGCGCTGTGGCAGCAGTGGGGGCGAGCCGGACGGGCCGGCAGCGAGAGCGTCGGGATCATGATCGCCCGCGACGATCCGCTGGACGCCTACCTGGTCCATCACCCCGAGGCGGTGCTGGGAGCGCCGGTCGAGGCGACCGTGTTCGACCCGGAGAACCCGTACGTCCTGGGTCCCCACCTGGCCGCGGCCGCCCAGGAGCTCCCGCTCACCGAGGCCGACTTCGCGCGGTTCGGCGAGCGGGCGGCCGAGGGCGTGGCCGCGCTGGAGCACGCGGGCATGCTGCGCCGCCGGGCCGCGGGCTGGTTCTGGACGCGGCGCGAGCGAGCCGCCGACCTGGCGGACATCCGCTCGACCGGTGGCCATCCGGTGCAGATCGTCGAGGCGGACACGGGACGGCTGGTCGGCACGGTGGACGCCGGGTCGGCCGACGCCGAGGTCCACGAGGGCGCGGTCTACGTCCACCGTGGCGAGGACCACGTCGTCGAGGGATACGACCCCGAGCACGGCACCGCCGTCGTGCGCCGGGCGGAGGTCCACCACGGCACGAGCGCCCGGACCTCGTCCGCCGTGACGATCGTGCAGGAGCGACGGAGCATGGACTGGGGTCCGGCGCGGATCGCCGTCGGCGACGTGGACGTGGTCAGTCAGGTCGTCGGGTACCAGATCCGCGACCGAGACACCGGCCGGATCATCGGCGAGGAGCCTCTCGATCTTCCCGAGCGGAACCTACCGACCACCGCGGTGTGGTGGACGCTCGACACCGACGTCGCGACCGAGCTGCTCGATCCGGAGCGACTGCCGGGGGCCGCCCACGCCGCCGAGCACGCCGCGATCGGCATCCTGCCCCTTCTCGCGACGTGCGACCGCTGGGACATCGGAGGCCTGTCGACCGCGCACCACCCCGACACCGGACGCCTCACGGTGTTCGTCCACGACGGCCATCCCGGCGGGGCCGGGTTCGCCGCGCGCGGGTTCGAGCAGATGGCGCGCTGGTTGCGCATGACCCGCGACGCGATCGCCGACTGCGGGTGCCGCGACGGTTGCCCCTCGTGTGTCGTCTCTCCCAAGTGCGGCAACGGCAATCACCCCCTCGACAAGGCCGGCGCGGTCGCGCTGCTCGAGGCGGTCCTGGCCGGCGCGCCGACGTGACCCATCCCACGATCGGACTGGCTGAAATGGCCAAATCGGATCATTTGTGCGAGGTTGGAAAGGTTTGGACTGCTGCAACCACGTCTCAGGGAGGACCAGCATGACCACCGCGCCGGAGGAAACTCGACGCAAGGCAGGGATCGACAACGTCGTCTTCGGCGTCGCCGCGGTCCTGGCCCTGGCCGTCGTCGCCTGGGGGATCATCGACCAGGTCTCGCTCGGCGATCGCGCCTCGCAGGCCCAGTCCTGGGTGATCGAGTACACGGGCTGGCTGTTCGTCGTGGCCACCACCGGATTCGTCGTCTACGCGATCTGGATCGCCGCGAGCCGCTACGGCAAGATCCCGCTCGGCCAGGACGACGAGAAGCCCGAGTTCCGCACCTCGTCGTGGATCGCCATGATGTTCAGCGCGGGCATGGGGATCGGTCTGATGTTCTGGGGCGTCGCCGAGCCGCTGACGTTCTATCTCGCGCCGCCGCCGCGCACGGCCGACCCGGCCACCGACGAGGCGATCCACGCGGCGATGTCGCAGACGCTCTTCCACTGGACGCTGCACCCGTGGGCGATCTACTCCGTCGTGGGACTGGCGATCGCCTACGGCACGTTCCGACTCGGACGACCGCAGCTGATCTCGGCCGCGTTCGCGCGCATCATCGGTCGTCGTCAGGCCGAGGGTCCCGTCGGCAAGGCGATCGACATCATGGCGATCTTCGCCACCATGTTCGGCTCGGCCGCCTCGCTGTGCCTCGGCGCGCTGCAGATCGGCGCCGGCATCGAGCACAACGGATGGGCCGACTCGGTCGGTGAGACGCTGCTGGTCTCCATCATCGTGGTGCTCACGATCCTGTTCGTCCTGTCGGCCGTCTCGGGCGTGGCTCGCGGGATCCAGTGGCTCTCGAACATCAACATGGTGCTCGCGCTCGTCCTGGCGGCGTTCGTGTTCATCGCCGGGCCGACGCTGATGATGCTCAACCTCATCCCGACCACGATCGCCGACTACGTCGAGTACCTGCCGCACATGGCCGGACGGACGAGCGCCAGCAGCGAGGCCGCTGCCGAGTGGCTGGGCGCGTGGACGATCTTCTATTGGGCCTGGTGGGTCTCGTGGACGCCGTTCGTGGGCATGTTCATCGCCCGCATCAGCCGCGGCCTCACGATCCGCGAGTTCGTCACGGGCGTGCTCATGGTGCCGAGCCTGGTCAGCCTGCTGTGGTTCGCGATCTTCGGTGGCGCCGGCATCGCCGAGGCCGAGGCGATCAGCGGTGGCGAGTCGTCCGTGGACTCCAACTATGCGTTGTTCGACCTGCTGCAGCAGTACCCGATCGCGAGCGTCACGACGGTGCTGGTGATGATCCTGGTCGGCATCTTCTTCGTCTCGGGTGCCGACGCGGCGTCGATGGTGATGGGCACGCTGTCCCAGCGCGGCAACATCGAGCCCAAGACGTGGCTGATGATCTTCTGGGGCGGTCTGACCGGCGCGGTCGCGGCGATCATGCTGCTGATCGCCGATCCGGACGATCCGGTCGCACTCCAAGGTCTGCAGGCCCTGACGATCGTGGCGGCCCTGCCGTTCCTGATCGTGATGGTCGGCCTGTGCGTCTCGCTCTACCGCGACCTGCGACTCGATCCGATCATCCAGCGCGAGAACCTCGGTCAGGATCTGGTGACCGCGGCGGCCGCGGCGACCGACGAGCTCCCGGACGGCGACTACGCCCTCGTGGTGGAGGAGGTCGTCCTCGACCCGACGGAGGAGCAGGAGCCCTCGCCCGACCCGGTCTGAGTCAGTCGAGGTACCACGCCGGCGCGGCCCTGGCCCGCCGCTGCGAGGCCCATCGTCCGACCACCCATCGTCCGCTCTCGACGCGGACGGTGACGGTGGCGACGGCGGCGTCCGTACGGCAGCGGGTCAGGGCCGCTCCGTTGAGCCGACTGATCCGGGCGGCGACCGTGCACGGCTCGCCACCTTCGACGGCGGCCCTCGACGCGGCGAGCGCCGCCAGGTCGGCGGCGGCCGCGGCACGCTGACGAACCCCGATCACGGCCGGGACCTGAAGGCTGAGCGCGGCCGCCAGCACGCCGATCGCCGCGACCGTGAGCGCATGTACGGTCGCCACGCCCCGCTCGGACCTCACTCGATCACCGCCACCGACGTCGCCGACAGGTCGAGATGGACCCCCGGCACCAGGGGAGGAGCCGACCGGCGCGCCACCTGCACCCGTGCCCGCCCCTCCTCCGTCGTCACCGTCAGCGAGGCGCCCGGGACCAGCTCGGCGACGACCCGCTCGACATCGCGGCGGTCGTCGCCTCGCGCCAGCATGCGGGCGGCGTCGGCCGCCGCGTCGGCGAGCCGGGCCTGGCTCACACCCAGCGAGACCGCCCACACGGTCACGGTCGCCACGATCACCAGGAACGGCAGCACCATGACGGTCTCAGCCGTGACCATGCCGCGCTCCGACCTCCTGCCGGGTCTCCCCACGGCGGACCTCCTTCGGCTCGATCCGCGGCGCCCGCCGTGATCGGCGGGCGCCGCGTCGTGGATCAGAACGGCAGCAGCTCGGGGATGCGGCTGATGACGGACTTGACCAGGTCGCCGAACCAGTCGGACTGGCCGATCTTCACGAGCACGCCACCGACCGTGCAGGCTCCGAGCGTGCCGACCGCGTACTCGGCGGTGCTCATGCCGCGCTCCGCCGTGCGGCGCGTGCGTCGGGCGAGCGTCGAGATGACCTTCATGATGTTCCTTTCGCAGGAGGGAATCTGACACCCCGAACATGGCGCCGAAAGCCGGTGATCTGCGGTGCCGCGCCCGGACTGGGGACGAACGGCCCCCGGACCCGCGGGCCTGGGGACGAGGCTCATGGCCGGAACGTCGCGAGCATCCCGATGACGGTCGGGGCGATGCCGACGAGCACGAACGACGGCAGCAGACACAGGCCGAGCGGGGCGGCGGTCCGCACCCCCACCCGTGCGACGATCTCGCGCCGGACGGCGCGACGCCGACGACGTGCCTCTCGTGCGGTCTCACGGATCAGCGGCGCGATCGCGGCCCCTGATCTCTCGGATCGGGCGACTGCCCGACCGAGGGGCTCGAGCACCGTGCCGTCGAGAGCACGCCAGGCGGCGATCGGATCGGCGGCGATGCGGACGCGGTGAGCCAGCACGACGAGCTCGTCGCCGACGGGCGGATCGGTGCGCGTGGCCACGATGCGCACGGCCTCGTGGGCACCACGCCCCGCCTCGAGCACCGCGGCGATCAGGTCCAGCACCACCGGGAGCTGACGCAGGGCGGCCGCGTGGCGTCGACGATCTCGCTCCGACTCCAACGACGACAGCCGGGCACGCAGCCAGGGGACGGCTCCGACCGCGAGGACCGCCCCGGCGGGACCGAAGACGACCCACGCCGCCAGCGGCAGGAGCAGCGCACCGGCCGCGGAGGGATCCGGCCGAGGCCGCGAGGTGCC
>JAJUII010000124.1 GCA_029265505.1 Aeromicrobium choanae
ACTCGATCATCCTCATGGGCTATCACCAGTTCTACGGCGACGCGCGCTTCAGCCTGAACTCGATGTGGCCGAACACCAAGATCGACATCGCCGGCTTCGACCTGTACGACAACTACGGTCTGGTCAAGAACGGCGGCCTCGTCACGTCGCACCTGAAGTTCCGTGAGAACTACTTCGAGAAGATCCGGGCGTGGGCCAAGCCGCGCGGGATCGCCTGGGGGCTGGCCGAGACCGGATTCACCAAGGCCTCGGTCGACAACACACCGAAGATCATGTCCAAGGTCTACGCCGACCTGGTCGACACCGGTGGCATCGCGTTCGCGTACTTCGACTCCACGCTGAACTCGGTGGCCGATTGGTCGCTCAGCGACGCTCGGCGCAAGCAGGCCTTCGCCACGATCCACCGCGCGTCGCCCGTCCTGCAGTAGACGCGGCGACCGGGGCGCGATTCCGCGACCCGGACACGCGATTTGGGCCATGTCGGCGTTGCCGGTAGCCTTCGAGTGATCTCGGGACTCGGCAGTGCGCGGCGGCCCGGCGACGGTGGCCTGTGCTCCCCTTCCAGAAGTCGCTAGAACATCGTGAACCTTGTGCGCTCGAACGATGCCGGACACCGGAGGTCCAACCCGCAGACCCGCACGGCGTGGCGCGTCGCGGCCGCGCTGGCCATACTCTGCATGGCGGCAGCAGCGGCAGTGGCGGGGACCTCGCCGGATCCGGCGCCCATCCGGGGTGTACTGGGACCGGAGCTGGTGAAGAACGGCTCGTTCGAGGCTGGTGCGACCGGCTGGCGGACCAACGGTGGCGCCGAGACGCCCCTGACCGTGACGTCCGGTGGCGTCCAGTCGGACCGCCGTGCGACCATCACGGCTCACGTGTCGCGCAACGCGGTTCTCAACGACCAGATCAACACCGTTCGCGCGGCCGAGCCCGGCACGCGGTACCGCCTCGAGGCCTGGGTCCGTTCTGCCGACCGCAGGACGGTCGAGGTGCGCGTGCGGGAGGTCGGTGCCGAGCGTGTGGTGACGCACCGCCGGGTGGGTTGGCTCATCACCGACGAATGGCAGCGGCTCAACACCGAGTTCGTGACGTCGCTCCGAGGAGCGACCTTGGACCTCAACGTCTTGGCCTACCGCGTTCCGGCCGGGGGTGCGATCCACATCGATCGGGTATCCCTTCGCGAGGTGAGGACCGACGCGGGCGCCGGCGACGAATCGGCGACTCCCTCGACGGGTCCTGTCTCGACGACGCCGACCGAGGTTGCCGATGATGCGGCCGAGCCTGCTGTCCCCGAGCCCAGCGCCACGGCACCGATCACGGTGCCGACGCGACCGGTGCCCCGACCCACCGTTCCCCCGTCCGCGGCTCCTGCGGAGCCGGCCCCGACCCCCGACGACTCCGAGACCGATCGAACCCGACGGTTGACGAACGGCTGCGCGGTCTCCGAGCGTGGGATCCCCGAGTGCGGGACGTACTTCGGTGCGTCTCTGGGGGCCAACGATGACCCTGCGTGGCTCGAGGCCAAAGCCGGTCGTCAGCTCGGCGTCCGCCGAACCTTCTGGAGGGCCGATCAAGTCGCGGCCGCGGTTCGGACGGCGGGTGCTGACTTGGACGCTGGGCGGCTCCCGTGGATCAGCTTCAAGTTGCCGCACACGTGGGAGGACATGGCGGCCGGCCGTGGTGACGCATGGGCGCGCGACCTCGCCCGCCGACTGGCGGGGCTCGACGGGCCCGTCTGGGTGGCGTTCCATCACGAGCCGGAGCACGACGGTGACATGGCGAAGTGTACCGCGATCCAGCAGCGACTGGCGCCGATCGTCCGTGGGACAGCGTCCAATGTCGGGTACTCCATCATTCTGACCGGATACCACCAGGTGCACGGAGACACGAAGCGCTTCGGGCTGGACGTGATCTGGCCCGACACGACGATCGACGTCGTCGGTTTCGACATCTACAACACCCACGGCGTTCCCGGCGCCAAGCGTCAGACCCCGACGGACTTCGGCGAGACCTACTTCCCACCGTTGGCGAAGTGGGCGGCGTCGAAGGGCGTCGCCTGGGGTCTCGCCGAGGTCGGGTACACCAGTGTCACCTCGAGCGCCGACCCGACCTGGTTGCTCAAGACGTACCGCGCGATGGTCGACCACGGCGGTGTGGCCATGGCGTACTTCAGCAGCTCGCTCAACTCCGTCACGAACTGGGAGCTCAACACGACCGCTCGTCAGAACCAGTTCGTCGAGGTGCTGAGGCCGGCGCCGACGTTGATCCTGGAGTGACCGCTCCGAGAGGATCGGTCGAACCGGGGACTTGACCGGACCTCGTCTGCCAGAATCGAATCCCGGGTTCGCGCGGCGATCGAGCGGAGGGGACGATGCTTCCAGCGGTGGGGGAGTCAGAGGCGCGCTCCACCCTCGGCGCCGCCCTTGATCCGCGGCACAACAGCTTCAATGCCCTGCGGCTGCTGCTGGCTCTGCTTGTCATCGTGTCCCACGCGCCCCCGGCAGGCGGATTCGGCGAGCCGCCCATGGTGGGGGACGTCGAACTGGGCGGATGGGCCGTCGCGGGGTTCTTCGCGATCAGCGGATGGCTCATCACCGCCAGCCGGCTGCGTCTGGGCGTCGCCGCCTACCTCTGGCGTCGGTGCCTGAGGATCTTCCCGGCCTTCTGGGCGTCCCTGGTCGTGACGGCGGCGGTGATCGCGCCGGTCACGACGATGCTCACCGGGGCGACGTTCGACCCAGGCTCGGCCTGGGGATTCGTCTGGCGCAATCTCACCCTGCACATCGTGCAGCCCACGATCGAAGGAAGCCTGGAGGGCCTGGCCTACGACGAACGCTGGAACCTCTCGCTCTGGACGCTGCAGTGGGAGTTCCTGTGCTACGTGGCGATCTGCGCACTGCTCTCCGTCGGGTTCGTCCGAGGCCATCGTTGGGTGCTGCTGGTCGTGCTGGCGCTGTTGGTGATCCCGTACGGGTGCGCCGCACTCCTCGGCGTCGAGGTGACCACCGGCTTCGCCCAAGGATCCCGTCTCGGCAGCGCCTTCGTCGCCGGCTCGGTGATGTACGTGTACCGCGACCGGATCCCGCTGTCGGGACGCTTGGCGGCGTCGGCGGTGGTGGCGCTGGCGATCCTGGCCTCCCTGGGACTCATCCGCGGGTGGGGTGCGATCCCCCTGGCGTACGTCGTGCTGTGGCTGGCCGCGTCCCCGCGGTTCGAGAACGTCGGCCGTCGCAACGACGTGTCCTATGGGGTCTACGTGTACGCGTTCCCCGTACAGTTGCTCCTCGCGGCCGCGGGCGCGGCCTCGCTCGGGCTCACGGTCTACACGGTGGCGTGTTGCGTGGCCGTCCTGCCTCTGGCGTGGCTCAGTTGGCTGGTGATCGAGAAACCTTCGCTCAAGATGAAGAACCTCGTGCCGGACGGTCGGCCCGGGGAGGGAGAGGCGGTACATCGATGACGTCCGAGCGAGCTGCGGAGGAGAATGCGACCCACGAGGGCGTCGTGCGCGTCGGCCCGTTTCCCGTGGTCGACCTGACGTACGAGGACGTCGCCGAGCGCGGTGCGCACGACGTCTCCCGTGCCGAGCAGTCGCGCCTCTACGCCCTGCATGTCGGCGGGCTGCTGAGCCGGGACGACCCGGAGTTCGTCGCGGAGATGAACGAGGCGGAGACCGTCGCTGCCGACGGTGGCTCGATCGTCCTCCTCGCACGGTTGGCGGGGGCACGACGGATCGAGCGTGCCCCGACCACCGATCTCGGTTGGGACATCATCCGGCGCGCGGCCGGTCGACTGGGGCGCCCGGTACGGGTCGCGCTCATCGGTGGGCCGGAGGGGCTGGCCGTCCGTGCCGGTGAGCGACTCGAGGCCGAGGCCCCCTGTCGCGTGGTCGCCGCGGTTCACGGCTATCACGACGAGTGGACCGGGCCGTTGGAGGGCGTGCGGGAGTCGAGCCCGGACGTGTGCTTCGTCGGCATGGGGGCCCCGCTCGAGATGACATGGGTGCGCCGGCACCGGGGATCGCTGCCGGACTGTGCGATCGTCACCTGCGGGGGGTGGTTCGGGTTCCTCGCCGGGGAGGAGGCTCGCGCTCCGCGGCTGATCCGCCGTTCGGGGCTGGAGTGGATCGCTCGCGTGGCTCAGGACCCGGTTCGCCTGCTCCCGCGGTATGCCAAGGGGGCGATCGCCAGTCTGAGGGTCGCTGCGCCGCTGGTGTGGGCGCGGGTCCGATCACGACTCGCCGGACGGAGGACACCATGACGGCGGCCTCGGAGGATGCGGTCGCGCTCCGGCCGATCTGGGCGCGGATCGCCGTCGATCCCATCGCCTTCCCGCTGGCGCGCTTTCTCGCCGCCCGCACCCGCGTGACGCCGAATCACGTCACCACGGCCGCCGTGGCGTGCGCGGTGCTCTCCGCCGTGCTCTTCGCCGTCGGCGAGTGGCGCTGGGCGGGTCTGGCGTTCCTGGCGCGATACTTCTTCGACTGCCTGGACGGTGCGGTGGCCCGAGAGCGCGGGCAGGGGTCGTCGGTCGGCGCGGCCTACGACCTCATGGCGGACGTCGGTGGGATCGCCACGATCATCGCTGTGGCCGGGTGGCGTCTGGTGCAGAGCGAGGGTCTCCCACCGGCGATCCCCTTGGCGCTCCTGGCCCTGGTGGTCTATTACAACTGGGTCCTGGCTGAACGCAAGACCCTGGCCGCGCAGGCCGGGGCTCCGTTCGGCGGCGGGGCCGGCGGGGGAGGCGACCTCGGCGTCCCGGGGCTCGGCGGGTGGGTGCGCTTCGCCCGTCGACGCGGCATGGCGCCGATCCCCTGGGCGGTCGAGGTCGAGATCCTCGTTCTGGGTATCGGGCCGATTGTGCTCGGCTCGTCGATGGGTGTGCTGTTGATCGTCGGTATCGCGTTCTACGTGGTCGCCGATGTGGTGAACACCGTGCGAACCATTCGGATCGCCACGGGTCTGGATGCGGTCAGGAGGAACCGTGAAGAGCAGGTCTGAGGCGGCGCGGCCGTCCGTCGACGTCATCGTCGCCACCCACCATCGTCCGGAGTTGTTGCGTCGGACGTTGACGGCGGTGACGTCGCAGGACTACGACGGGCCGGTGCAGGTGATCGTCGTGTACGACCAGAGCGAGCCCGATCCGCATCTGGGCACCGAGTTCCCCGGGATCGAGGTGATCTCCAACCTGCACCGGACACCGGGTCTGGCCGGAGCGCGCAACACGGGCATCGAGCACGGCGAGTCCGAGCTGGTGGCCTTCTGTGACGACGACGACGTATGGGCGCCGACCAAGCTCTCGCGGCAGGTCGCCGCGCTCGAGGCGGAGCCGGAGGCCGCCACCTGTGTCTCGGGCATCACGGTCCTCTACGACGACCGCCGGATCGAGCGGATTCCGACACCCGAGACTGTCGCGCTGCGCAAGCTGGCGCGCAATCGCGGCATGGAGGCCCACCCGTCGACGGTGGTCGTGCGCCGTCGCGAGCTGGTCGAGCGCATCGGTCTGGTGGACGAGGCCATTCCGGGTAGCTACGGCGAGGACTTCGACTGGATCCTGAGGGCTGCCGCGGTCGCGCCGATCTGCGTGGTCCAGGAGGCGCTCGTCGACGTGGTGTGGGGACAGTCGCTGTTCTCCCAGCGTTGGGCGACGATCATCGAGGCGATCGACTACGGCCTGGCCAAGCATGAGGTCTTGGCGCGCGATCCGCTTGCGCGAGCTCGGCTCCTCGGCCGCAAGAGCTTCGGTCTGGCCGCCCTGGGTCACCGCCGCGAGGCTCTGGCCTGCGCCTGGCGGACGATTCGGTCCAACTGGCGGGAGCGACGTGCCTATCTCGCGGTGGCGGTGGCTCTCGGGTTGATCTCCTCGGATCGACTCATGGACATGGCACACCGACGGGGGCGGGGGATCTGAGTGTGGGATCGTCTCATTCGTCTCACCGGACTTCGTCCGTCACGTACGAGAGACGCGTAGACTGACGGGCACGGACGAACGCGCTGCGAGTACGGGCTTGGCGATGAGTCCCGGCGCGGTGTCGCGCCCGAAGGATGACGGAGGAAAGGCCCTTCCCATGTCAATGACCCAGGCGGACGTCGGCTTGGCCGACTACGGAGCACTCCTGCGCCGCCGCTGGAGGCTCGTGGTGGGCGGTGTGTTGGTCGGCCTGATCGCGGCCGGAGGGGCCATCGCGCTGCTGCCGAAGACCTACACCTCGACGGCGTCGGTCATGGTGCAGACCACGGGTGAGAACGGTGCCGTTCAGGGCGGCCGGACGTCCGGAGACGTCAACCTCGACACCGAGGCGCAGATCGTCAAGTCGACGGCGGTCGCCGTGCTCGCCCTCGGGAAGCTCGACGAGCCGATCGCCGAGGAGGCCCGGGGACTGGCCCGTCACGTCACGGTCTCAGTGCCTCCCAACACGTCCGTCCTGAACATCACCTTCGAGGCGGGCGATCCGGAGGACGCGCGCGACGGAGCGGCGGCGTTCGCCGACGCCTACCTGGAGAACCGCAGCGCCGTTGCTTCCCGGCGCGTCGAGGCCCAGGTGGAGGGAGTCAACGTCCAGCTCAAGGAGCTGCGAGCGCAGTCGACTGAGTTGGACAAGAAGCTCGTGAGCGCCGATCCTGGCACTCCGGAGGCGCTCAGTGTCCAGTCCCAGCGTGACCAGTTGAACCGGCAGATCGCCGAGTTGGGATCGCAACTCGCCCAGTTGAGGGCCAGCGCGCTCGTTCCTGGTGAGGTCATCACCGAGGCGCAGATTCCACAGTCGCCCGCGAGCCCCAACGTGCCGATCCTGCTGCTCAGCTGCGTCCTCTCAGGCTTCCTGATCGGGTTTCTGCTCGCCGTCTTGCTGGATCGGCTCGACCATCGCATCCGTGACCGACGCGACCTGTCGTCGCTCGGTCTCGATCCGCTCGTGGCCGGTGTGCGTCTCTCCGAGACCGCGCGTGTCGTCGACAGCCAGACCACCGAACCGATGCGCCAGCTGCGCAACGCGCTGCTCGTGCAGCTCCCGAAGTTCAACCCTGCGGTGCTGGTGGCGCCCGCCTCGTCGGGAAGTGCCGGGCCGCTCGTCGCGTTGCACTTGGCCGACACGATGGCGCGCAGCGGTCTGCGGGTGCTCCTGGTGTCGGCGAACTCGAGCCGGTGTCTGCTGAGCGAGCGCTTCGACACCGAGGGGCGCCCCGGGCTCGCCGACATCCTCCGCGGCCGTGCTCGGGTCAGGGAGGCGATCTTCCCCGTGCCGGGCTCGACCAACCTCCTCGCGATCCACAGTGGCTCGGACGGCTCGCTGCACTCGGAGCTGCTCCAGGGCGAACAGGTGAGTGCGGTGTTCGCTGAGCTCGCGACGCGCGCCGACGTGATGGTCATCGACGTCGCCCCGACGTCAGAGAACGCCGATGCGCAGTCCCTGGTGTCGGTGGCCTCGGGTGTGCTGATCGTCGCCGAGCGCTTGCGGGCGACCCGCAGCGACCTGCACGAGGCGATCGACCAGTTTCAGCACGTCGACGCCCGAGTGTTGGGCGCGGTCGTCGCGGAGGTCGACGGAGTCAGGTCGGACGCTCGGCGTTCGGACCAGGCGACCAAGGACGAGGCGGCCGACGATCTCG
>JAJUII010000077.1 GCA_029265505.1 Aeromicrobium choanae
GGCTCATGGCTCGTGACGAGCGAGCCGAGTAGCGTTCGACAACGAGTGTCCCAAAGGGTGTGGACACCAGACCGGAGGACAACATGACCCTGTTGCGGCGACGCATGACCGTGCTCGCCTCCGCCGCTCTCGCCGGCTCGGTGCTGGCGGCCTGCGGCGCGGGACAGAGCGACGACGACGGCGACAGCCTGATCGTCGGGACGACCGACAAGGTGGTCTCGATCGATCCGGCGGGCGCCTACGACAACGGTTCGATGGCGGTGCAGACGCAGGTGTACCAATACCTGCTGAACTTCCCGCCCGGCAGCACCGAACTGACGCCCGACGCCGCCGAGGAGTGCGACTTCGAGTCGCCCACCGTCTACGTGTGCACGATCAAGTCGGGACTGAAGTTCGCCAACGGCAACGACCTGACCGCCTCGGACGTGGCGTTCTCGTTCCAGCGGATCGTCGACATCAACGACCCGAACGGTCCGGCCTCGCTGCTCGGCGCCATGAAGAAGGTCGAGGCTCGTGACGACACCACGGTGGCGTTCACGCTCGCGGCCCCGAACGACCAGACGTTCCCCCAGGTGCTCGTCACCTCGGCGGGTCCGATCGTCGACGAGGAGACGTATCCGGCCGACGAGGTGCTCGACGACGATGCGGCCGTGGAGGCCAACGGCTTCTCCGGCCCGTACACGATCGGTGAGTACAAGAAGAACGAGCTCGCCGAGTTCAAGATCAACCCCGACTACGACGGCACCTACGGAGAGCCGAAGTCGGACGTCACCCTGCGGTACTACGCCGACTCGAACAACCTCAAGCTCGACGTGGAGAAGGGCGACATCGACGTCGCTCATCGCTCCCTGACGCCGACCGACATCGAGAGCCTCGAGAAGTCGGACGACGTCACGGTCCACACCGGCCCGGGCGGCGAGCTGCGCTACATCGTGTTCAACCTCAAGACGATGCCGGGCGATGACGACGAGCAGAAGCAGGCCGTCCGTCAGGCTGCGGCGTACCTGCTGGATCGCGAGGAGATCTCCACCGAGGTCTACAAGGGCACGTACACGCCGGCCTATTCGATCGTGCCCGAGGGCCAGGTCGGGGCGACCGAGGCGTTCAAGGACAAGTACGGCGCCAAGCCGGACCCGGACGCGGCGCGCAAGGTGCTGCAGGACGCGGGCGTCTCGACGCCCGTCGAACTGAACCTGCAGTGGAACCCGGACCACTACGGCAACAGCTCCGACCAGGAGTACCAGGCCGTGAAGCGCCAGCTCGAGGAGGGCGGACTCTTCTCGGTCAAGCTGCAGTCGACCGAGTGGAACACCTATTCCGAGGAGCGCGTCAACGACGCGTACCCGGCCTACCAGCTCGGCTGGTTCCCGGACTTCCCGGATCCGGACAACTACCTGACGCCGTTCTTCGCGCCGAACAACTTCCTGCAGTCGCACTATGAGGACGACCGCATGACGAAGCTGCTCGACTCGGAGCGCACGGACGCCGACCAGGCCTCGCGCGAGGCGACCTTGGCGAAGATCCAGGAGATGGTCGCCGAGCAGGTTCCGGTGCTGCCGCTGCTGACCGGCGCCCAGGTGGCGGTGGCCGGCAACGACGTCGACGGGGTGAGCGAGACGCTCGACCCGTCGTTCAAGTTCCGGTTCTCGACGCTGTCGAAGTGACCCGTCCGAATCGGGGCCCCGGCGCGCACGTCGTGCCGGGGCCCCGATTCCGCGTCGTCAGGAGGAGCTCCACGTGACCACCGACGTCCTCGTCGCCGCCGATTCGCCGGCGGCCGAACCACCCCAGCGGCGCGGCGGGCTGAGTCCGCTCGCCCGCTACCTGCTGATCCGGCTCGCGTTGATCGTGCCCATGCTGTGGGTCCTGGTGACGCTGGTCTTCTTCCTGATGCGGGTGATCGGCGATCCGATCACCGCAGCCCAGGGCGGGCGGCTCACGGCCGAGCAGATCGCCGAGCGCAAGGCCGAGGCCGGCCTGGACCGACCGATCCTGACCCAGTACGTCGAGTACCTCGGCGACATCGTCCGCGGCGACTTCGGCCGGACGCTGACCGACAACCGCGAGGTCACCGACATCCTCCTCGTCAACGGCGCCGCGACGCTGGAGCTGTCGTTCTGGGCCCTGCTCGTCGCCTTCGGCCTGGGGATCCCGCTCGGCCGCGTCGCGGCCCGTCACCGCGACCGCTGGCCGGACGTCGTCCTGCGCCTGTTCGCGATCGTCGCGTACGCCGCGCCGGTGTTCTTCGTGGGCCTGCTGCTCAAGCTCGCCACCGCACCGTTCGGCTGGCCCACCGCCGGTCGCGCCTCGACCGCCACCGAGCTGACCTTGGCGAAGGTCGATCCCCAGACGAACATCATGATCGTCGACGCCATCCTGTGGGGTGAGCCGCGCTATGTCGTCGACGTCCTGCAGCACGCCGTCCTTCCCGCGGTCGCCCTCGGCCTGCTGACCGGCGGCGTCTTCTTGCGTCTGGTGCGCGTGAACCTGCTGCAGACGCTGCGGGCCGACTACGTCACGGCGGCGCGCGCCAAGGGTGTCCCGGAGCGCAAGGTGGTCAGCAAGCACGCGTTCCGCAACGCCCTCGTCCCGGTCGTCACCGTGATGGGGATGCAGGTCGCGATGCTGCTCGCCGGCGCCGTGCTGACCGAGACGACCTTCGAGTGGAAGGGCATCGGCTACGAGCTGGCGCAGTACCTGATACGGCGCGACTTCCTGGCGGTGCAGGGCATCGTCACGGTGATCGCGTTCATCGTCTGCGTCGCGAGCTTCGTCATCGACGCCGTCGTCGCGCTCGTCGACCCACGAGTGAGGTTCTGATGCGATACCCGGGCAAGAGCGTCATCGACCAGTCGCACGGCTTGCAGCGGTTCATGCTGCTGCTCGGCGTCGGGCTCATCGCGTTCTTCGTCGTGCTGGCGATCTTCGCGCCGTGGCTGGCACCGTACGACTTCGACCAGGTGCGCGGCGACGACGGCACCCTGTTCGGCACCCAGCGACCCCCGAGCGCCGACCACTGGTTCGGCACCACCGTCGGGGGGACCGACGTCCTCTCGCGCGTCGTCTACGGAGCGCGGACCGCGATGGAGGTGATCCTGCTCGCGGTGGCCATCTCGAGCCTGATCGGTGTGCCGCTCGGCCTGGTGTCGGGCTACCTCGGCGGCTGGCTCGACAAGGTGCTCGTGCTGGTGATGGACGCGCTGTACTCGTTCCCCTCGCTGCTGCTCGCGATCGTCGTGTCGATCGTCGTGTCGGGGGGGTCGAGCGGGGCCCTGGGCGGCATCGCCTCCGCGGCGATCTCAATCACGGTGATCTTCATCCCGCAGTACTACCGGGTGATCCGCAACGCGACGGTGTCGGTCAAGACCGAACCGTACGTGGATGCGGCGAGGGTGGCCGGCGTGCGCACGCCGCGCATCCTGTTCCGCCACATCCTGGCCAACGTCGCGCAGACCCTCCCCGTGATCGCGACGCTGAACGCCTCCGAGGCGATCCTGACGCTGGCGGCGCTGGGCTTCCTCGGCTTCGGCATCGAGCCCTCGGCCGCGGCGGAGTGGGGCTACGACCTCAACAAGGCCATGCCGGACGCCACGAACGACATCTGGTGGACGGGACTGTTCCCGGGTCTGGCGATCGTCCTGGTGGTGCTCGGCGTGACGCTGCTGGGCGAGAGCCTCAACGACATCACGAACCCGCTGCTGCGCACCCGGGCCGCGGGGAACGAGGGCGAGCTCGAGGTGGAGCTCGCCGAGGACCTGACGCCCGCCCCCGAGGTCGATGCCCCGCAGGAGCAGGCCGCGTCGACCGAGAGCGGACCCCCGCGACGGACGGCCGTGCTGTCGCTGTCGCACCTGCGGGTCTCCTTCGGGACCGACGCGGGGCGCGTGGTGGCCGTCGACGGCGTCGAGTTCGACGTCGAGCCCGGGGAGGTGCTGGCGATCGTCGGCGAATCCGGATCCGGCAAGTCCGTCACCTCACGCGCGGTGCTCGGTCTGTTGCCGAGCACGGCCTCGGTCGAGGGATCGGCGATCCTGCGCACCCCCGACGACCCGGAGCGCGAACTGATCGGGATGTCGCCCGCCGAACTGCGGCCGATCCGCGGCGACGAGATCTCGATGATCTTCCAGGAGCCGTCGACCGCGCTGGACCCGGTGCGCACGGTCGGCTGGCAGATCGTGGAGGCGGTGCGAGCCCACCGGAACGTGAGCAAGTCCGAGGCCCGCGAGCGCGCGATCGAGTTGCTCGACCTGGTCGGCCTGCCCGACCCGGCCACGCGGGTCGACTACTACCCGCACCAGCTGTCCGGTGGACAGAAGCAGCGCGTCGTCATCGCGATCGCGATCGCGTGCGATCCGGACGTGATCATCGCCGATGAGCCGACGACGGCGCTCGACGTCACGGTCCAGGCCGCGATCCTCGAACTGTTGCTCGACCTGCGTGAACGACTGGGCACCGCGATCGTCCTGATCACCCACAACATGGGCGTCGTGGCGGACATCGCCGACCGCGTCGTGGTGATGTATCGCGGGGCCGTCGTGGAGCAGGCGCCGGTCGAGCGGCTGTTCGCCGCACCGGCCCACCCCTACACCCGAGCACTGCTGGAGTCGGTACCGCACCTGGGCCGACCGAAGGTCACCGAGTCGCGGCCGGCGCCGGTCACGGACGCCCCCGTCGTGCTCGACCTGGACGACATCGTCGTGGAGTTCCCCGGCGGGTGGGGTGAGCCGTCGTTCCGCGCCGTCGACCACGTGTCGCTGCAGGTGCACCGCGGCGAGGTCCTCGGCCTGGTCGGCGAATCTGGATCCGGCAAGTCCACGCTGGGACGGACCGCGGTGGGTCTGCAGCAACCGACCGAGGGTACGGTCCGCATCGACGGCGAGCGGATCTCGGGATTGGACGACGCCCGACTCCGCCCCTTCCGCAGCCGGTTCGGGTTCGTCTTCCAGGACCCGGCGGCGTCACTGAATCCGCGGCTGTCGATCCTCGACTGCATCGCCGAGCCGCTGCGTGTGCACACCGACCTGCCCGACCGGCGGATCAGGGACAAGGTCACCGATCTGCTCGACGCCGTCGAGCTGCCGCGGGACTTCGCCGAGCGTTTCCCGCACGAGCTGTCCGGCGGACAGCGCCAGCGGATCAGCCTCGCCCGCGCGCTGGCTCTCGATCCGGACCTGCTCATCGCGGACGAGCCGACCTCGGCGCTCGACGTCTCGGTGCAGGCGCGCGTGCTCGAGCTGTTCGTCGAGCTGCAGCAGCGACTGCAGTTCGCCTGCCTGTTCATCACCCATGACCTCGCGGTGGTGGATGCACTCGCGAACCGGGTCGCGGTGATGCAACGGGGCCGACTGGTCGAGCTGGGTTCGCGCGACGAGGTGCTGCGCCACCCCCGCGAGGAGTACACGCGCAGCCTGATCGCGGCGGTGCCCGTGCCCGATCCGGTCGAGCAGCGGCGGCGGCGCGCCGCCCGGGGCGACCTGCTGTCGGGGGTGTGAGCGTCAGTCCTTCCAGGCGGCGACCTGGGCTCGCCGTTCGAGACCGAGCTTGGCCAGGATCGTCGAGACGTAGTTCTTGACCGTCTTCTCCGACAGGAACAACGCCTCGGCGATCTCCCGGTTCGAGAGCCCGAGTCGCAGTTGGTCGAACACCTTGCGCTCCTGGGCGGTCAGCTCGGCCAGAGGGTCGGGCCGCTCCTGGCGGCGGAGGCGCGCCAGCACGGCTCCGGTCATCGCCGGATCGAGCAGTGACTGGCCCGCCGCGACCCGGTGGACCGCGTCGACGAGGTCGTTGCCGCGGACCTGCTTGAGCAGGAAGCCCGAAGCGCCGGCCATGATCGCCTCGAACAGCGCCTCGTCGTCCTCGTAGGAGGTCAGGATCAGGACCGCGGTCTCCTTCGACGAGATCCGGATCCGGCGGCACAGGTCGATCCCGGAGCCGTCGGGGAGGCGGGCGTCCAGCACGGCCACCTGGGGAGCGAGTCGTTCGATGGCCGCCTGGGCTTCCGCCACCGTGCCGGCCTGACCGACGATCTCGACGGTGCCGGAGTCCTCGAGGACGTCGGCGACGCCGCGTCGGACGACCTCATGGTCGTCGAGCAGGAACACCCGGATCGGATCGGTCATGGTCCCAGCCTAGAAGTCGGGCCGGCTCGGCTGCGGCGGTTCGGAATCGGGGCGCGCGTCGAGCGGGGCACGCCAGGCCAGCCGAGTGCCGACGCCTTCGGGGCCGGGACCGACCTCCAGTCGACCGTCGATCCGCTCGGCGCGTTCGCGCAGGTTCGCCAGTCCGCTCGCCGCCCGGTTGTCGCCGATGCCGACGCCGTCGTCGATGATCTCGGCGACCACGTCGTCGTCCCCGACGACGACGCTGATCGTGACGGTCGAGGCGCGAGCGTGGCGGACGACGTTGGCGAGCGCCTCGTTGAGCACGGCGTGCAGATCACTGCGCACCCCGAGGTTCATGCGCGTCAGGTCACCGACGATGGAGATCTGCGGGGTGAATCCGAGCGGGGCGGCCGCGGCCTTGAGCAGTCGGGTGAGCCGGGCACCGTCGGTGGTGGGGTCGGAGCCGAGGGCGAAGATCGCGCCGCGCAGGTCGGCGATCGCGCGGTCGATGTCGTCGACCGCCTGGGCGGCCCGCGCGGACCACGGCTCCTCGACGTTGCGGGCGATCCGATCCAGCGAGAGGCCGACCGCGAAGAGCCGCCCGATGACGAGGTCGTGCAGATCGCGCGCGATCCGGTTGCGGTCCTCCACGACCGCGACGCGGGCCAGCTCGGCGCGGGTGCGCTCCAGCTCGGCGAACAGGCGCGCGTTCGTGATGGCCGAGCCGGCCACGGCCGCCAGACCGCTGACGAGCAGTTCGTCGGCCTCGGTGAAGCCCCCGTCCTTCTCGGCGAGGTAGAGATCGCCGAAGATCTCGTCGCCCGCGCGCACCGGGACGCCGAGGAAGGCGTGCATCGGGGGATGGTGCGGCGGGAAGCCGACCAAGGCGGGGTGGTCCGCCACGTTCGCCAGGCGCAGGATCCGTCCTTCGCGCAGCACGACGCCCAGGACGCCGTCCCCCCGGGGTCGGTGTCCGATCGACCGGGCGGTCTCGTCGTCGATTCCCTCGGTGAGGAACTCGACGAGGGACTCGCCGTCGTCGGACAGCACGCCGAGCGCGCCGTAGCGGGCTCCGGTCACGGCGCGCGCCTCATGGACGATGCGACTCAGCAGGCTCTCCAGGTCGAGGTCCGAGGCCACCGCCGCGACGGCGTCGAGCACGGACCTCCAGCGAGCACCGTCCAGATCCTCCACACGCACACCGTACGGGTCGTCGGGGCCGTCGGTCCCGGGAAGTCGGGACCTTCGACCCTTCTCCGCAGCGACACGGGGAAGCAGAGTGGAAGACGAGGAGAGGAGAGGTCATGACTACCAACACCATCGTCGTCGGGGTCGATGAGACGCCGGCCGGTGCGGCCGCGCTCCGGTGGGCCGCAGAGGAGGCCGAGCTCCGCGGGGCCGAGTTGAAGATCGTCCACGTCTGGCAGATCGACGCGGCGATCGCGATGGCCGGGGCCGAGGTCCCGTGGATGGCCTACGAATCCGACGCGCGAAGCAACGCCGCCCGGTGGGTCGCCGAGACGATCGGCGCCGAGGACGCCGACGGCAACCCCCGCCGGATCGACGTCGAGCAGGGCGCTCCCGGCCCGACGCTCGTCGAACTGTCGAAGGACGCTGCGATGCTGGTCGTGGGGACGCGCGTCCACACGGGCATCAGCCGGGTCCTGTTCGGATCGGTGAGCCACTACTGCCTGACCCACGCGCACTGCCCGGTGGTCGCCGTCCCGGCGGTCGAGGACTGACCGCGCCCGGTCCGGGCCCTCACCCGGATCCCGCGGGGCCTCGCACCCCCGAGGCCCCGCATCGCGTCCCGGCGGCCCATGGCCGCCGGGACGTCTCGGCCGCGCCGAGATCGCGGGCGGGTCACTACCGTGGTGCCATGATCGATCGGGTTCGGCTCCGTGCCGGCGAAGCCGTCTTCGCGCGTGTCGCCGGCCCCGAGGGCGCGCGTCGGCGGGAGCGCATCCACGGGACCCCCGGCCCACGCCGTTTCACTCCCGACGACCCGATCTGGCGCGTCCACGCCGACGCCTCGATGTTCGTCGGAGGCATCCGTGCTCTGCTGCTGCAGTCACTGCATCCGCTGGCGATGGCCGGCGTGGACCAGCATTCGGGGTTCCGCGGTGATCCGTGGGGTCGGCTGCATCGGACGAGCGGATTCATCGCCGAGACCACCTACGGCACCGTCGACCATGCCGATCGGGCGATCCGGACCGTGCGCCGCATCCACGAGCGCGTCACCGGGGTGGCGCCGGACGGACGCCCGTACTCCGCGTCCGATCCCCATCTGGTCACGTGGGTGCACGTGGCCGAGGTGGACTCGTTCCTGCGGGCTCACGACCGATACGGCGCACGACCGCTGACCGCGACGGAGCGGGACACCTACGTCGCCCAGGCGGCCTTCACCGCGCGGGGCCTCGGTGGCGTGGACGTCCCCGAGGACGTCGCGGGGTTGCGGGACGCGATCGAGTCGTTTCGGCCCGAGCTGGAGAGCACCCCGGCGGCACGGGCCGCAGCGCGCTTCATCCTGTTGCACCCACCGATTCGGTGGACCTTGCGCGCGCCCTACGCGATGCTGGCGGCCGCCGCGGTCGGGCTGCTGCCACGGTGGGCGCGGCTGCCGTTGCGACTGCCGTGGCTGCCCGTGACCGAGGCGACGACGGTCCGCGCGGGCGGTCTCCTCGTGACGAGGGCGATCGCCTGGGCGATGGCCCCGCCGACCGCTGGTGATGAGGATGACGGCGAATCGCGACACAATGGAAGCCGTCAACCCGAATCCCAGGAGTGATCTCTCGTGAAGAAGCTTGCGCTACTCGTCGCCGTCGCCATCGGATACGTCCTCGGAACACGTGCGGGACGCGCTCGCTACGAGCAGATCAGGAGACAGGCCGAGAAGGTGTGGCACACCGAGCCGGTGCAGTCGACCGTCGAGAAGGCCCAGGAGACCGCCAAGCACGCGGCGGCCGACGTGGGTCATCGGGTGGCCGAGTCCGCCAAGGACGCGGCCCACCTGATGACCGAGAAGGTCAAGACCGCGGCCGATTTCGCGGCCGAGGACCGGCCGAGCCCGGCTGAGGCGACTTCCACGGGCGAGAACCTGCACGCGGTCGCCGAGGACCTGGCCGAGGAGGCCGACGTCGCCGCCGCGGCCGCCGACGCCGAGGTGGCGTTCGGGGGTGACCAGGGCCGCGCCGAGGACTTGGCCGCCGCGTCGAACCAGCTCTCGACCGAGGCCGAGGACGTCTCCCGAGCGGCGGACGCCGCCGACCGCCGCGCCGACGCCGAGGCCGCCTTCGGGGGCGACGACGAGGGAGACCGCGCCTGATGAAGCTCCGGATCTTCACCGAGCCCCAGCAGGGAGCCACGTATGACGACCTGCTCGCGGTCGCCCGTGAGGCCGAGCGGCTCGGCTTCGACGCCTTCTTCCGCTCGGACCACTACCTGACCATGGGTGGTGACGGTCTGCCCGGGCCGACGGACGCGTGGATCACCTTGGCCGGACTCGCGCGGGACACGTCGACGATCCGGCTGGGGACCCTGGTCACGAGCGCCACCTTCCGGCTTCCGGGCCCGCTCGCGATCGCGGTCGCCGGTGTCGACCAGATGAGCGGCGGACGGGTGGAGTTCGGACTCGGCGCCGGTTGGTTCGACGCCGAGCACCGCGCCTATGGCATCCCGTTCCCGTCCACGCCGGAGCGCTTCGATCGCCTGGAGGAGCAACTCGAGATCATCACGGGTCTGTGGTCCGACACATCCGGGAAGTTCTCCTTCGACGGCGTCCACTATTCCCTCGACGCCTCGCCGGCCCTGCCCAAGCCGACGCAGGCGAAGATCCCGGTGATCGTCGGCGGCAAGGGCAAGCGCCGCACTCCGACCCTCGCCGCACTGTTCGCCGACGAGTTCAACGTGCCGTTCGAGTCGGTGGAGTTCACCCGGACGCAGTTCGACCGGGTCCGCCGGGCGTGCGAGCGCACCGACCGCGATCCCGACTCGCTGGTGTACTCCAACGCCCTCGTGCTGTGCGCCGGATCGGACGAGACCGAGATCGCCCGCCGCGCGGCTGCGATCGGACGCGAGGTCGACGAGTTGCGCCGCAACGGTCTGGCCGGCAC
>JAJUII010000050.1 GCA_029265505.1 Aeromicrobium choanae
CGCGCGGGCCCCACCCCTGGGTGGCCCCCCCCGCCCGGGGGGCGCCGCCCCGGGGGGGGGGGCGCCGCCACGACGAGGACGGTCCGCGGGCGGCCATGACTCAGGAGAAGCGCGGGAAGGCCGCGGCTCCGGCGTAGGAGGCGGCCGACCCGAGGATCTCCTCGATCCGCCGCAGCTGGTTGTACTTGGCGACCCGGTCCGACCGCGCGGGGGCGCCGGTCTTGATCTGGCCGCAGTTGGTGGCGACCGCCAGGTCGGCGATCGTGACGTCCTCGGTCTCGCCGGACCGGTGGCTCATCATGTTGTGGAAGCCGGCGCGGTGCGCCAGGTCGACGGCGTCGAGGGTCTCCGACAGCGAGCCGATCTGGTTGACCTTCACCAGCATGGCGTTGCCCGCCTTCTGCGCGATGCCGCGGCTGAGGCGCTCGACGTTGGTGACGAACAGGTCGTCGCCGACGAGCTGGACCCGGTCGCCGAGCGCGGCCGTGATGGCGGTCCAGCCGTCCCAGTCCTCCTCGTCGAGCGGGTCCTCGATCGAGACGATCGGGTAGGCCTCGACCAGCTCGGAGTAGTAGGCGATCATCTCGTCGGACGACTTGGCCACGCCCTCGAAGGTGTAGGCGCCGTCGGAGTGGAACTCGCTCGAGGCCACGTCCATGGCCAGCGCGATGTCCGAGCCGAGCTTCAGGCCGGCCTTCTCGATCGCGACCGCGATGAGGTCCAGCGCGGCCCGGTTGCTCTCGAGGTCGGGGGCGAAGCCGCCCTCATCGCCGAGGCCGGTGGACAGGCCCTTCTCCTTCAGGACCGCCTTGAGCGCGTGGTAGACCTCCGCACCCCAGCGCAGCGACTCGGCGAACGTCTGGGCGCCGATCGGAGCGATCATGAACTCCTGCACGTCGACGTTGGAGTCGGCGTGCGCACCGCCGTTGAGGATGTTCATCATCGGGACGGGCAGCACGTGCGCGTTGGGGCCTCCGACGTAGCGGAACAGCGGCAGTCCGGCGGACTCGGCGGCGGCGTGGGCCACCGCGAGCGAGACGCCGAGGATCGCGTTGGCGCCGAACTTGCCCTTGTTGTCGGTCCCGTCGAGGTCGATCATCGCCTCGTCGATCGCACGCTGGTCGTCGGCGTCGAAGCCGACGAGGGTCTCGCACAGCGGACCGTTGACCGCCTCGACGGCCTTGAGGACACCCGTGCCGAGGTAGCGGTCGCCGCCGTCGCGCAGTTCCACGGCCTCGAACTGGCCGGTGGAGGCACCGGACGGCACCGCGGCACGCCCCAGCGTGCCGTCGTCGAGGACGACCTCGACCTCGACGGTCGGGTTCCCTCGGGAGTCCAGGATTTCGCGGGCTGCGACGTCGTCGATGATGGCCACGGACGGCTCCTCGGTAGGTTGACGGGCTGTCGGAATCGAGCAGGGCCAGCCTAGCGCCGCGACGACGGCACCAGGAGGCACCCCGCCGAGGCTCCGGCGCGTGAGGACCCCACCGTGGGACAGTGGTTCCCACATCGAGCAGGAGGCATGACATGACGGGAGAACGACCGGGTTCCGCAGGGAGCCTGGAGGCGGTGCGGCGGGCCGGGATCGAGGTCACCGGCATCGAGATCGTCGACGAGAGCGAGCGGACCGCGAAGCCGTCCGACCTGTTCTGGCCCTGGTTCGCCGCGACTGTGTCGGTGTTCGGCATCTCGTACGGCAGCTACCTGCTGTGGGCGGGCATCTCGTGGATCCAGGCCTCGATCGTCGCCGTCGTCGGCATCACCCTGTCGTTCGTCGCGTGCGGTCTGGTCGCGATCGCCGGCAAACGCGGCTCGGCGCCGACGATGATCCTGTCGCGGGCCCCGTTCGGAGTCGTCGGGCAGAAGGTGCCGGGCGTGTTCAGCTGGATCATCTCCATGGGCTGGGAGACGTTCCTGGCGATCATGGCGACGCTGGCCACCGCGACCGTGTTCCGCGAGCTGGGCTGGAGCAGCGGGACCACCACGAAGGTGATCGCGCTGGCCGTGATCGCGGCCCTCATCGTGGCGGCCTCCGTCGCCGGCTACCACGTGATCATGCGGTTCCAGTCCGTGCTGACCTGGCTGACCGGCCTGGCGACGATCACCTACATCGCGCTGACCCTCGACCAGATCGACCTCGATGAGCTGCAGGCCATCCCGGGCGGCTCCATGCAGGCGGTGGTCGGCGCCTTCGTCATGGTGACCACGGCGTTCGGCTTCGGGTGGATCAACATCGCGGCGGACTGGTCGCGGTACCAGCGACGGGAGACGCCCGGCGGTCGGATCGTGCTGTGGAACACGATCGGCGGCGCGCTCGCCCCGGTCGTGCTCGTCCTCTACGGGACCATGCTGGCCGGGTCGCGTCCCGATCTGCAGGACGGCATCGCCGACGACCCGATCGGCACGCTGGCCACGGTGCTGCCGACGTGGTTCCTCGTGCCGTTCCTGGTCGCCTCGGTGCTGGCGCTGGTCAGCGGCGCGGTGCTGGGCATCTACTCCTCGGGCCTGACGCTGTTGAGCCTGGGGGTGCGGATTCCCCGACCGGCGGCCGCGTTCGTCGACGGTGTGATCCTCACGCTGGGCACCATCTACGTCGTCTTCATCGCGCAGACGTTCCTGGCCCCGTTCCAGAGCTTCCTCATCACGCTGGGCGTCCCGATCGGCGCCTGGGCCGGCATCGTCATCGCCGATCTCGTACTGCGACGCCGCGACTACGACGAGGACGCCCTGTTCGACTCCGCCGGCCGCTACGGTGCGGTGAACTGGGGCGCGATCGCGACCCTGGTCGTCGCCTCGATCGTGGGCTGGGGGCTGGTCGTGAACGCCTTCCCCGGCGACGTCACCTGGAACAACTGGCAGGGCTACCTGCTCGAGCCGCTGGGTCTGGGCACCTGGAACGAACAGGAGCTCGCCTGGGAGGGCGACTGGCCGTTCGCGAACCTGGGCGTGCTGTTCGCATTCGTGATCGGCTTCGTCGCGACGCTGCTGTTCCAGCGCGGCCGGGTGCGGCGGCAGGAGACGGCGTGAGCGAACCGTGGCTCGTCGTGATCGACCCCCAGCGGGTGTTCGCGGCGTCCGACTCGCCGTGGGCGTCACCGATGTTCGACGCGACCGTGGCGCCGATCCACGACCTGGCGGCGCGGCACCGGACCATCGTGACGCGGTGGGTGCCGGCGGTCGGTGACGCGCGGGTCGGCTCGTGGCGCGCCTACTTCGAGACGTGGCCGTTCGCCGACCGCCCGACGGACGACCCGCTGTTCGACCTCGTTCCCGAAATGGCAGACCTCGACGGCGAGCACGTCGCGGCGACGACGTTCGGCAAGTGGGCCGCGATCGAGCCGATCACCGGCCCGGCGCCCGAGCTGGTCCTGGCCGGGGTGGCGACGGACTGCTGTGTCATCTCGACGGCGTTGGCGGCGGCCGACGCCGGCGCGACGGTCACCGTCGTGGCCGAGGCGTGCGGCGGCTCGACCCCGGAGAACCACGCGAAGGCGCTCGAGGTCATGGCGCTGTATGCGCCGCAGATCACGGTGGTCTGAGCCGCTCGCGAATCGCGGCGCCTCGTGCCCGGCGCGGGGTCGCGCACGCGGCATGATGGAGTCATGGATGCCCCGACGCCCGTGACCCCGCCCGGTTGGTACGACGACGGCCACGGGAGCTGGCGCTGGTGGGACGGCGAGCGCTGGACCGAGCACACCGCGCCGAAGGGCCAGGCACCGGCGACGCCCGCGCCGCAGACCGCCGCGGCGCAGCCCCCGGGCCGCGAGTTCGTCACGGCGCCCCGCTCGAAGCTCGTGTGGCTCCTCCCGGTCGCCCTGGTGATCTGTGCCCTGCTCGGCGTCGGCGGAGCCTTGGCGCTGGGCAGCGCGATGAGCTTCGACAGCACGCCGCTCAAGCAGACCTACGCCGACTACGTGCGTGCCGAGAGGGACAAGGACTGCGCCACCCTCCAGCGCGTGACGACGACGGAGTTCCGCGACGACTTGGTGGAGCCGCGGTTCGACTGCACCACGTGGCAGAGCCTGCGGCCCGAGTGGACCGACGGCAAGGCCCGCTGGGCGATGTCCTTCGGCCGGGACGGCATCCTCGTCGCCGAGGAGCGGACGTCCGACGGCGACACTGTGGGCAGCCGCCTCGTCACCTACTCGCTCGTCAAGCGCGACGGCCACTGGCTCCTCTCCGACTCCGACGACTGACCCTCTCCCCTGGTGGCGGTGAACTGTCAACCCTTCCACCCCTGTGGGCGGTGAGCGGTCAACCCCTCCCCTGCCCTTGCGGTGGTCGATCAACCGAATCGACCCCGGATTCGGTTGACCAATGACCGCCCCTCAGGGGAGCAGGTGGAGGCGGGCGGTGGCCTGGGCGCGCACGGTCACGACACCGGGGAATCCGGGCGGCGCGAGTGGCAGTCGGAGCTCGCGCACGAGACCGACGTGGACGCGGTCGCCGTCGGCTCGCACGGACAGCCGCACATCGCTGGGGACGAGATCGGCGACCGCGGCCCGGGCGTCCGCGGCGTCCAGCGTCGCCTCGTCCCTGACGCCCGTCGTGTACACCTCGTCCCGATCGAGCCCGTCCGCGGCGTGCAGGGCGATCTGATCGGCCAGGCTCATCAGCTCGCGCCGCTCCAGGTAGGCCGCCGACGCGTTCACCACCACCGTCACCAGCAGACCGAGGACGGCGAGGAAGCCCAGCGTCATCACGGTGACGTTGCCGCGCTCACTCACGGCGCCGCCCGGTAGCGACCGAAGGGCTCCCGATGGGTCGCGTCGACGGTGAAGGACGCGATCGGGTCGCCGAGGACGTCCGGCGCGAGCGGGAGACGCTGTCGCGACCGGACGACCACCACCACCGCGGACCCCGGCTCGAAGCAGGCAGGCTCACACCGAGTCGTCACCGAGGCCCGCTCGACGCCGTGATCGGCCAGCACGAGGTCGGCCGCGATCCGCGCCCGACGGTCGGCCGCGGACGGGTCGGACTGCACGAACGCGCGCGCCGCGGCCTGGCTGGCCGCCGAGACTCCGTAGGCGGATCGTTGGGTCTCGAACACGGCGATCACGACGTAGATCAGGGGGACGACGAGCATCACCGTGAGCCACGTGAACTCCACCGTGGCGCTGCCGCGCTCGCTCACGGCGCCTCCTGGACGACGGCGTGCCCCACCACGTCGACGCGGACGGCGGGCCCCCACAGACCGAGGGCCGGCACCTCGCCGACGGCGCGCACCTGCACGACCCGCACGCCGTCCACGGCGGTGAGCCGTGCGTCGACGGACTCGGCGAAGCGCTCGGCCAGAGTCGTCGAGACGATCTGGCGCGCTCGGTGCTCGGCCGTCCCCGGGTCCGCATCCAGGACCGCGCCCGCGCGCGCACCGTCGGCGGCCGCGGCCGTCAGCGTGTTGCGCACGTGGAGCACCAGGGCCACTTGGGCGACGCCGAAGACGAGCGGGATGAGGACCAGCAGCACGAGCACGAACTCCGGCACGGAGGCGCCGCGCTCGTCCCGGGACGTGGACACCTCATCCGCCGACGGACGACAGCGCCTGGTTGAGCATCGCGGTCATCCGCGGTCCGGCGATCGCCGTCAGCCCGGCCACCACGCCGGCCGTCATCAGGGTGATCATCACCCAGCCGGGCACGTCACCGCGTTCACGAAGGTGCCGCTCCCACACCACACGCAGGATCGTCATGGTCATCGGTCTCCTCTCTCAGCCACCCGAGGTCAGGTGGAGTCCGGCCAGTCCGGGGTAGAAGGCGAAGACGATCGTGACCGGAAGGATGAGGAAGACGACCGGCACCATCATCGCGATCTCGCGACGACCGCCGGCCTCCATCAGCTCTCGTCGTCCGGCGTCGCGGACGTCTCCGGCCTGGGCGTGCAGGACGTCGACCAAGGGCGTGCCTCGATCGATCGCCACGGCCATCGCCTCGGCGAACCGGGCCACGCCGGTCACCCCAGTGCGCACGACGAGGTCGTCCAACGCCGTCACGATCGGGTCGCCTGCGCGCGTCTGCGCCACCACGCGCTCCAGCTCGCGCGACAAGGCTCCTCGGCTGACGCGTGTCACCCGCTCGATCGCCTGCACCGGGCTCTCGCCCGCCGCGACCGCGAGGGCGAGCAGCTCGGCGATCGTCGGGAACTCCGCGCGTATCCGCGCCTCATGGCTGCGGACGCGGGCGGCGAGTCGTTGGTCGCAGGCCAGGCAGCCACCGATCACGCCCGCGACGCAGAGCGGGAGCAGCGCGGTCACCGGCGGTCGGGCGATCGTCCACGCGAACAGCGCGACCGCGACCGCGCCGGTCAGCCCGGCTGCTCCCCAGATCGCCTGACGCACCCGGAAGCCGTCCAGATCCTCCGTGGCGCCGCAGCGCTCGAGCCGCCGCGTGACCGCCGCGTTGGAGCCCAACGACTCCCCGACGATGCGCGTCACCGTGCGCCACCACGGCGTCACCCACTCCCGCAGGAGCAGTCCGGTCGGGAGCGGCGTCGACAGCGGCCGCAGGTCCCGCACGTAGGGCGCCACCCGGTCGACGAGTCGCGGGCGTCTGACCTCACGGACACCGACGGCCATGCTCCACAGCCCGAGGACGAACAGTCCCGCGGTCACCCCGCCGATCACGCGAGGATCCGTTCCTCGACCGGCAGTCGTCCGAGCCGGAGCATCAGCCGGTAGGCGAGAAGACACGTCACCGCCCCGGTGAGGAGGAGCAGCGACCCCGTCGGGGTGGCGAACCGGGCGATCACGTCGCGCTGGAAGCTCATGCTCGCCAGGACGAGCCACGGCGCCGCCACGGCCAGCCGCGCCGCACCGACGGTCCAGGACTGGCGAGCCTCGATCTCGCCTCGGGTCCGCAGATCCTCCCGCAGGAAGGACGAGAGCGAACGCAGCAGACGCCCGAGATCGCCGCCTCCGACCTCCCGCGCGATGCGCAGCGCCTCGACCACGCGGTCGCCGACCGGGTCGGAGAGTCGATCCTTGAGCCGATCGAGGCTCTCCGAGAATCGCCCAGTCGTGCCGTAGTCGCGACCGAACTGCGCGAACGGTGGACGCAGACGCTCCGGCCCGCGCTCCGCCAACTGCATCAGGGCCTCCGGGAGGGACAGCCCGGCGCGGACCGCCGAGGCCAGATGATCGACCGCGTCGGGCCACGCCTCGGCGAACTCGCGCTGCCGGCGTGCCGCGCGCCCGCTCAGGACCGCCGCGGGAGCCCCGGCCGCAGCGCACCCGGCCAGCAGTGCCATCGGGCCCACCGTCGACGCCGACCAGACGGCGACGCCGACGACGACCCCGAGCCCGACCGACGTCAACACCACCGACCGGGTCGGGACCTCGGCCATCCCGGCCCGGTCGAGCAGCCGGCGAAGTCGGCCGGGGCCGGTGCTCCGCGCGACGCGCGCCCGGTCGGCCGTCCACATGAGCCACAGGCCGAGCCCGCCCATCAGGCCGATCAGCGTGCCCACAGCGCCCCCGGGTCGATGCCGGCCGCCAGGAACGCCTCGGACCGGTGGGGTGCGCCGGGGCCTCGTTCGAGCACGTCCCCTCGGCGGACGAACACCGGCTCGCACTCGACGATCCCGTTCTCGGAGCGGCCGGTGATGGCGACGATCTCCCGGACGGCGCGGCGCCCTTGGGCGTCGACGGCGGTATGGACGACCAGGTCGACACTGGCCGCCACCGTCGGGACGACGAAACCGGCCGAGACGTTCTCTCCCGCCAGGAGCGGCAGCGTGCACATCTTGACGAGCGCCTGCCTGGCCGAGTTGGCGTGGATCGACGCCATTCCAGGCAGCCCGGAGTTGAGCGCCAGCAGCAGATCGAGGGCCTCCTCGGCCCGCACCTCTCCGACGAGGATCCGATTCGGGCGCATCCGCAGCGCCTCCTTCACGAGCATGCGCAGCGTGATCTCACCGGTGCCCTCGAGGCCCGCCTGCCGGGTCTGCATCGCCACCCAGTCCGGGTGAGCCGTCTTCAGCTCGAAGACCTCCTCGACCGAGATGAGCCGCTCGGTGCCCGGGATCGCCGCAGTGAGACAGTTCAACAGGGTGGTCTTGCCCGCCTGGGTGCCGCCGCTGACCAGGATGTTCAGTCCGGCGCGGACGCAGGCGGTCAGGAAGCGGGCGGCCGATGCGTCGAGGCTGCCGAGTCCGACCAGGTCGTCGACGGTGGTCGCCCGCGCGACGAACTTGCGGATGTTGACCGCCGTGAATCCGCGCGTGATCCCGTCGAGCACGACGTGCAGGCGATGGCCGCCGGGCAGCATCGCATCGACGAACGGCTGACTCAGGTCGAGCCGACGCCCACTGGTCGACAGCATCCGCTCGACCAGCTCGCGGACCTGGTCGGCGGTCAACACGAGGGAGGTGAGTTCGTGACGCCCCCCGCGCGCCACGAACACCCGGTCGGGCTCGTTGACCCAGATCTCCTCCACCTCGGGGTCGTCGAGGAACCGCTGCAGCGGACCGAAGCCCACCAGATCGGCGACCAGTCTCCCGACCGTCCGGTCGGGCTCGTCGAGGATCGGGACCGCACCCGTGAGACTGCGGCGCTCGTACTCGGCGACCGCATCGGTCGCGGCACGGCGCACCGCCTCGACGTCGACCCGCGGATCGATGCGTCGCTCGCGCACCAACGTGCGCACACGGTCGGCCAGACCCTCCACGTCGCTTCCCCCCGAAAGCCACCCACCGGACGGCCACGATCCTTGCCCAACTCGCAGTTACCGGGCAAGAGGCGAATCTGGACTGTGGACAAGGTCACATCCAGCGAAGAAATCTTCGATCGCCGCGTCATGTCCACGCGCGCTGGTGCGTCTTCATCCATGTGAGGACTGTGAGATCACGCCGTGCCCAGCGCAGGGCCGCGGAGGACGCCGCGCTGGTCAGCCGCGTCCGCCACGGCGACGAACGTGCCTTCGCCGACCTCTACGCGCGCCATCACCCGATGGCCCGTCGGGTCGCGCGCAGCGTGGCCCACCCCAACGACGTCGAGGACGTCGTGTCCGAGGCCTTCATGCGCACCCTGACCGCGCTGCGCGCCGGATCGGGCCCCACCGAGAGCTTCACCGGCTACCTCGCCACCACCGTCCACCGGACCTGGCTGGACCGGCTGCGCCGCATGCGCGACATCGCGGTCGACGTCGACGACCTGGAGGACGCCCTCGCCGAGGACGACGAGTCCGAGCACGTCGCCAAGGCCGAGGCCTTCCGCGACGCGTTCGCCGAGCTGACCCCACGCTGGCAGCAGGTGCTGTGGCTGACCGAGGTCGAGCAGCTCCCGCACGCGCGGATCGCCGCGATCATGGACATCCAGCCCAACGCCGTCGCCGCGCTCGCCTACCGGGCGCGCAAGGCACTGCAGGACGCCTACCTGCGCCAGCACGTCGCCACGACCGAGGTCCCGGCCTGCACCGCGATCCGCGAACTGCTGCCCGAGTACGTCAACGGCCGACTGTCGGCCCTCAAGACACAGCAGGTCCAGGCCCACGTCGCCACCTGCGTCGCCTGCCACACCTGTCTGGAGGATCTGCGGGACGCGCGCGCCAACCTCGGCGTCTGGCTCCTGCCGATCGCCGCGACCACGGGAGCACCCGCCGCCCTCACCGGGGGCCTGGGCGCCGCCGGCACCACCTCGACCGCGGGCTGGACGGGCGCCGTGACGTCCCAGCTGTCCACCGTCGTCGCCGGCGCGGTCGCCGTCGCCACCGCGGGAGCCGTGATGGCCCTGGGGCCGGTCGATTCCGAGCCACCGGAGATCGGCACGGCTCGATTCGAGGCGGCCGACCTGCGGGTCGACCGAGCGCCGCAGCCCACCGTCGCACGGCGCGTCACGGCCGCGCCCGAGGCTCGGTCCCGGTCCGTCGCTCCCCCACGTCGCCGGTCGGCTGCGGTGCAGGCCGAGCCCTCGGTCGAGCCCGAGCAACCGGCCAGCGAGACCGTCGCCACCGCGCGACCGACACCCACGCCGAGCCCGGACCCCGCACCGAGCCTCGCGCCGACGCCGACAACGCCCGACCCCACTCCCACGCCCACGACCGCGCCGACTCCTGCGCCCACGACCGCGCCGAGCCCCGAGCCGACGCCCACACCCGAGCCACCGGCCCACCCGCGCATCGTCGCCGTGACGGAGTCGCCGTCGCCCTGGGGACCGCACTGGCGGCGCATCACGCTGTCGCTCGCCGACGTCGGCGAGGGCACCGCGCTCACCCTGACCGCGCACGGCCGGTTCGGCTACTGCGGACCGCGGTGCGATCCACACCCCCGTCGCGTCCATCGCCTGCTCGTCCGCTGGGCGGACGTGGTCGGCCGGGAGACGATCACGATGGACTTCCACCCGGACTCCGACGTCGCGCTCCGGTTCGAGCTGCTGCCGCCCGACGGCACCGAGGCCGGTGACACCGTCGCCACCCACGTCATCCGCGCCGAGACGGACTGACTCTCTCGTCGCGCCACCGCGCGACCGTCGCCACGAGCGCGGCGTTGTCCGGCGCCGGCGAGCCGTCCGGCATCGCGAGCGCGTCCTCCAGACCGATCCGCGTCTCGAGGTCGAGCTCGATCGCCAGCCGCACCAGCGGCCAGGCCGACTCGCCCTCGCCGTGCAGCAGGATCGGGACGTCCGGCGACACCGCACGGACGCGCTCGACCATCGTCCGCGCCAGCGCGAGCACCACGTCGCGCTCCTGCTCGTCGGGCAGCTCGATCAGCACGCGGCGGACGAGGTCACGAACCGGCGAGGTGCGCCACTCGTCGAGATCCTCCAGGCTCCACAGGCCGACTTCGATGCCGATCTCCCGTTCGACCAGCGCCTCGATCACCGGCAGCGATCCCGACTCGTGCCAGTTCACCGACGCCAGATCCGGCGGCACGGTCCACGAGCGGATCGCCGCGACCCGGGCGACCGGATCGGGCAGCGCCCAGGCACCGGTGGTGACGCTCACCTGGACTTGCGGCACGGCCACGCGCACCGCGGTCACCACGGCGTCGACGGTGTCCGCGTCCAGCACGTCGAGCCCCTCGGTGTCCTTCGGGTGGAGGTGGACCGAGTCGGCACCGGCCGCGGCCACCGCGCGGGCGTCGTCGGCCAACTGAGCCGGCGTGATCGGCAGCGCCGGGTGGGCCGCCGGCGGACGTGCTCCGTTGAGGCAGGCCTGGATCAGCAGCGGCCCGCCCATCGGCTCACGACTCCCCGAACCACAACGCGATCTCGCGAGCGGCCGACTCCTCCGAGTCGGACGCGTGAACGAGGTTCTCGCGATTCGACAGGGAGAAGTCGCCCCGGATCGTCCCCGGGGCGGCGGCGCGACCGTCGGTCGCGCCGTTGAGGGTGCGCACGACCTCGATCGCCTGGTCGCCCTCGAGGATCATCGCCACCAGTGGGCCCGAGGTCGCGAAGTCTCGCAGCGGCGGGTACCACGGCTGGTCGACGTGCTCGGCGTAGTGGGCGTCCGCCATCGCGGCGTCGATGGTGCGCATCTGCATCGCCACGATGCGCAGGCCCTTCGCCTCGTACCGCGACACCACGGCCCCCAGCAGGCCACGAGCGACGGCATCGGGTTTGATGAGGACAAGCGTGCGCTGCGTCATGAGCCCCAACCTATCCCCCGCGCGCTCCGAGGAGTACCGATGGTCGACAGCATCGAACCGCAGACCGAAGCCTGGTGGCGTGACGCCGTCATCTACCAAGTCTATCCCCGCTCCTGGGCCGACTCCGACGGAGACGGGATCGGCGACCTGCCGGGCATCACGTCCCACCTCGACCACCTCGTCGACCTCGGCGTCGACGCCGTGTGGCTGTCGCCCTTCTACACCAGCCCGCAGAACGACGCGGGCTACGACGTGGCCGACTATCGCGACGTGGACCCGCTGTTCGGCACCCTGGCCGACTTCGACGCGCTCGTCGACCGCGCCCACGAGCTGGGGCTGCGGGTGATCGTCGACCTGGTGCCGAACCACTCGTCGAGCGAGCACCCGTGGTTCCGCGCCGCGCTCGCCGCCGAGCCCGGCAGCCCCGAGCGTGCCCGCTACATCTTCCGCGACGGACGAGGCGAGAACGGCGAGTTGCCGCCCAACAACTGGCAGAGCAACTTCGGCGGACCGGCGTGGACGCGGACCACGAACCCCGACGGCTCTCCGGGGCAGTGGTACCTGCACCTGTTCGACGAGACACAGCCGGACTTCGACTGGACGAACCCCGAGGTCCAGGAGGAGTTCCGCCGCATCCTGCGCTTCTGGCTCGATCGCGGGGTCGACGGGTTCCGGATCGACGTCGCCCACGGCCTGCACAAGGCCGAGGGCCTGCCGGACGCACCCGAGGACTACGACCTGGCCGTCGACCCGACCGGTCTGCAGCCGATGTGGGACAAGCCCGCCGTGCACGAGGTCTACCGCGACTGGCGACGCATCGTCGAGGAGTACCGGGTCGAGGGCGAGGACGCCGATCGCATCCTGGTCGCCGAGGCCTGGGTCATCCCCGACGAGGCGCTCGCCAAGTACGTGCGCCCCGACGAGCTGCACCAGTCGTTCAACTTCGGCTATCTCATGACCCCGTGGACGCCCCACGCGCAGCGCGACGCGATCACCCGGGCGCTGGCCGCCACGGCCGCCGTCGGAGCCCCGCAGACATGGGTGCTGTCGAACCACGACGTGCCTCGGCACGCCACCCGGCTGGCCTACGACATCGATCGCGCCACGCGCGTGCGGGGCATCGGCCCGGACGATCCGCAGCCCGATCCGGTGCTCGGCCTGCGACGCGCGCGCGCCGCCACGGCGGTGATGCTCGCGCTGCCCGGCTCGGCCTACCTGTACCAGGGTGAGGAGCTCGGCCTGCCCGAGCACACCACCCTGCCGCCGGAGGCCCGACAGGACCCCACGTTCGTCCGCACCGGCGGCGAGGACGTCGGTCGCGACGGCTGCCGCGTGCCCGTGCCCTGGCACGCCGACAAGCCCGCCTTCGGGTTCAGCCCCACCGGCCGCAGCTGGCTGCCCCAACCCGAGGTCTACGGCGACCTGGCGCCCAACCGCCAGGACGGCGTCGCCGGAAGCACCCTCGAGCTGTATCGCACCCTGCTCGCCACCCGGCGCCACTACCGACTCGGGCGCGGCGAGCTGACCTGGCACGACCTGGGCGAGGACGTGCTCGCGTTCACGGTCGCCTGTCCGGGCCACCGCCGCGTGCAGGTCATCACCAACTTCGGAGCCGAGCCGGTCGAGCTGCCGCACGGCCAGATCCTCGTGGCCAGCGACGCCCTCGACGAGCACCACCGCCTCGGCACCGACACCACCGTCTGGGTCGTCCCCGGCTGACCGCCCTCACTCCCTGGGTTGCGCCCGCGGCGCCG
>JAJUII010000214.1 GCA_029265505.1 Aeromicrobium choanae
ACGTTCGGAAGTGATAACCGCTGAAAGCATCTAAGCGGGAAGCACGCTTCAAGATGAGGTTTCCCACTGGTTTACCAGGTAAGGCCCCCAGCAGACCACTGGGTTGATAGGCCGGAAGTGGAAGTGTGGCAACACATGGAGCTGACCGGTACTAATAGGCCGAGGGCTTGTTTCTTACAAAGATCCTCCGCGTCCACTGTGAGGTTCCCGAGATATGATCGGGAACCGTCGAGCGAAAGCTCGTCAAGGTTTGTTGATATCTCCATAGAGTTTCGGCGACCATGGCGAAGGGGAAATACCCGGTCACATTCCGAACCCGGAAGTCAAGCCCTTCAGCGCCGATGGTACTGCACTGGAGACGGTGTGGGAGAGTAGGACGTCGCCGGACAATCTTTAGGCGCGAGGCCGTTCCTTCGGGAGCGGCCTCGCTGCATTTCACGAGCGGTACCCTGCGTGAGCAGGAAGGAAGACGATGGCAGAACAGCGTAGAAGCCGGCCCCAGGGCCGCGGCGGCAAGCCTCGCCGCACCGGAGGTGACCGTCCCCGCCCGTCCGGGGGACCTCGCGGCGGCGGTCCCCGACGAGATGCGCGGCCGCGGCGCCCGCAGCAGCCCGAGCGCACGGCGGAGCAGAAGATCTACGACGGTCCTCCGATCCCCGACGACGTGTCGGCGCGTGATCTGGACAAGTTCGCCCGCCAGGAGCTTCAGGGCCTGCCCGAGAAGCTCGCCGACAAGGTCGCCCGTCACCTGGTGATGGCCGGGTCCTTGCTGCATGAGGACCCCGAGACGGCGCATCGGCACGCGCTCGCGGCGCGAGCTCGTGCCATGCGGGTGGGGCTCGTGCGTGAGGCGACCGGCGAGACCGCGTACGCCTGCGGGAACTGGGCCGAGGCGCTCAGCGAGTTCCGCGCGGCCAAGCGGATGACCGGCCGGCTCATCTATGCGCCCATGATGGCCGACTGCGAGCGTGCGCTGCGCCGGCCGGAGAAGGCGCTGGAGTACGACACCGCCGAGATCCGCTCCCAACTCGACGACGCGGGGAACGTCGAGCTGTCGATCGTCATCGCCGGCGCCCGCCGGGACATGGGCCAGATCGATGCGGCGTTGCAATTGCTCGAGGCCGAGCCGCTGCACACGAAGAACCGCGCCGACTGGGTGACCCGGCTGCGCTACGCCTACGCGGACACGCTCCTGGCGGCCGGTCGCAAGGACGAGGCCGTCACCTGGTTCCACCGGGTGGCCGGCACCGACGGCAATCGGATCACCGACGCCGAGGAGCGTCTGGCTGCGCTCGAAGGATCCTCCACAGCCGAGTGAATCCTCTCGGCTCCTGCTCCACAGCCGAGACACTCCTGCGCTCGATCGTCGGGTGTCGAGATAGCCTCGCGCACATGACGTTGTCCTCGACGACCGCTCCACTGGCGTCCGCCCACGACGCCGTCCTGCTCGACCTCGACGGTGTCGTCTACCGGGGTGATGTGGCGGTGCCGCATGCGGTCGACGCCCTGGCGTCGGTGACCGGGCGACTGGCGTTCCTGACGAACAACGCGAACCGGCCTCCTGAGGTCGTCGCCGCCCATCTCACCGATCTCGGGCTGGCGGCGGACGTCGACGACGTCGTGACCTCGGCGCAGGCCATCGCCTCGGTCATGTCACGCGATCTGCCTCCGGGCGCCGCCGTGCTGACGGTCGGGGGCGAGGGCTTGCGGCAGGCGGTCGCCGCACGGGGGCTGGAGCCCGTCGAGGACCACCACGACGCACGACTCGCCGCGGTCGTCCAGGGCTATTCGCCGGACGTCGGCTGGCGCCACCTCGCCGCCGCGGCCTACGCCGTCGGTCGTGGCCTGCCGTGGTACGTGAGCAACACCGATCTGACGATCCCGACAGCAGAGGGCATCGCACCCGGCAACGGGGCGCTGGTCCAAGCCGTCCGCTTCGCGACAGGTGTCGAGCCGGTCGTCGCCGGCAAGCCGTTCGCTCCGTTGTTCGAGGAGACCCTGGCCCGCCTCGCGCCGACCCGGCCGATCATGGTCGGCGACCGGCTCGACACCGACATCCGGGGCGCCCGAGGCGCAGGGATCCCCTCGCTGTTCGTCCTCACCGGGGTCAACGACCTCACCGACGTCATCGCGACACCGCCGTCCGATCGACCGGACTACGTCGGCGCCGATCTGCGTGCGCTGCACGACGTTCATCCGGCCGTCGATCTGGAGTCCGGCCGGGCCGTCTGCGGGCGCGCCGAGGCCGCGATCCGGGACGGGCGTCTGCGGCTGACCCGAGCCGGCTCATCGACGGAGTCGGTGCGCGCTCTCGTGGCGCTCGGATGGGCACACCGGGACGAATCGAACGAGAGCCTCCAGGTCGATGCGACAATCGAGCCATGACGACCGACCCGACGTCCGACGAGCACGCGTCCGCGCCGAGCTCGCCGATCGACTCCGCCCTCGCGTCGCTGGCCACGCTCGAGGAGCTGGACGTCGCCGAGCATCCGGCGGTCTACGAGGCAGTCCATCGCGTCCTGCGCGACCAGCTCGCCGGGACCGGCGACTCCAGTCCGCCGGCGTGACCCGATGAGTCGACGTGTCAGGCTGGACGCTGAGCTGGTACGCCGTGGGCTGGCCCGGTCGCGGGATCACGCCGCCCAACTGATCGGGGACGGCCGCGTGCTCGTCGGCGGGACGCCCGCGGGCAAGCCGGCCACCCAGATCACGACCGATCAGCCCGTGGTGGTCCGCGACGTAGACGACCCCGGGTGGGCCTCGCGCGGAGCCCACAAGCTGCTCGGGGCGCTCGAGGTGTTCGAGCCTCTCGGCCTGGACGTACGGGATCGCCGAGTCTTGGACGCCGGAGCCTCGACCGGAGGCTTCACCGACGTGCTGCTGCGGCGGGGCGTCCGCGAGGTGGTGGCGGTCGACGTCGGGTACGGACAGCTCGTGTGGTCCCTGCAATCGGATCCGCGCGTCCACGTGTTCGACCGCACCAACGTCCGGACGATCGACACCGAGCTCATCGGGGGAGCGGTGGACCTCGTCGTGTCGGACTTGTCGTTCATCTCGTTGCGCCTGGTGCTCCCGGCGCTGATCGGGGTGTGCGATCCGGTCGGCGACATGGTGCTGATGGTCAAGCCCCAGTTCGAGGTCGGTCGGGAGAACCTCGGCAAGAACGGCGTCGTGCGCGACCCGGCGCTCCACGCCGCGGCCGTCCACGGGGTCGCCGCCGCGGCCTGGGAGGGCGGTTGGGGCACTCGCGCTCTGGCGCCCAGTCCGCTGCCCGGACCGGCGGGGAACGTCGAGTACTTTTGTTGGCTGAGGTCCGATGCCCCTGCTCCTCGACTCGACGACGCCGAGGCCGCGGTCGCGGCCGGTCCGCTCAGCGGCGTCCCCCAGGAAGGAGGCCCACGGTGAGGCGTGTGCTGCTGACCGTCCACACCGCTCGTGACGGCGCCCCCAAGATCGCAGCCGACTTCGCCGCCTCCCTGCAGGAGGCCGGGATCGAGGTCCGGGCGATCGCCGACGAGATCGACTCGCTCGAGGCCGCGGGTGCGACCGACCTGGTGTCCGTGCCGGCCGAACCGGGTGCGGCGGCCGACTGCGAGCTGACCGTGGTCTTCGGAGGGGACGGGACGATCCTGCGAGCGGCGGAGCTGTGTCGCGGAACCGGCACGCCCCTGCTCGGCGTCAACCTGGGGCACGTCGGCTTCCTGGCCGAGGCCGACGAGGAGGATCTCGATCACGTCGCCCAGTGCGTCATC
>JAJUII010000176.1 GCA_029265505.1 Aeromicrobium choanae
GATCAGCGCCCGCAGCTCGTCGTCACTGAGCGGCTCGATCACCTGCTCGTCGAGCTTGGGTGACTTCACCCCGAGGAACGGGTCGGCCTCGATCTCGCCCTCGTCGGTCAGCCATGAGGAGAACCGACGCACGGCGAGCTGCCGAGCTCGCGCGGTCGAGGCGGCGGCGCCGGTGTCGAGCAGGTGCGCGGTCCAGGTGTTGAGGCTGGACCGCTGCAGCGGCCCGACGTCGTGCTCGGCACACCAAGCCAGGTAGAACCGCACCCCGTCGCCGTAGGTCTTGAGCGTCTGTGGTGACTTCCGTTCGGCGCGCAGCGCGAGCTGCCAGGAGGTCGCCAGTTGTTCGAGTTCGGGCACGTTCACGACACCCACCCTAGCCTGATATCTGGACTAAGAGCGCTGTAGCCGTGTACTGTGCACCGTCAAGACCTCGCAAAACCGCGGTCTACCTGCGGAAACGATGATCCGGACCGATCTCGGTCAGTCCAGATAGTCGCGCATTAGGGACGCATGAGCGCTGTGCGATCCCGCGTGACGAACGTGCAGGTGGGAAGCGTTGTGGGGTGCAATATCACCGACTGAGAGGACTCTCAGAATGACCACCTTCACCACCCAGGTCGACGCACCGGAGTGCGTCACCGTCGCCGACGCAGCCGCGGCGATGGACCGCAAGCCGTGGGACGTCTACCGGCTCGCGGAGTACGGCGAGCTGCAGACCGTGCGCTTCGGCCAGAGGCTCCTGGTCCGCGCCTACGACGTCGAGCAGCTCGGGGGTGTCCTGTGACTGTCGGCGCCACCGAGCACACTCACCAGCCCAGCACCGCGACGGAAGGAACCGCCATGACCATGACCGCCGGCAACCACTCTCTGGATTACGTCAACGAACTGTGCGCCACGACGCCCATCGGGCCCTGCCCCGACTGGTGCACCCTGCCGACTGGCCACGGATGGGACAGCGTCGACCACGACGGCACCCTCTGGAGCGGCCACCAGGGTCCGCAGTTCGGCTTCCTCTCGTGTGGCGGGCAGGAGAAGTCAGACGCCGTCGGGACGGTGGCGCTGGAAGCGATCGCCGACGACCTGACGGACCTCGACGCCGACGACCTGCGCGACCTCGCTCGTGACGCGCTCGCCGCGGCTGAGTGGCTCGAGGCGAACCAGTGACCACCACCGACCGCATCCGCGAGGCGCTCGAGCACGCCCTGTCCCTCTCCCCCGTCGTCACCCGGCGCACGATGCTCGACCGTGAGCGCAACGCGTTCGAGCTCGGCGTCGACTACGGCAGGCACATCGCGCAGGCGGGACAGGCTTCCCACCCGTAGGCGACACCTGCACCAGCACGAACCGCCCCGGTCCGAGGTAGGGACCGGGGCGGTTCTGTGTGGCGGGGTTTGTTCAGCCGTTGCGCTTCCCGGCGGGCAGCGCCTGCCGGTTCACTGCGCGCCGGATCTCGCGGGCGGTCGCGTTCGGCATCCGCTCGGCTGCGCGCTCCCAGGAGTTGAGGCGCCGTTCGAGCTTCTTCATGGTGCCGTCGAGTCGGTTGAGCGTGGCGGCTTGGCGCTTGATCGCATCGCCGTAGACCTCTCGGCCGGCGTAGTTGCCGAGCGCGGTCTGTGCGTTGCCGCGCTGGTTGTACAGCCGCGACAACTGCCGCACCTCGGCTCGCGACATGCCGGCAAGCTCCTGGGCGGTGGCGAGGTCGCCCGAGGCGGCCAACGCCTCGAGGAGGCCCTTGCCGAGCCCTTGGGTGCCCGCGAGGGCGGCGCGCATCGCGCGGGCATCGTTGCGGTCGGCCTCGAGCTGGAGGCGCAGACCCGCCACGCCGTTGCCGAACGGGTCGTTGTTGAACGACGCAGCGGCGGCGCTGCGTAGAGAGTCCCGGTCGGCGCGGAAGTCGGCCAGCCGCTCGGTGCGTCGCTGGACCTGCTTGTCCAGCCGGTTCCATGCGCGGGCTAGCTGCTGGGAGTGCTTTTGAGCTGCTGCCAGCGCATCGGTGTTGCGGCCCAGCGCGCGGCGCAGCTCGGCGAACTCGCGGCCGACCTCGCGCATGGACATGCCGCCGCGCAGGTCGAAGGACTGGCGTGCAGCGCGGTCGATCTTCCCGACCGAGCCGCCGCTAGCGAACCGCTTCTCGTTGAGGGCATCGAAGGTGCCCACGCCGTAGTGGGCCACGGCAGCGGCACGGATGACGTACTCACCGTTGGACAGCCGCGCCGGGATCAGGTCGTCGGTCGGTCCGCCGGGGCCGGAGATGTAGCCACCCTCGGCGCGGTCGCGCACCGGGTTCATCCGCGGCACGCTCATGTGCGACAGCGGGTTGATGGACCCCAGGCTGCTCATCGAGCCGCGCAGAGTGCTCAGGGCGTCGCGGACGCGGCTGATGCTGGCCTCTGCGGCTGCGGTCTCGACGTCGACCCGGACCCGACGCGGCTTGATCTCCAGCAGCCGGTTGGCGAGCCTGCGGGCCTTCTCCTCGCCCATGCCCATCTCGGTGGCCATCTCGACGAACTGCCGGCGGGCTTCGCGGGCCGCGCCGGTGGCGTTCTTCTGCCGGTCCGAGAGCTGGTTCCACGACGCGGCCAGGTTGGTCAGTGCCGACATGTTGTCGCGGCCGGCCTCGGTGTTCAGGTCGAGCGTCCGGCCGTTCTCGGCCAGCGCCTCGCGGGCACCGTCGATGGCGGCGCGGTAGCCGATCTCGGCGTTGATGGCCGACAGCGCGGCGTTGCGCTTCTCCCGCATCGCCTCCACCGCCGAGCGGATCGCCTCGGCCTCTTCCTTGCTGGCAGCCGCGGCGCCGGCAGCGGCGCGGGTGTAGGCGTCGACCGCGCTCGAGGCGCTGCCTCCGGCGTTCTCCACCCCGATCAGGGCGTCCTGGTAGCCCGGCAGCAGGTTGGCTGCCTCGCTGGAGGCCAGCCCGGCCTTGCGTGCCTCGTCACCGAAGTAGCTGGCTGCCGCGGCTGCCTCGTCGAGGTGGCCCTCCTGCACCATCGCGGTGAGCGCGGCGTCGAAGGCCTGGAAGGACTCCGCAGCGAGGTCCCATTCACGGGTGGCGCCCGGCACCCACGAGGTCAGCTTGTCGAAGCCTCCGACCTGGAGCGCGGCGAAGGCGTCGGCCAGTCCGTTGATCTCGGCAGTGATCTCCAGCGGTCCGGAGAACGTGCGAGCCGAACGGGAGAACACGGCCTCGAGCTCGCCGGTGCCGTTGGCCAGGTCGAGCACCGCGCGCTTGGTCCGCTCCAGCCCGGCGACCGGATCCTTGTTGTTGTCGATCGCGGCCGCGACGTAGAAGGCGGACATGAGCGCGCCGGCGTAGGAGGCGGCTTTGCCGACCTCGCGCAACGCACCCGAGGTGCGCGGCATGTCGGTCGACAGCGTCTTGAACGCCTTCCGGGTCTCCACCACCCGCGGGAGCAGCAGCAGGAACGCGCCACCCGCAAGCGAGGCCGCACCCGAGGCGGCGATGAACGCAGCGGCGCCGTTCTTCACCGGGCCGGGCAGGTCCTCGAAGGCCCGCGCCGCATCGGCAGCGTTGTTGGCCAGGTCGACCAGCAGCCCGCCGCCCTCGGGGTTGACGAGCGGTGTCGCCAGCTCCGACCCCAGGTCGCGCCATGCCGCCTTCACGCGGTCCATAGCGCCGGCAAACGTGTTCTTGACGTTGTCGGCCGCACCGTCGAAGCGCTGGGCCATGCCGGCGGTCAGAGCGTCGAGCGCCTGCTCTGCGCCCAGCGTGCCGGCGGTGATCGACTCGCGGATCTGCGCGCCGGTCATACCCATCTGGGAACCGATCAAGGTCGCGGCGTCGATACCGCGCTGCCCCAGCTGCATGAGGTCCTGGGCGGTGATCTTGCCCGCGGCGCTGATCTGCGCCAGCACGAACGCGACCTCTTCGATCTGCTGATTGGACCCGCCGAACGCGGCCACCGCGTTCTGAATCGCATCCAACGTCGGCAGGACCTTGTCAGCAGCCATGCCGAAGCCCAACAGCTGCTGCTGGGCGGTGATGAACGTCTGCCGGGCGAACGGCGAGGTCCGCGCGAACGCATCGAGCCGGTCCATCTGGTCCGCTGCGGCCTTGCCCGAACCGAGCAGCGTGGTGAGCGCAGCCGTCGACTGCTGCCGCAGCTGGTTGTACGCAACGCCAGTCTTGAGCAGCGCCCCACCGAGCGCAGTCACCCCCACGCCGTAGGCGGTCAGCGCGGTGCCGGCGGTGTTCCAAGCCTCCCGGTTGGAACGTGCCGACCTCGTCGCCTGCTCGCCGATCTCGCGGGTCGCCTTCGCGGCCTCGCCGAGAGCCTGCTTGTACTGGCCTACCTCAGCCCTCAACTTCACGATGATCGTCCGGTCAGCCATCGGTCTCCTCCTCTTCTCTGGTCGCGTGCACGTGGCCGACCCATGAGGTGATCGCGCGCAGCATGAACTCTTCGGTTTCGCCCCGTTGTGCGGCCGCGTCGGTGATCGCGACCCAGGCCAGCGTGGCCAGCGCGAGGACGGTGGCGTCCGGGTTCGCCTGGGCCTCGACGAGCAGGTCGGCTGACCGGTCGATGTCCTGGGCGTGCACCGCGGCGATGATGTCCTCGGCCCGCAGCAGCGCCTCGGCGGTGACCTGGAATCGGCTCGGTGTGGTGGTCACTGGCCACCCCCGGACTTCTCGCGAGCCTCGTCGAGCGAAGCCACGACGATGCGGTCCCTCGACGACCGGCGGCTCGGCGCAGGCGGCTCGGCAGGCCGAGGCGTCGAGCGCGCCGCGGTCCAACCCATCGCGGCAAGACCGGCGTCGGTGAGTCCGATCTGGTCAGCGAAACGGTGCAACTGGGCCACGTGCGCGGCACCCACGTCCTCGGACTCGCACCGGACGAACTGCCGCACGTACATGGCCACGATCCCGTGGCGCCACTCATGGCCCGGCTGCGACCAGATGTGGCCCTGGGGCAGTCCCCACATCTGCGCCCACAGCGCGAGCTCGCGGCGCGTCGCGTTCTCCAATGGGAAGGCCGGCGGGACCCCGGCATAGCCCTCGATCGGCAGCTCGCGGAAGCTCAGCCCCCGCCGGTCAGAGCGGGCCGACAGTGGGCTCGGTGCCGGTCCTGACCGTATACGTGCTCCTCCGTGGTTCATCTCGGTGCCTCTCTCCTCGAAATCTTGGTCTCGCCGCGGGTTTGCCAGCCC
>JAJUII010000022.1 GCA_029265505.1 Aeromicrobium choanae
CCACCGAGGGCGCCGGCACGCCGTCGGGCAGCAGGATCATGCTGGCCTGCATGTGCGGCGGCTCGACGAACCAGCGCTGGCGTCCGCCGACGGAGAACGGTGACAGCGCGAGTCCGGCTGCGGCGAGCCCGCCCTTGGCGGCCGCCTTGCCGCGCTCGGCCACGCCCCCGACCGCCCGCGGGGCCTCCAGCCCGACCCCGTGACTCGTGCCGCCGGCCACGACGAGCACGCGCCCGGCGCGCGGGACGCGGCCCTGGCGGTACCCGACCCGCTCCCCGCGTTGGACGGTGTGGACGTCCAGGACGGTCGAACGCACCGCGAACAGGTCGAGGCGACCCAGCCACAGGGCCGTGCCGACGCGAGGACGGATGGTCAGCTGCGGGCGCTCGGCGCGCAAGGTGGTCAGCTCGTCGACCGTCAGGTGCGAGCAGAACAGCGTGGTGGTCCGGAGCGCGGACGCCTCGAGGACCGCACACCAGCGTCGTGCCTGGTCGAGATTCCCGCCCGTCATCGGCAGGTGGAGCGCCAGCCCCTCCAGCACCAACCCGCTCGACTCGATCCGGCGCGCCGCCTCCGCCAGGCTGTGACGGTCCAGACCGTGGCGAGCCATCGAGGAGAGCGCCTCGACGACGACGCGGGCTCCCGGGATGCTCCGGGCCAGTCCGTCGACGTCCTCGACCCGGCTGACCGTGTGGATCAGGCGTGGATCGGCCACCCGCGGGGAGAAGGGACGCCAGGGCGTGAGCACCTGCACGTCGCCGGGGAACGAGGCCAGCATCTCCTCGGCCTCCTCGTAGGTGCCGACCGCGACGAGGTCGACTCCCAGGCGCACCGACTCGGCCGCCAGACGGCGCCGTCCGAGCCCGTAGCCGTTGCCCTTGATGACCGGGACGAGGCCCGGTCTCGCCGTCCGTGCCTGGGCCAGATGTGCGCGCCAGTCCGCCGCTCGGATCGTGAGGTCGAACGCCATGCGCCCCATCATGGCGGACGGCTCGCGAGAGTCTCGCCGCGGGCGGGTCAGCCGCGGCGGCGCATGTAGGCGGTGAAGGCCGCGTAGAGCGGACGGTTGATCGGCAGGTCCCATTCGCCGAGGTACTCCACGGCCTGACCGCCGGTGCCGACCTTGAACTGCAGTAGGCCCACATGGGGGTCGTTCGGGTCGAGCGTGTCGGTGATCCCGCGCATGTCGTAGACCTCGGCGCCCGCTGCGAGCGCGTCGCGCATCATCTGCCACTGGATCGCGTTCGATCCCCGGACCTCGCGCTTGGCGGTCGTCGAGGCGCCGTAGGAGTACCAAGCGTGGGTGCCGACCTGCACCATCGTCGTGGCGGCCACCAGATCGCCCTCGTGACGGGCGAGGTAGAGCCGCAGCCGGTCGGGATCCTCGGCCGTCATGGCGTCCCACATCGTCTGGAAGTACGCCAGCGGGCGCGGGGTGAAGCGATCGCGCTCGGCGGTCTCGACGTACACCCGGTGGAACTCGGCCAGATCGTCCCGGTCGCCGAGGGTGACCTCGACGCCGAGCTTGGCCGCCTTGCGGATGTTGCGGCGCCACAGCTGGTTCATCCCGGCCAGCACGTCGTCCTCGGAGCGGCCGCGCAGAGGCACCTGGAAGTTGTACTTGGGCTGTCCGGCCGAGAAGCCGCCCGCGGTCGACTGCTCCCGCCAGCCGAGCGCACGCAGTCGGTCGGCGAGCGCGAGCGCCGCGGAGTCACTGTGGTCGGCGGGCACGTCGGCCAGACGGGTCAGCACGTCGTCGGCCAGCGCGGCCTTGAGCGTCGGGGCCTCCCAGCGGCGGGTGACGACGGTCGGGCCGATGCGGATGCCGAACGCACCTCGGGCCTTCAGGTGCTCGCGCAGTGTCGTCAGGGCCGCCTCGACGTCGCCGCTCCAGTCCAGCACCGGGCCCTCCGGCAGGTAGGCCAGGTACCGCTTGAGGCGGGGGACCTGGCGATACAGCACGAGTCCGACTCCGATCAGGTCGGAGCCGGAGAACCATCCGAGCGTCTCGCCGCGCCACTCGCTCTTGACGGCGGCCCAGGCGGGGGTCTGCAGGAAGCTCGCCGTCCCGCGGGCGGAGACCAACCCGAGGTGCTCGTCGGGGGAGATGGGGCGTACGCGCAAGGTCACGTCGTCGAGGCTATCCAACCCCCCTTGTTAGGCTCGACTTACCAACTGTGAGGGGAAGCGTGTGAAGACCTTTGCCGCAACCGTCGTGGGGCGGCGTTCGCTGACGCCCCATCTCGTGTCGGTGACGCTCGGAGGGCTCGACGGCTGGGAGTCCACGGGCATCCCCGACGAGTACGTCCGCCTGCTCCTGCCGCCGCGGCCCGGTGCGCCGGTCGTCCTGCCCGAGATCGGCGAGGACTGGTCCTTCCGGTACCCCGAGGGCGCCGAGGAGCTCGTGCCGCGGGTGTACACGATCTCGGACCACCGGGTGGTCGACGGCGACGTGCGCGTCGACGTCGACATCGCGCTGCACGAGCGGGGGGTGGGCTCGGACTGGGCCGCCACCTGCGAGGTCGGCGACCGTGTCGGCATCATCGAGCCGCACGGCCTGTACCGCCCGCTCCCCGACGCGACGCACCAGCTGCTGGTGTGCGACATCACCGGTGTCCCGGCGCTGGCGCGGATCCTGCGCGAGCTGGAGCCGGGCGTGAGCGCCGACGTCCACGTCGTGCTGACCGACCCCGCGGACGAGGTGCCGCTCCCGTCGCCGGCGGACGTCACCGTCCGCTGGCAGATCGTCGAGTGTGACAACGACGTTCCCGGAGCCCTCGAGGCCGCCGTGCTCGAGCGCCCGCTGCCGACCGATCCGACCGGCCACTACGTCTGGCTCGCCGGCGAGGCCCGCGCGAGCCGCGCGGTGCGCAAGCATCTGCGCCGGGGCCTCGGTTGGCCCCAGACCTCCTTCTACACGTGCGGCTACTGGCAGATCGACGCCGAGAAGTGGAACGCCCGCTACGAGGAGGTCGCCGACAAGATCCAGGCCGAGGCGATGGAGGCCTACCGCCGCGCCGGCCAGGACGAGGGTGCTTACCTCGACGAGCTCGAGCGCATCTACGAGTCGGTCGGCCTCTGACGGTTTCCCCGGTTAACCGGGGAAACCTGCACTTCGCGAGGGAAGCTTCCCTCGCGAAGTGACATAGAACCTCGTTCGGTCAGGCGACGAACGCCGTCGGGCGGCTCGGTGTGATGAGCAGGGTCATCCCGGCCTCGGCCGGAGTGCGGTTCCCCTTCTTGCGATTGCAGCGCAGACATGCGGCCACCGCGTTCTCCCAGGTCAGACCGCCGCCGCGGGAGCGGGGGATCACGTGGTCGACGGTCTCGGCCGAGCCGCCGCAGTACGCACACATCTTGTCCCGCGCCTTGATCGCGCTCTTGGTGCACAGTCGCGAGCGGCGGTGCATCCAGCGGGCGACGACATAGCGCACGAGACGCAGCACCTTCGGCTTGGGAAAGGGCCCGAACGTCTCGTCGTGAGACTCCTCGATGACGGCGACCTCGCGCACCAGCATCTTGATGGCATGCCGCAGGGAGACGCGCTGCAGCGGCTCGTAGCTCGCGTTGAGCACCAGAACATCGGTCATGACCGCGCCTCTCTCCGGAGGAAAGCCTAGCCGCAAATGCGCGGAATTCGGCAGGACGACGCGTCGAAACGTGCTCGACACCTTCCGCGCCTATGGTGGAACGGTGACCGACTCGCCCCTCTTCGACGGATACGGACCGGTCGCGGGCCACGACGAGATGTACGGCCCCTCCGGGGTGCGCGGCCTGTACCGGACGCTGTACGCGGCGTTCGCGACCATGTCGCCGGAGGAGGTGCGCCAGCGCGCGGACGGACTCGCGTCGTCCTATCTGGAGCAGGGCATCACGTTCGGCGTCGCGGGCGAGGAGCGGCCGTTTCCGCTCGATATCGTGCCCCGGATCATCGAGGCCGAGGCGTGGGACCACGTCGAGGCCGGTGTCAAGCAGCGGGTCAAGGCGCTCGAGGCGTTCCTGGCCGACGCCTACGGCGCCGGCGAACTGTTCCGTGACGGGGTCGTGCCGCGCGAGACGGTCGTGACCTCGCACCACTACCACCGCGTGGTCGCGGGGATCGAGCCGTCGAACGGCGTCCGGATCCACGTCGCCGGGATCGACCTGATCCGCGACGGCGAGGGCGAGTTCCGCGTCCTGGAGGACAACGCCCGCGTGCCGTCGGGCGTCTCGTACGTGATGACCAACCGGCGGGCGATGTCCGGCGGCCTGCCCGAGGTGTTCGCCGACCACCGGATCAGGCCTGTCGCGCAGTATCCGCACCGCCTGCTGCGCTCGCTGCGTGCCGCCGCCCCCGCCGGCGTCGCGGATCCGACGGTGGTCGTCCTGACCCCGGGCGTCTACAACTCGGCCTACTTCGAGCACACCCTGCTGGCGCGCACGATGGGCGTGGAGCTGGTCGAGGGGCGCGACCTGGTGTGTCACGGCGGCCGCGTCATGATGCGGACCACCGAGGGCCTGGCCCCGGTCCACGTCATCTACCGTCGGATCGACGACGAGTTCCTCGATCCACTGGCGTTCCGGGCGGACTCGGTGCTCGGCGTCCCGGGTCTGATCAACGCCGCCCGCGCCGGCAACGTCACGATCGCCAACGCCGTGGGCAACGGGGTCGCCGATGACAAGCTGCTCTACACCTACGTTCCCGACCTGATCCGCTACTACCTGGGCGAGGAGCCGATCCTGCGCAACGTCGACACCTGGCGCTGCGGCGATCCCGACCAGCTCGAGGAGGTACTGGACCGACTCGACGAGCTGGTGCTCAAGCCGGTGGACGGCTCGGGCGGCAAGGGCATCGTCATCGGACCCTCGGCGAGCCGCGAGGAGCTCGACGATCTGCGCCGCCGCCTGGTGGCCGCGCCGCGCGACTGGATCGCCCAGCCGGTGATCTCGCTGTCGACGGTGCCGACCCTCGTCGAGGGGGGCATCCGCCCCCGCCACGTCGACCTGCGTCCGTTCGCCGTCAACGACGGCGAGGACGTCTGGGTGCTGCCCGGTGGACTGACCCGGGTGGCGTTGCCGGAGGGCGAGCTCATCGTGAACTCCAGCCGCGGCGGCGGGTCGAAGGACACCTGGGTGCTCGCCCGACCCACCGAGCCGCTCGACGCCGAGCCCGAGCTGGATCCGATGACGACGACGCAGACGATGGCCCCGGTGTCGGTACCGTCCGAGGAGGCGTGATGCTCAGCCGGATCGCCGAGTCACTGTTCTGGATCGGCCGCTACTTGGAGCGGGCCGACGACACCGCCCGTCTGCTGGACGTGCAGATGCAGGTGCTCGTGGAGGATCCGGCCACCGACGAGCTCAGCAGCTGCCGCCAGCTCTTCGCGGTGATGGGGATCGAGGAGTACGCCGGGGTCCCGAACCGATGGACGATGCTCGACCTGTTGGCGTACGACGCCACCTCGCCCAGCTCGATCGCGGCCGTGATCGGCTCGATGCGGGAGGCGGCGCGCAGCGCGCGGGAGGTGCTCTCCACCGACGTCTGGTCGGCGATCAACACCACCTGGCAGGGCGTCCCGGCCGTGACGTCGATGCGGCCCGTCGAGATGTTCAACTGGGTCCGCCGGCGGACGGCGATGATCGCCGGCACCGCCGACGACTCGATGCCACGGGACCAGGGCTGGTACTTCTACGTGCTGGGACGCAGCATCGAGCGGACCGACATGACGGCCCGCCTGCTGTCCACGGCGGCGAGCGCCGGCGGCACCGGCATCGCCTGGCCGAACACGCTGCGCGCCTGCGGTGGCTACGAGAGCTTCCTGCGCACCTACCGGGGGATCGAGACCGACAGCGCGGCCGCGGAGTACCTGCTCCTGGACCGGTGGTTCCCCCGCTCGCTGGTCTCCAGCCTGACCGAGGCCGAGCGCGCCCTGCAGCGACTCGACATCACGGGACGACGGGCGGGCTTCCGCGACGAGGCGCTGCGTCTGCTGGGTCGGGCGCGCACCGAGATCGAGTATCGCCCGCTGGGCGAGATCCTGGAGACGATGCCGTTCGAGATGGAGCGGCTGCAGCGCGTCTGTGCCGCGGCGAACGATGCGATCACCTCGCGCTACTTCGCCCAGGAGGACTGGCACACCTGGCGAGGGAGGGTCTCGCTGTGAGCATGCGCATGCAGGTGCGTCACGCGACGACGTACACGTACTCCGAGCCGGCCGCCGCCTCGTACAGCGAGGCGCGGCTGACCCCGCAGACCACCGCGGAGCAGTACGTGCGTCGGTCGCGCCTGGAGATCACGCCGACGGCCTGGTCGCAGGAGTATCGCGACTACTGGGGCTCGACGGTGACCGCGTTCGAGGTCACCGAGCCCCACGATCGGCTGACCGTCGTCGCGACCTCGATCGTGGACACCGCCGACCCGGCCGAGCCCGGCGAGTCGATCGGCTGGGACGCCCTGGACCCGAACACCTTGGACCGGTACTGCGAGTTCGTCCACCAGCAGGACCGGGTCCGTCCCGCCGACTCCCTCGTGCCCGAGCTCGATCGGATCCGCGCCGCGGCGCCCAGTCCCGCCGCCTACGTCGACGAGGTCGTGGCGCTGATCCGTGACCGGGTCCGGCGGCTCGTGGCGGCCACGCACGTGAGCGCGACCGCCGCACAGACGTGGGAGAACGGCAGCGGCGTCGTCCACGACATCACCCACGTCGCGATCGGCGCCCTGCGACACGCCTCGATTCCGGCGCGCTTCGTCGCCGGGTACGTCCATCCCGACGCCGATCCGCAGATCGACCGGACCGTGCGCACCGAGTCCCACGCCTGGCTGGAGTGGTGGGACGGTCACTGGGTGGGCTGGGACGTCACCGGCGGGGAGGTCCCCGGCGAGCGCCACATCGTCGCCTCCCGCGGGCGCGACTTCGACGACAACCCGAATCTGCGCGGCATCTACGCGACGTCGGGTGAGGTGGAGACGACGGTCGAGGTCGACATCACCCGCCTGGCCTGAGCCGGGGCCCGCCGGCGGTGCTCGCCCAAGGTTCTACGGTGGACCCATGAGCACCTCGTGGACCCGCCGTCGCGTCGCCGAGACCCACCGTCCGTGGCAGGCCGACGCCGACCGCTACCAGTCGCTGGAATACCGCCGCGTGGGCCGGTCCGGCCTGCTGCTGCCCCCGATCAGCCTGGGTCTGTGGTGGAACTTCGGTGACAACCGGACCTTCGACTCCCAGCGCGAGATCCTGCGCCATGCCTTCGACCTGGGCATCACCCACTTCGACCTGGCCAACAACTACGGTCCGCCGCCGGGCTCGGCCGAGGAGAACTTCGGCCGCATGCTGCGCGGGGACTTCCGCCCGTACCGCGACGAGCTGATCATCTCCACGAAGGCCGGCTGGGACATGTGGCCCGGACCGTACGGGTTCCTCGGCTCGCGCAAGTACCTGCTGTCCAGCCTGGACGCCTCATTGCAGCGGATGGGTCTGGATCATGTGGACATCTTCTACTCGCACCGCGCCGACCCGGACACGCCGCTGGAGGAGACCATCGGGGCGCTCGACACCGCGGTGCGCCAGGGCAAGGCGCTCTACGTCGGGATCTCCTCGTACTCGGCCGAGCGGACCCGCCGTGCGGCCGAGATCGCGGCCGATCTGGGCACCCCGCTGGTGATCCACCAGCCCGCCTACTCGATGGTGAACCGCTGGATCGAAGACGAGCTCCTCGACACTCTCGAGGAGGTCGGGATGGGCTCGATCGCCTTCACCCCGCTCGCCCAGGGCCTGCTCACCGACCGGTACCTCGGCGACGAGCCGGTCGAGCGCTCCGGCGGTCGCACGTCGTTCGACGAGTCGCTCGTGGAGCAGAACCGAGACCGCCTGCGCGCCCTGGCCGACCTCGCCCGCGAGCGCGGCCAGACCTTGGCCCAGCTCGCGATCGCGTGGGTGCTGCGACCGGGTGCCGCCACCTCCGCGCTCATCGGCGCGTCGAGCACCCGTCAGCTGGACGAGAACATCGCCGCCGTGCAGAACACCTCCTTCTCGGACGAGGAGCTGCGCCGGATCGACGAGCTCGTCGGGCACGACGCCGATGCGCGCGTCGACCTGTGGGGCGGGTCAGCCGAGATCGAGTGAGACGACCCCGCACCGGACGTCGTCGTCGCCGGGGTCGGGGGTCGCGTCGCCTAGGCTTTCGGTCATGACCACTGTCGCGGCGCGCGCCACCGACCTCGTCAAGACCTACGGCAAGGGCCACGCGCAGGTGCGCGCCCTCGACGGCGTCTCGATCGACATCCTCGGTGGGGAGTTCACCGCCGTCATGGGCCCGTCCGGATCGGGCAAGTCGACGCTGATGCACTGCATGGCCGCCCTCGACGTGCCGAGCTCCGGCCGGGTGACGATCGGCGACACGGACCTGTCCGAGCTCGACGACAAGGCGCTGACGATCATGCGCCGCGAGAAGCTGGGCTTCGTCTTCCAGGCGTTCAACCTCGTGCCCACGCTGACCGCCGAGGAGAACATCTTGCTGCCCCTGTCGATCGCCGGCCGCAAGCCCGATCGCGAGTGGTACGACCGGGTGATCGACGCCGTCGGTCTGGCCGACCGGCTCACCCACCGGCCGAACGAGATGTCCGGCGGCCAGCAGCAGCGTGTGGCCTGCGCACGCGCCCTGGTCAGCCGACCCGAGATCGTGTTCGCCGACGAGCCGACCGGCAATCTCGACTCGACCTCCGGGGCCGAGGTGCTGTCCTTCCTGCGCCGCAGCGTGGACGAATTCTGTCAGACGATCGTCATGGTCACCCACGATCCGGTCGCCGCGAGTCACACCGACCGGGTCGTGTTCCTCGCCGACGGGCGGGTGGTGTCCGAGCTGCGCGAGCCGACGGCCGAGACGGTGCTCGAGCGCATGAGCTCGATCCAGCGGCGGATGGGCGCCTGACGTGCGCATCGTCACTTGGCGCAATCTCGTGGCGCGCAAGGTGCGCCTGCTGCTGAGCGCCTTCGCGATCGTCCTCGGGATCGCGTTCTTGTCGGGCTCGCTCGTGTTCACCGACACGATCGGTCGCAGCTTCGACCGGATCGCCTACGGCACGGTGACCGACGTCGCGGTCCGGCCCGCCACCGAGGACGGCGACGCGATCGCGATGGGCATCAACCGTGACGCGCGCTCGATCCCGGCCGAGTACGTCGACCGGATCGCCGAGCTCCCGGAGGTCGACAAGGTCGAGGGCGTCGTCAACTCGACCGGACTGTTCGTGATCAAGCGCGACAACCGTCTCCTGGGCGGCACCGGGGCGCCGACGATCGCCTACAACGCCGGCAGCGACGATCCGGTTCCGAACGCCGCGGGCGAGCAGATCATCGACTGGAAGGCCGGTGAGGTGCCGCGTGAGGAGGGTGAGATCGCCCTCGACGCCCGCTCGGCCGACCTGGCCGGGTACGCGGTCGGCGACACGGTCCGACTGGCGATGCCGTCCGATCCGCCCGTTCTCGAGGCACGCCTCGTCGGCACGTTCGAGTTCTCCGCCGGCGGTCTGGCCGGAGCCACCCTGGTGGTCTTCGACGACGCGAGCGCCCAGCGGTACTTCCTCGACGGCGAGGACGCGTTCAACGTCATCCAGATCGACGGGGTGGAGGGTCTCAGCCAGCGCGAGGTCGCCGACGCCGTCGCCGAGGTGATCCCCGAGGGCACCGAGGCGGTCACCGGCGATGAGGTGGCGCAGGAGTCCAAGGACCTGTTCGACCAGCTGCTCGGCTTCCTCAACACCTTCCTGCTCGTGTTCGCGGCGATCGCGCTCGTGGTCGGCACCTTCCTGATCGTCAACACGTTCTCGATCCTGGTCGCCCAGCGCAGTCGCGAGCTGGCCCTGCTGCGGGCCCTGGGGGCCTCCCGCCGTCAGATCGGTCGCTCGGTGTTGATCGAGGCATGCGTGGTCGGGCTGGTCGGTTCGACCGTCGGCCTGGGTCTCGGCTTCGGCCTGGCGCTGTTGCTGAAGGTCCTGTTCAGCAACGTCGGCCTCGATCTGTCGGGCACCGCGCTCGTCTTCCAGCCGCGCACCGTCGTGGTGTCCTACGTCGTCGGCGTCCTCGTGACGATGCTGGCCGCCTGGGTGCCCGCTCGTCGGGCCGGCCGCGTGCCGCCGATCGCGGCGATGCGGGACGAGGTCGCGATGCCGGAGTCCTCACTGCGGTGGCGCCTGGCGCTCGCGCTGCTCTTCGGTCTGGCCGGCGCCGGCGCGATGGCGGCGGGCCTGTGGCTCGACGTCCCGCGGCCGGTGATCTGGGTGGGCCTGGGCATCTTCGGCGTGCTGATGGCCGTCGCGCTGGGCAGCCCTCTCATCGCCGCGCCGGTGCTGGCCGTGTTCGGCGTCCTGTACCGAGCCGTCTTCGGGGCGGTGGGCCTGCTCGCCGCGCAGAACGCGCGCCGCAACCCGCGCCGCACCGCGGCGACGGCATCCGCCCTCATGATCGGGCTGGCGCTCGTGACGACGATGTCGATCCTGGGCGCCTCGATCAACAAGTCCATCGATGCCGGCGTCGACCGCGAGTTCTCGGCGGACTTCCTGATCCAGAACGTCAGCAATCAGCCGTTCTCGCCGAAGATCGCCGAGGCCGTCGCCGAGGTCCCGGGGGTCGCGCAGACCTCACCCAGCCAGTTGCTGGTGTTCGACCTCGACGGGGCGCAGACCTTCGCGTCTGCGATCGAGGTCGACTCGTTCCAGGAGATCTTCACCCTGGACTACGTCGCGGGCGAGTCCCCGAGCGGCGATGACGAGATCGCCGTCAGTGAGTCGACGTCCGAGCGTCTGGGCGTCGGCGCGGGGGACCGCGTGGAGCTGGGGTTCCCGGGAGCCGACCTCGACGTCACCGTCTCGGGTGTCTATGCCGACAGCAACGTCGTGGGCCAGGCCGTCGTGCCGATGTCGATGGTGCCGCGGGCCGGCATCAAGCGCGGCGACACGACGTTGGCGGTCAACGTCGAGCCGGACCGCGGGACCCGCACCGTCCGGGCGGCCCTCGAGCGCGCCGTGGGTGACAATCCGACGATCGTGGTGCAGGACAAGCAGGCGTTCGCCGAGGCCCAGCGGGCCCAGGTCGACACGCTGCTCTACCTCATCTACGCGCTGCTCGGACTGGCGATCGTGATCGCGGTCCTGGGCATCGTCAACACTCTCGCGCTCAGCGTCATCGAGCGGACGCGTGAGATCGGTCTGCTGCGCGCGGTGGGGCTCACCCGCCCGCAGCTGCGTCGCATGGTGCGCCTGGAGTCGGTCGCCATCGCCGTGCTCGGGGCGGTCCTGGGCATCGGCGCCGGACTGCTGTTCGGCGTCACCCTGCAGCGGTCGTTCGCCGACGACGGACTGACCGATCTGGCCGTGCCCGCGGCGTCGCTCGCGATCTTCGTCGTGCTCGCGGCGGTGGTCGGCGTGCTCGCCGCGGTGCTGCCCGCCCGCCGTGCGGCCAGGCTCGACGTGCTCGAGGCGATCGCCGGCGAGTGAGGATTCGCCGGGGGCGGTCGGCCGCTGTTAGACTCGTGAGGTTGCCACGGAGGCAACGCACACTCCTGTGACGGAAGGCCCGTCACCGCTCAGTCCAAAGGAGAATCCGCAGTGTCACTGCGCAAGTACGAACTCATGGTCATCCTCGACTCGGACGTCGACGAGCGTTCGGTCGAGAAGAGCCTGTCGACCTACCTCAACAACACCGTCGTCGCCGACGGTGGCACGGTCGAGCAGATCGACGTGTGGGGCAAGCGTCGCTTCGCCTACGAGATCAACAAGAAGTCCGAGGGCGTCTACGCCGTCGTGAACCTGACCGCTCAGCCCGACTCGGTCAAGGAACTGGATCGTCAGCTGTCGCTGAACGAGTCCGTCGTCCGTACGAAGGTCACGCGTCCCGACGCGAAGTGATCTGTGGACGGGCTGAAACCGTCCCACCGATCCGACAGAATCTTCGCGAGAGCACCTCGAGAGAAGGCTGAGTCATGGCAGGCGAAACCACCATCACCCTCGTCGGCAACCTGACGCGCGATCCCGAACTGCGGTTCACGCCGTCGGGCGCGGCGGTCGCCGACTTCACGGTCGCGTCGACGTCGCGCACGTTCGACCGTCAGACCAACGAGTGGAAGGACGGCGACACGCTGTTCATCCGGTGCTCGGCGTGGCGTCAGCTGGCCGAGAACGTCGCCGGCTCGCTCACCAAGGGCACGCGGGTCATCGTGACCGGCGCGCTGAAGGTCCGCGAGTACGAACGCCAGGACGGAAGCCGCGGCACCAGCGTGGAGATGACGGTCGACGAGGTCGGCCCGTCGCTGCGCAACGCCACGGCCCAGGTCACCCGCGTCAGCGGTGGCGGCCAGGGCGGCGGCGGATTCGGAGGCGGCAACGCCGGAGGCTTCGCCGGTGGCAACGCCGGTGGCGGCTTCGGTGGTCAGCAGGCCTCCCAGCCCGACGCCAGCGCCTGGGGCCAGCCCTCTCAGCCGCAGTCACCCGCCGGGGGCGACCCCTGGGGCGGCGCCGGCGGCTCGACCGAAGAGCCCCCCTTCTGATTTCCCTCACGTAGCACCACTTTTTCCAGGAGCATCATGGCCAAGCCCGTTGTCCGGAAGCCGAAGAAGAAGAGCAACCCGCTCACGGCTGCCGGCGTCACCCACATCGATTACAAGGACACCGCGCTGCTGCGGAAGTTCATCTCCGACCGTGGCAAGATCCGTGCCCGCCGCGTCACCGGCGTCTCCGTCCAGGAGCAGCGTCAGATCGCCAAGGCGATCAAGAACGCGCGCGAGATGGCGCTGCTGCCGTACACGTCCAGCGGTCGCTGAGTCAGGAGCAGAACAGATGAAGCTCATCCTCACCCACGAGGTCTCGAACCTCGGTCAGCCCGGCGACATCGTCGAGGTCAAGGACGGCTACGGCCGCAACTTCCTGCTGCCGCGCAACTACGCCATCCGGTGGACCAAGGGTGCCGCCAAGCAGGTGGAGTCGATCAAGGCCGCCCGCGAGGCTCGCGCGATCCACGATCTGGAGACCGCGAAGTCCGTCAAGGGCACGCTCGAGGCGGCTCCGATCAACGTCCCCGCCCACGCGGGCGAGGGCGGACGCCTGTTCGGCGCGGTCACCGTCTCGGCGATCGCCGATGCGCTGGCCGAGGCCGGCGCCAAGGTCGACAAGCGTCGCATCGAGGTCGGCAACCCGATCAAGAGCCTCGGTTCGCACACCGTCACGGTGCGCCTGCACCCCGAGGTCACCGCGACCGTCAAGCTGAACGTCGTCCCCTCCAAGTGATCCGCAAGTCGCCGGGTCCCGCTGTGCGCGGGGCCCGGCGCTTTGCTGTTCTCGCGCTGTGCGGGCTTCTCGTGGCGGCCTGCACGGACGAGGCTCCCGACGAGGAGCCTCCCGTCGAGCGCGAGCTTCCCCTCGCCGATGTGCGTCCCGTCGATCGTGACGAGGTCGAGGAGGGTGGCACTCTCCGGCTGGGCGTCGGGTCCTTCCCGGCCACCTTCAACCCGGTCCACACCGACGGGGTGGCCAGCACCGCGCCCCAGATCCTCGCGCCCACGCGTGGCTCCGCCGTGCGGGTGGCCGAGGACGGCACGTGGTCGGTCGACCCCGACTACGCCAGCTCGGTCGAGATCGTCGATCGCGATCCGTTCACAGTCCGCGTCGAGCTCAACGAGGACGCGGTCTGGCAGGGTGGCACGTCGATCACCTCGGCCGACATGGTGGCCTTCGTCGACGCGATGCAGGACGAGGACTTCGCCGCCGCCCCGGCGGAGGTCTTCGACGACGTGGAGTCGGTCGAGCCCGACGGTGACTTCGCCTACGAGATCGTCTTCGAGCGTCCCCACGCCGACTGGCCGGCCGCGGTCTACCCGGTCCTGCCGCGCGCCTTCACCAAGTCCGCCGCGATGTTCAACGAGGGCATGAGGACCAAGGCCCCGTCGTCGAACGGACCGTTCGTCGTCTCGGCGATCGAGCGCCGCACCGGCACGATCACCTTGGAGCGCAACCCGCGCTGGTGGGGTGAGCCGCCGCGGCTGGAGTCCATCGTGTGGCGCATCGGAGATCCCGAGGTGCTGGCGAAGGCCTTCCTGGCTGGGGAGCTTGACGCCACGCCGGTGCTCCCGGCGAACCTGGGCGCCCTGGCCGAGGAGGACCTGCGGTCCTCGATCAGCGCCGACTGGACGCACCTGACGATCAACGGCGGCACCGGCCCGCTGTCGGAGCCCGAAGTCCGCCGCGCGGTGGTCGCTGCGGTCGACGTCGACGAGATCGTGGCCGAGGCCTCACGGCGGCACGGTGTCGAGACCGTCACCCGCGACTCGCTCGTGCTGGCACCCGGACAGCTCGGTCACGAGTCGACGCCACCGCGTCGACGTCTCGACGAGGCGCGGTCCCTGTTGCGGGAGGCGGGATGGAAGCCGGGCGACGACGGGGTGATGCGTCGTGGCAAGCAGCGGCTGTCGCTGCGATTCCCCGTCCCGCAGACCCGCTCGGGCGCGGCCGAGCGTGCCCGACTCATCGCCGAGAACCTGGCCGAGGTCGGCATCGAGGTCGAGGTCGAGCCCGTCGCGGAGCAGTCCTTCTTCGACGACGTGGTGATCCCGCTCGACTTCGACCTGACGACCTTCACGTGGCAGTCGCAGGCGTTCGACCTCGGTGACCTGCGCCGTCTGTTCACGCCGGTCGACAGTCCGCTCAACTTCACCGGCAAGGCGTCCAAGGCGATCGGCGAGGCGTTCGACGCGGCGATCGGCGAGGTCGCCGAGGGTCCGCGTGTGGAGGCGGTCCGGGAGCTCGACGAGGTCGCACGGGCCCAGGCGTCGATCCTGCCCCTGGCGGTGGTGCCGTCCGTCATGGCGGTGCATCCTCGGGTGGTCAACTACGGACCGACCGCGTTCGCGGATCTGGACTGGACCGCCGCCGGCTTCGAGGCGAAGGAGGAATCCGATGGCACGGACTAGGCGCGAAGCCGTCGCCTGGCCGACCGTCCTGCGCGAACTGCGCGTCGTGGAGGTCACGGACGTCAGCGCGACCACGCGACGGGTGAGGCTGACCGGCGAGCAGCTGCGGGAGTTCCCGGTCTCCGGCGGGACCGCGGCCGCGTTCCGCTCGACCGGATTCGACGACCACGTCAAGCTGCTCGTGCCGATGGAGGGCCAGGAGCGGCCGCCGTTGCCCGTGCAGGGTCCGGATCGACTGGAGTGGGGCGGCGCCGGAGGCCGCCCGGTGGCGAAGGACTACACGCCGCGCCGCTTCGTCCCGACGGATGACGGCGGGCTGCTGGACCTCGACTTCGTCCTGCACGAGGGCGGCTTCGCCGCCGGGTGGGCACGGCGGACCAAGCCGGGCGATCCGGCGTGGATCGTCGGCCCGACACGGTCCCTCCGACTCCCCGAGGGTGTCGACCGGATCGTGATGGTCGCCGACGAGACGGCGCTGCCGGCGGTGGGGCGCTTCCTCGACGAGTGGACCGCCTCGGTGGCGGTCGACATCATCGTCGACGTCCCCTCCCCGGCGAGCATTCAACAGCTGCCGGAGCGCGCCGGCGTGTCGCTGACCTGGGTACATGGCGCCGAGGCCTGGTTCGACGCGGTGGCGAGCCTGCCGTGGCCCGCGGTCCCGACGTTCTGCTGGGTCGCCGGCGAGGCCGGCGCCGTCCGCCGCGTCCGCCGCTTCCTCTCCGACGAGCGCGCTGTCCCCCGCGACTGCCTCGACGCCACCGGCTACTGGCGGCGCTGACGGTTTCCCCGGTTAACCGGGGAAACCGTCACTTCAAGGGGAAAGCTTCCCTCGTGAAGTGACAGGAAACCTCGTTCAATCGCGGTCGCGGGCGGCGACGCGGTGGCCCCGCCACCACAGAGCCTGATCCAGCGCCGTGCCGCTCGGTGGGGCGTAGGTCCGCACGATGGCGACGTCGGTGCCGACCTCCAGGTCGATCCGTGCGGTGCCGGTCGCGAGGTTGAGCTCGGTGCGCTCGACCTCTCGGCAGGGAACGAAGCGAGGCCGCCCGAGCAGGCTCCGCAGCCCGCCGGTCGGTCGGGTCGTGCCGTGGACGGTGCGACTGCGAGATCCTCGCGGGGCCACGACGGCGGCCTCTCCGCCGACATCGGCGAGGGCGTCGGCCACGTCGTCGGTGGTCATGACGTAGATCCGGCCGATGTGGCCGGGCACGGGGCGCGCGCCGGTCTCGGTGCCCAACCGGGCCAACGCGCTCGAGACGGTCGTCATGCTCATGACGCCAGCACAGCGGCCGAATGTTTCATCCGGCTGAGATCAAGGTGAACTCCGTGTGAGGATCAGCGCGATCCGAGCACGAGCCAGCGCTCACTGCGCTGGCGGATCCACAGGGTCACCCAGCGTGTCGACTGGAACAGGGCGTACGCCGCCCACAGCCAGGTGAAGCCGGCTTCGGTCGCCCTGATCGCCAGCGCGACCGGGGCGTAGACGACCATGGTGAGCAGCCCGGCCCAGGCCAGGTAGACACCGTCGCCGGCGCCGATCAGCACGCCGTCGAGCACGAACACGATCCCGGAGACGGGCTGGATCGCCGCGACCAGCAGGAGCGCCGGCACGGCGGCCGTTCGTACGTCGACGTCGGGGCTGAACGCGCGTGCTACCCACGGGGCGGTCATCGCCAGGATCGCACCGGAGACCACGCCGAAGCCCAGTCCCCACGCGACGACCCGTCGGGTGACGTGGCGCGCTCCGTCCGCGTCGCCGGCGCCGAGACGGTGACCGGTCAGGGTCTGGGCGGCGATCGCGAAGGCGTCCAGGGCGAAGGCGAAGAGCATCACCAGCGTGGTCGCGATCTGGTGGGCGGCCAGCGCCGCGTCGCCGAATCCGGCGGCGACGAGCGTCGCCAGCAGCAGCACCGCGCGCAGGCTCGCGGTGCGCAGCAGCAGCGGCACGCCGTCCCGCCCGGCACGCGACACGTCGGCCCACTTCAGGCGCGCCGAGGCCTGCGCCGAACGGCCGTGCCACAGCACCGTGCCCACCAAGGCCGCGGCGGCGACCCATTGCGCGAGGACGAGCCCGAGCGCGGCGCCGCGCAGACCCAGGTCGAAACCGTAGACGAATGCGACCGTGAGCACGACGTTGATCACGTTGGCCGCCACCATGACCACCACGGGCGTGCGCAGATCGAGGACGCCGCGCAGCGCCCCCGTCGCCGCGAGCACGAGCAGCACCGCCGGCACGCTCGCCGCCGCGACCTGCAGGTACTCGGTGGTGAGGTCCGCGACCGGGTCGGAGCTCGCCAGCACCGCCGCGAGCGGTCGCGCCGCCACCGCCGTGAGCAGGCCCAGCGCCACGCCGACGATCAGGGCCAGCCAGATCCCGCCGAGCGCCGCCTCGACGGCTCGCCGATGCTCTCCGGCCCCCTGGTAGCGGGCCACCGTCGCGGTGCTCCCGTACGCGAGGAACACGCACAGCCCCACGAGCGTCGACAGGACGGTCGAGGCCGCGCCCAGCGCGGCCAGCTCACGGCTGCCCAGATGGCCGACGATCGCGGTGTCCGCCATCAGCATGAGTGGCTCGCAGATCAGGGCGGCGAACGCCGGAACGGTGATCGCCCAGATCTTGCGGTCGAGGGAGGACAGCGGCACGGCCCGACGATACCCCTGTGACTGGTGTGGTTGCTTTGTCGACATGTCTCCCGACTTGCCCACAGGGTGACGTGGATAACCCGCCTGAAGGTTTTCCCGGGAAAGTTTCTGCAGTCCACACCTGGTGACACACGTTTGCGCAGGTCAGAGGCGGTTGTGACCCCGCTCACACCTTGATTTCCACAGAGTGATCCACCGACTGTGCACACTCGTTCTCGGCGTTTTCCACACGATTCGCCGATTTGTTCACATCCCCTGTGCACGGCGGCCTCGACCGGCCTCGGCGGCCGCCGTAGGGTCGCGGAGGTGGGCCGGCCGCGGGTCCCGAGGGAGGGGAACTGTCGGCCGCCGACCGTAGCCTCGACCCCAAGCTGCCGATCGTCGAAGGGAGTGCCGTGAGCGTCGCCGACGTGTACGAGTCCGAACCTCCACGCGAATCGTTCTCCGGTGACGTCCCGCCCCAGGACATGGCGGCCGAGCAGAGTGTGCTCGGCGCGATGCTGCTGTCGAAGAATGCGATCGATCCGGCGATGGACATCCTGGAGAGTCGCGACTTCTACCGACCCGCCCACGAGCTCATCTTCGACGTCATCTGCGACCTCTTCGGACGGGGTGAGCCGGCGGACGCCATCACCGTCGCCGCCGAGCTGACGCGGCGCGGGGAGATCGCCAAGGTCGGCGGCGCGGCCTACCTGCACGATCTCGTCCAGGGCGTGCCGATCGCGGCCAACGTCGACTACTACGCCGAGATCGTCCACGAAAAGGCGGTGCTCCGCCGGCTCGTCGAGGTCGGTCAGCAGGTCGCCCAGCTGGGCCGCTCGGGCACCGGCGAGATCGAGGAGATCGTCGACCGCGCGCAGAAGGCCGTCCTCGACGTCGACGGCACCAAGACCGGCGAGGACTACTCGGTCCTGTCCGATCTCATGTCGTCGACGATCGACGAGCTGGAGGAGCTCGAGACCCGCTCCGGCGAGGTGCAGGGCGTGATGTCGGGCTTCCCCGACCTCGACCGCCTGACCACGGGCTTCCGCCCTGGCCAGATGATCGTGGTCGCCGCCCGCCCCGGCGTCGGCAAGTCGACTCTGGGCCTGGACTTCGTCCGCCATGCGTCGATCCGGCAGGGGCTCACCTCGGCCATCTTCAGCCTGGAGATGACCGGCTCGGAGATCGCGATGCGCCTGTTGTCGGCGGAGGCCAAGGTCGCGATCCACCACATGCGGGCCGGCTCGATGTCGAGCCGGGACTGGGACGCCATCGGCCGGGCGATGGCGACGGTCCAGGCCGCCCCGATCGTCATCGACGACAGCCCCAACATGACGATGCCCGAGATCCGCTCCAAGGCCCGTCGCATCCGCAAGCAGCACGGGCTGGACTTCATCGTGCTGGACTATCTGCAGCTCATGACGTCCGGCAAGAAGGTGGAGAACCGCCAGGTCGAGGTCTCGGAGTTCAGCCGCCAGATCAAGCTGCTCGCCAAGGAGCTCGAGATCCCCGTGGTGGCGATCAGCCAGTTGAACCGAGGCTCGGAGCAGCGGACCGACAAGACCCCGCAGCAGTCCGATCTGCGCGAGTCC